>JACAAY010000079.1 GCA_013377095.1 Desulfuromonadales bacterium
CCACCAAGGAGTGCGCTCGAGCCAGAGTGATCAGGAGTCCGTTACTCTGGAAGCCGACCCAGCTGTCAGCCGGCATCAACGCCTTGGCGTGCCGGATGAACTTCTCCAGACCGGAGTGCAGCAGCGGCTCTCCAATACCGTTCAGAATCAGCGCTTCGATGTGGGGGAGGGCCGGTGTGAGGGCTGCAAACGTATCCGGATGCATGTCACCGTCGATGATGCAGGAGCCTGCGGTCTGCTTCATACACATTTGACACCTGAGATTGCAGCGGGTGGTGGTTTCGACAAAAAGCCTGCTCGGATATTCACGCAGCGCCGGGATGGCAGCGTTGACTGGATCGGTTGGCATTTCAAGCGTGCAGTTTTGACTTGAGTTTTTTTTGAAATGCGTGTACCCACATTGCGTGTTGATTTCTTGGTTATTGTTCATGACATCACCCCCGAATTTATACGTAGGGTAGTGAAAAATTATCGTAATTGTTATGACATAGGTCAAATAATACCAAAGAGTGATTGCTGGGTTTGTGCAAAGTCGTAGTCAAATTGTTGCTGATTAAAGCCGATTATTGTGACAGGCGTCACATTCGATGTGTTGCTCATTGCTCTATTGTGCAAGCAATAGAAAAAAAACTACATATAGGTACACGATAATACTAAACCATCCGTGAGGGTGGGACGGAAAGCCTACAGGGTCTCTCTGAGACAGCCGGGTCGCCGAAATACCAAAAGGTATATGGGGCCCGGCTGTTTTTATTCATTCAAGCTGGGGGTGTGGTGAAACACAAATGAATAGGGCTGTTACTAACTGGGTAACAGGAGAGAATTAATGGGCACTATATATAAAATAATCCAAAGGCAGATAATGTACCCCGGATTGTTTTTTAACATCTTTTGTGCGAGCGTCATTTTTGTACTCAGCCAATCCATCTGTTTTGCCAGCACCGTGGTTCTCCAGTGGGACCCCAGTACCGGATCTTCCGGATATAAAGTCTATTATCAGCAAGATTCATCCACCCAACCATTTAAAGGAACCGGTGCCACCCAGGGGGCCTCGCCTATTAACGTGAGTAATCAGACTTCGGCAAGTATCAGTGGTCTCGATCCAGCCCACAGCTACTACTTTGCAGTAACTGCATATGATGCTTCCGGAGTGGAAAGCGCATATTCAAATATTGCTTTCGTTCCCGCACTGGTTTCAAATGTTTCGGTGACAATAAACGGAAGCGGCTCAGGTAACGTAAACAGTAATCCTTCCGCTATTGCATGTAGCTCAGGAACCTGCACGGCCCAAGTCGATAACGGATCCTCGATAACACTCTTTGCCACCCCCAGTGATACTTCAAGCTCCCTTTCACTTTTTAGTTCCTGGAGTGGTTGCACCAGCACAAGTGGCAGTAGTTGCACGGTTGACATAAATGCCACCACGGCTATCACCGCCACCTTTTCAACTCTCAAACCAGTGCATATTGCTGGAGGAGGTACCTACTATTCGACATTGCAGACTGCGTATACTTCCGCAGTCAATAACAGCAATATACAGGTCCAGGCAATCACACTCACAGGAGGCATTACGACTTCCTCGACTAAAACAATCAAAATTACTGGCGGTTACAATGCTGATTATTCAAGCAGAAGCGGATATTCGGTAATTAAGGGGACCCTGGCGGTGGCGAAAGGAGCTGTCGTCGCAGATAACCTTGTAATTCAGTAGGTTCGAGGGGTTCGGTCATGCATTATTGCTGGAGTTGACACATCATACAGATACTATGAATGGATTGAAAAGAAAGTAATGATTGACAAAAATTTGGCCTTCGCAAGAGGCCATTTTTTGTTTCAAAAAACGGGCGAAGGGTTTTTTACAGAACTCTCCGCCCATTTTTGTCATTTCCAAGGAAATCATGTTTAGGATCTGTAGCCCCCCTAGTGCTTTCCATGACCGTGTTTGTGGCCATGGTCCTCGTGTCCGTGTTTTAGGTGCTTGTACTTGTAGTGTTTCGGTCCTTTTTTTTGCAGGTAGATACGCCTTTCTCTTTCAACGTAGTAGGGGCGTCCGCTGTCCACATAGACATGCACTCCCGGCGGCGCCGGGAGATAGCCGCTGACGCTGACATTCACTCCAGGTGGGCCTGGTGGGGGAGGCGGCAGGAGAGGAGGGGCAGGGGGGAGGGGCGGGCCGGGAAAGCCATCACGGGCCTGAGACGGATGCGAGGATGCAAGCAGTGCTGATGCCAGTAACGCTGCCAGTAACAACTTTGTACGCATGTTGTTCCTTTCTTGAATGTGGTGGTGCCTCCCGGTCAAGTGATCGAGGAGAGCTGGTGGGTATATGTGTACCGGTTCGCTTTTGCGTATATGAAATCAGCCGGTTATGTTCCTTTGAACGCCTGACCGGCTCTGTTCCCGGCTTGCTTGAATGCGTGTCCGGTGGCTTTACCTACCCGTTTGAAGGCTTCACCTACCGCCTTGCCCGATTCTTTAAATGCCTTTCCCGAAGCTATTCCCAGCATCCTGAATCCTTGGCCGATTTGCCTGCCCCCTTCCCTGAAACCGTTTTCAGCGGAGGCCGGGGAGCTCAACAGCATAAGGCACAGCACTGCATATACTATTCTGCTCTGCATGGAGACTCCGTCTGCAGCGGCGAAACCTTGACCGATCAGGTGAATTGATTCAAAAAAAGCCGGGCTGCCGCGTATCCTGAGATATTTCGGCAACCCGGCTGTCTACGTGAGATCCTGAGGTTTTCCGCCCCATCCTCGCGAATGGTTGAGTAGTATCGTGTATCTGACTATGTACGACTTGATTTTTATGAAAACATAATCTGCTTGATGCGTAAAGTCAAGCGTTCAAAGCCGGATGCGGGCACTGTTTGCAGACCGGAGGAACGCAGGGCTAGGCGCATTCCGAATAACCACAGGAGTGGCAGACCGAACAGCCTCCCTCGTGCTCGACAATACATCCGCATTCCGGGCAGGCGCCGCGTTCCTGGCGGGCTGTGACGGTGTTGATGTCATACCCGTTCTCGATCAGGTGGTTCTGGATGGCCTTGCCAACTGCGTCGGCACAGGAGAGAACCCGGTTGTCGCCAAAGCCCGAGGGACAGTGGCAGGAGATACCCAGGAGCTGTTTGATGACCTGGCGGGCCTGGACTCCACTGCGCCATGCCAGTGATACCATGCGGCCGATCGCTTCACTCTGTGATGCGGCGCAGCCACCAGCTTTGCCCATGGTGGTGAAAAGTTCGAAAAGGCCGTTTTTATCTTCGTTTATGGTGATGTAGAGTGGACCGCAGCCGGTCTGCATCTGGTGTGTGCAGCCTCTGAGTGATTTGGGACGATCCCGTTTGACCGCTTTCCTTTCCTCTTCGACAGGAGTTGTCTCGCGGGGAGGCTCTTCCTTTTTACTGGTGGTGAGCACCTGTTCGTCGCGTGAACCGTCGCGGTAGATGGTGACCCCTTTGCATCCCGACTGATAGGCCAGCATATACACGTTTTCCACATCTTCGATGGTGGCCGAGTTGGGGAAATTGACGGTTTTGGAAACGGCGTTGTCGGTATACAGCTGAAAGGCAGCCTGCATCTGGATGTGATCGTTGGGGGAAATGTCATGGGCGGTGACAAACAGTTCTCTGACATCCTGGGGGATTTCGGGAATGTCATGTACCGTACCATGCTCCGCAATACGTTTCATCAGCGCTTCCGAGTAAAAGCCCCGTTCTTTTGCAATTTTCTCGAAGTACGGGTTGACCTCCACCATGACGTTCTTATCCATGACGGTGCGAATGTAGGAGACGGCAAAGAGCGGCTCCACACCCGATGAAGCGTTGGCAATGATCGAGATGGTGCCGGTGGGTGCAATGGTGGTAACGGTGGCGTTGCGCATCGGCTCGGGATCGTTTTTGTCGAAGATCGAACCCTTGAAATTGGGGAAGGAACCTCGTTTTTTTCCCAGCTCACGTGACGCCAGATGCCCCTCGTCGTTGATGAATTTCATGACTTTTTTGCCCAGTTTGACCGCCTCCACCGAACTGTAGGGAATGCCGAGCAGGATCAGCATGTCGGCCCAGCCCATGACACCCAGACCAATCTTGCGGTTTGCGTGGGTCATGTCATGGATCTGTTTCAGCGGGTAGCTGTTGGCTTCAATAACATTGTCCAGAAAGTGGACAGCATGGTGGACGGTTTCCTGCATCCTTTTCCAGTCAAGAACTCCGTCCTTTACGAATTTGCCCAGGTTGATGGATCCAAGGTTGCAGGATTCGTAGGGCAGCAGCGGTTGCTCTCCGCAGGGGTTGGTGGATTCGATGTCACCGATGTGGGGTGTAGGGTTGTCACGATTGAGGCGATCAAGAAATATGATGCCTGGCTCACCGTTCTCCCAGGCTTGCTTGACGATACGCTGAAATACCTTGCGGGCGTTGAGGGTGCTGTGGTGTTTGCCGCTGCGGGGGTTGATCAGCTCATACTCCTCGTCACGCTCGACCGCCTGCATGAACGCTTCTGTCAGGCCGACGGAGATATTGAAATTGTTGAGCTGCTTCTGGTCGGCTTTGCACATGATGAAATCCATGATGTCAGGGTGGTCGACCCTGAGGATAGCCATGTTTGCTCCGCGCCGTGTGCCACCCTGTTTAATCGTTTCGGTGGCAATATCGAAAACCCGCATGAACGAGAGAGGTCCGCTGGAAATGCCGGTGGTGGAGCTGACCACATCATTTGCGGGACGCAATCGGGAAAAGGAAAACCCGGTTCCACCACCGGATTTATGGATCAGGGCGGTGAACTTGACGGCGTCAAAGATCTCCTCCATTGAATCGCCCACCGGCAGGACAAAACAGGCGGACAGCTGGCCCAGTTCACGGCCGGCATTCATCAGGGTCGGTGAGTTGGGGAGAAATTCGAAATTGATCATCATCTGGTAAAAGGTTTCACTCAGGCTCTTGATATCAGATTTTTTATCGAACGCATTGTCGGCAGAGGCAATGGTGTTGGCAACTCTTCGGAACATGTCGGCAGGAGATTCAAGTGTTTTTCCCGAAGCGTCACGCCTCAGATAGCGTTTTTCAAGTACGGTTAAAGCGTTTTTAGATAAGCCCGGCACGGCATTGCTGGCATTTCCTTTTTTCATCCCGTTTTCTCCCTTTGGTATGAATATATAACGTCTTATCGTTACGTTGGATATTGTTTGCGGCACAAGCAGTAAACACAATATTTTGTATGGTGTTAGTGAATTAACCACAACATATATGATAAGTCAACATAATATGTAAAATGTGTCTAACCGGTTGAAAGCATTTGAAATCACACCTGTTCACTCGCGGATGAAGGGCATGCGAGTACATAATAAAGATGAAAAAATTATAAAAATTTGCATGCACAAACAAATGTGATAAATAAGTATGCTGAGTATTGAGGAGTATGTTGAGAGATATGGCATCGCTACATGACTGTGAAAATTGCAGGTCGTATGATCTGAAAGCCCAGGTTCGCGCACTCAATGATCTGATTAGGATTGCGCAGGAGTCTGTCTCATCTCTGGAGCTTGACAGCCTGCTGCAGACCATTCTGCGGGGTGCAGCAGATTTTATGGAAATGCCGGTCGGCAGACTTGCATTATATGACAAGCGAAACGGCAAGATGGTATTGCGCGCACATATCGGACTTGAAAATTGCACGGTTTTATGCAATGTCTGGACAGTGGAACCTGGTACTCTGACGGGACAATTGCTGAGGCGGAATGAGATTCATTGTGTTGAAGACTTCGATCAGATCAAGGATGAATTGGGAGATTATGTAGCGCACGATGCGGTTCGTTCACTGATTTGTATCCCTCTGGTCACAAAAAGATCAATTCACGGCATGCTCCATCTCTATGACCATATTCCACGTGTTTTCGATAAAAACCGGATATCCCAGATATCAGTACTAGCGTCGTTCGCAGCCATTTCCATTGAAAATGCGAAATTCCACGATGAAACCCATCGCATGGCCATCAACGATGCTCTGACAGGACTGAACAACAGGCGTTACTTTGATAAGGTTTTACCCCAGGAATATGAACGTGCGCATCGGGATGGTCTGCCTTTTTCCCTGATAATGATCGATGTTGATAACTTCAAGCGATTTAACGATACCCACGGGCATCATCTCGGAGATCGAATCCTGGCGGCCATCGGACGTGTGCTGAGGAGAACGCTCAGAAGTATCGATTTTGCGTTTCGCTATGGAGGAGAAGAGTTTGTGGTGATTTTGCCTGAAACGGATCTTGACAGCGCCCATAAGGTGGCTGAGCGTATCAGGGTGCGGGTTATCACCGAAAGCAGAAAATTATTGCGAAACCAGGAAGATCCTCCGGTCACGGTGAGTATGGGAATTTCCAGTTACCCCAGGGATGCTGCCTGCTCAATAACATTGCTTGCCATGGCGGACCAGTTGCTCTATCAGGCAAAAAAAGCAGGGAGAAACCGTGTCCTGGTGTCGGAGGTTGGCGTTTCTTGAAGATTTATTTTTGTAACGGTTATTGCCGGTTGCTCGTTGTTTCTTTCCTAACCCTGTCTTTTCTCGGCTGCTCCGGGCTTCATGCTCCGTATCGCGATGCTGTTGAAACAGTGCCTGAACAGGTCAGCTCTCCTCCATCTGCTGTCCCTGCTCATCCGCTGTCACATCACTCTCCCCCTCCCCCAATTCCCACGGCTAATGCGCTCTCCAGCTCCCTTGCCCCTTCCGGTGGTGGTCAAGATCTTTCCGCTGCCCAGCAGAGCGGGCGATTGCCGGTCGTAACGCAAAGCGAGTTCAGTTATGAAAATGCTACGCTGACGGAGGATATTACCTGGCGCGGATCGGTACTCGTGCGTGGCTATCTGGTGATTGCACCCCAGGCTACGGTGAAAATCGAGCCTGGCACGGTCGTGCGATTTATGAAATCGCCAATTGTCAGACAGTTGCCGCGCCTGGTGGTATTGGGGCGGATTGACTGTCGTGGGCTCAACGATCAACCGGTGTTGTTTACTCCGAACAGTGCCGCAGCTGTTCCAGGTGAGTGGGGGGGTATCCTGCTGCTTTCAAGTGAAAAACGGAACCATTTTGAACATGTTCGCATCGAAGGCGCAAAAACAGGAGTTGAAGCCCGTTTTTCGACTCTTTCCGCAAGCGATATCACCATCACTCGAAGCTTGTCAGGAATGTTGCTGAGGGATAGTATGGCCCGGCTGGTGAGGGTGAGGATCGAAAACGGTGAAACCGCCCTGGAGGCGTTTGATAGCGAGGTTGAGCTGCGGGAGAGCACATTTGTTCACAATCGTCGCGGTATCAGTGCGCGCAGAACCACGCTTGCACTTCAGGCAGTGTCTGTCAGAAACAGCGAACAACAGGGAGTCACTGCCGACGAATGCCACATCAAATTCAACTCGTGCGAGTTTGCTGAAAACGGTGGGGGGGGACATTTTCGGAGGGCAGAGGGACAGATTTCCAGAACACGTTTTGTCGGCAACCGCGGGGTAGGGCTTGAACTGGCCGTTTCGCGCCTGAAAATCCAGAAGAGTCTGTTCGCGGACACAGTTGGCGATGGTATCCGTATTGACGATGGTCAAAGTGTAATCTGGGAAAGCGCATTTGAGGGTAACAGCGGCCATAATATGGTGAACAGCGGTAGTGAGATTGTCAGTGCTGTCCAGAACTGGTGGGGTACACCCCACGAAACAGCTATTGCAAAAAAGTTGTTTGATGAGGTACAAGATCCCCGTAACAGTAAAATCCTCTTTTTTCCCTGGCTACCGGAAAAACCGGCAGCTGTGCCGTGAGTTCACTTCGCTCCATGTCCATCTATCTTGACAACGCCGCCACTTCATTCCCCAAGCCGGAAACCGTCTACCAGGCTGTCATGCATGCCATGCGCGAGATCGGTGTTTCGGCGGGGCGGGGCGGACACAGGCGTTCGCTGGAAGCGTCCCGCCTGCTCTTTCAGACACGGGAAGTGATTGCCTCCCTCTTCGCGATCCCCGATTCATCCCGGGTTATCTTTACCCACAGTGCCACCGAGGCGCTCAATCTGGCTCTGCACGGCGTGCTTGTGCCGGGTGATCATGTTGTAACCACCACCATGGAACATAATTCGCTGCTGCGACCACTGTATGTTCTGCGACAGAGGGGGGTCGAACTCACCATCGTGCCCGCGGGAAGCGACGGCCGTGTTGACCCCGCTGACATACAACGTGCGCTCAGGCCTACTACCCGCATGCTGGCGGTTGGCCATGTTTCCAATGTGTGCGGCGCCATCCAGCCGGTGGAACGGCTGGCCGCCATTGCCCGGGAAGCCGGAGTTCTGTTTTTGCTGGATGCGGCCCAGTCGGCGGGCTCCGTTCCGATTGATGTGGTTGCCATGGGTATCGACCTGCTGGCAGCGCCTGGGCACAAGGGACTCCTTGGCCCCCAGGGAACTGGATTTCTCTATGTTGCCGGCGGGATACCGCTCAGACCGCTTCTTGCAGGAGGAACCGGTACGAGCTCCTCTTCCGAAGAGCAACCTGATCTCGTGCCCGAGGGCTTCGAGGCCGGTACCCATAATCTGCCCGGGATTGCCGGTTTAAAGGCTGGCGTCGAGTTTGTGCTGGCCCGGACGGTTGATGCCATCGGCACGCAGGAGCGGGCTCACGTGGAGAACGTTGTTGAATTCTTGCGGGCAGTACCCCGGGTGTCCCTGTATGGCCCCTCCCATTCCGCCGAACGTGGCGGTGTGCTCTCCTTCACCGTGGCAGGCCTGGATTCCTCGGATCTGGCTTTCATGCTTGATCAGAACTATGACATCGCTGTGCGGGCCGGTCTGCACTGCGCTCCCCAGGCTCACCGCACGCTGGGCTCCTACCCCTCGGGAACTGTCCGGATCAGTCCCGGCTGGCTCACCACCCACGATGAGATTGCTATTTTTTGCACTGCCGTTGTAGAGTGTCTCTCGTAGAGAGTTTCCCTCCATATTCCATCACTTCCTGAAAGGTTTGTATGAAAAATTTCATTCTTGACACCAATGTGTTGTTACACGATCCACAGGCTCTTTTCAAATTCCAAGAAAATAACGTTATCGTGCCGATCACGGTTATTGAAGAAGTTGATCGCTTTAAAAAAGACTCCAATGAAACCGGCCGCAATGCCCGCCAGATATCCCGTATCCTCGACTCCATGCGTGAAAAAGGATCCCTGGCAACAGGGGTTGTGCTGCCGGGTGGAGGAACCCTGCGGGTGGAAATGTTTTCTGAAAAATATTTTCAGGCGCTACCGGTTGAATTGCGGACTCAGAGCGCTGACAACCGTATTCTGGGCATGGCCATGAGCATACGTGATCAGCATCCTGACCATCAGCTGATCTTTGTGACCAAGGATACCAACCTGCGTATCAAGGCCGATGCCATCGGTTTGATCGCGGAGGATTACGAGTCTGACAAGATCGATATTCAGGATCTGTACTCCGGGACGCGTATCGTTGAGATGACTGCCGAGGCCATAGACCGTTTTTACGGTCAGGGGTGGCTGGAAGCGCCCGAGGGGCTTGCCCCGAATGAATTCATCAGCATCAGCGACAGCGCAAACTCCTCCCATACTGCTGTCTGCCGCTATGACGCAGCCACATCCCGCATCGTTCCGGTGCGCAAGGTGCCCAAGGAGGGGATCTGGAGCCTCTTTGCGCGTAACCGTGAGCAGTCATTTGCCCTGGATATCCTGATGGATGATTCCATAAAACTGGTGACACTGGTGGGCAAGGCGGGAACCGGCAAGACGCTACTGGCTATTGCCGCTGGATTGCACAAGGTTGCGGAAGAAAATGTCTACAACCGTTTGCTGGTATCGCGGCCGGTTTTCCCCATGGGTAAGGACCTGGGGTTTCTTCCCGGCGATATCGAGGAAAAGCTGACCCCCTGGATGCAACCGATATTCGATAATGTGGAACTTCTCATCTCCGGTCATGAGGCGGAAAAACGCCACAGCAAGGGCTACAAGGAGCTGATGGCCATGGGGTTGCTGGATATCGAACCGCTGACCTATATTCGCGGGCGCTCCATCCCCAAACAGTACCTGATTGTCGATGAAGCACAGAATCTTACCCCCCACGAGATAAAAACCATCGTGACCAGGGTGGGGGAGGGGACCAAGATCATTCTTACCGGCGATCCCTACCAGATAGACAATCCCTATGTGGATTCTTCCAGCAACGGGCTTACCTATCTGGTGGAGAAATTCAGAAACGAACGCATTGCAGCCCATGTTACCCTGACCAAGGGTGAGCGCTCGGAGCTGGCCGAATTGGCTGCCAATCTGCTCTGATTTTCCATTTTCGCCGGTCTTTTTGATCTAAAGGTTTCTGTACATGCTTGTTCTTGCAATTGAAACATCCTGCGATGAAACAGCTGCCGCGCTGGTGCGTGATGGCCGTGACATCCTTTCCTCGGTGGTCTCTTCACAGGTTGCAATCCATGCCGAATATGGAGGTGTTGTTCCTGAAATCGCCTCCCGAAAACACCTGGAGATGATTTCACCGGTTATCAGCCAGGCGCTGCGTGAGGCGGGAGTTGCCTTCAAGGAGATTGAAGGGGTTGCCGTTACCCGCGGACCGGGGCTGTCCGGAGCGCTCCTGGTGGGCTTCTCAGCTGCCAAGGCTGTTGCCTGCGCCTGTCATGTCCCGTTTGTGGGGGTTCACCACATTGAGGGGCACCTTTTTGCCTCGTTTCTGGAACAGCCGCTGGAGTTTCCCTTTCTGGCCCTGGTTGTTTCGGGTGGCCATACCCATATCTATCTGGTAGAGGGATTCGGTCGTTACCGTACGCTGGGCAGGACCCTGGACGATGCCGCCGGCGAGGCCTATGACAAATCAGCCAAAATTATGGGGCTGGCCTATCCTGGCGGCGCAACCATCGATGCCATGGCGCGGGAGGGAAATCTGCGTGCGGTTCAACTTCCCCGGCCGCTGCTCCATGACGGCAGCCTTAATTTCAGTTTCAGCGGGCTCAAAACGGCCATGCTGAACCGGATCGCCAAGTGTCCGGTATTCATCCCCAGTGGGGAAGCCAATGACCTGTGCGCCTCATTCCAGGAGGCGGTGTGTGATGTCCTGATTGCCAAGACATCGGCGGCTCTGCAACGGACAGGTGTGAAACGGCTTGTGGTTGCCGGCGGGGTAGCCTGCAACAGTGGTCTGCGGCAGCGCATGGGCATTCTCGCAGACGAACTGGCCATTGATCTGCGGATTCCTTCGCCGGGGCTGTGCGGTGACAATGCAGCCATGCTGGCTGTTCCGGGAAACCATTATCTGGAGCATGGATTAGCTTCAGCACAGACCCTGGATGTTACCGCCACCTGGGATATGGATCGGGTTGGGGAGGTGCTCCCATGAGTGCTGCCCGGCGTCCCCTCAAGTCACTGGGACAAAATTTCCTCGTTGACGGGAACATCATTGATAAAATTATCAGCAGCGCTGCGCTTGAGTCCGGTGACACCGTGCTGGAAGTTGGTCCCGGACGCGGCGCTCTGACCGGAAAACTGGCGGAACATGCGGATCAGCTGCTGCTGGTTGAGTATGACCATGCCCTGGCAGCAGACTTGTCCGCCCGTTTTCGCGAGAATCCACGGGTGATGGTTGTTGATGGCGATATTCTGGAGGTGGACCTGAACGCACTCCTGCAGAACGGCCAAAAACGATGGAAGGTTGTTGCCAACCTACCCTACAACATATCGACACAAGTGCTGTTCAGGTTCCTGGAGGTGCGCACCAGGTTGTCACGCATGGTGCTCATGCTGCAGAAGGAGGTTGGGGATCGCCTGGTTGCCCCTCCCGATTGTGCGGACTATGGCGTAACCACGGTACTGCTCGGCTTGTGGTTCGATATGCGCCGTGAATTTGTCGTTTCGCCCGGCTGTTTTAATCCCCGGCCAAAGGTGGATTCGATAGTGGTGAGCTTTGTACCGCTCACTTCACCTCGGGTCGAAGTTGGTGATGAGGCGCTTTTTCGGCGTGTGGTTAAAGGCGCCTTTGCCATGCGGCGCAAGACACTCTCCAATTGTCTCAAAAAGGTGGATCTGTTCACTCCCGATGGAATCGAGAGTGTTCTGAAAAGCTGCGGAATAGATGGGCAGCGCCGTGGTGAAACACTTTCACTGGAAGAATTCGGGCGCCTTTCGCGCTGTCTGTCTGGATTGAGCGCATAAAAAAACCGCCTTCACAAGGCGGTTTTTTTATGGACAGACGTGCGAAAAAACAATCAGGCCGGGGGTGCCTTGGGTTTTGCGGGCGCCTTGCTTGTTTTTGCGCCCTTGGCTGTTTTGGGTGATTTTGTTGAAACAGCATTTTTGGCCGCTCTGACGGCGCGTGCTTTTTCCAGATTGGCGGCCAGGTTGTTTTCATTGGCTGCTTTTCGGCGTGCTTCGGAATAGTTTTTGGCGGTTAATGACTGGCTGGAAGGGATATTGAACTGCTTGCGGTACTGTCCCGGTTTGAGGCTGTGGGCCTGTTTAAGATGCCTGGTCAAGGTTTTGAAGCCGGTTTTACCACAGATCATGCAGCTGACCTGATCGTTCTGAAAGGCTTTCTTCATACTCATGGTGGGAACAACCGGGGCAGCTTCTACTTCACTGGACAACGTTCCGGTTTCAAGTTGCTTCAGGGCTGTGAAAACAGTATTGATCTCCTGAATCAGTTCATCGCGAGACATTTGAGAGCCTGATGCATGAGAAGAAACAATATT
The DNA here is from genome assembly GCA_013377095.1 of Desulfuromonadales bacterium. GTDB lineage: Bacteria > Desulfobacterota > Desulfuromonadia > Geobacterales > Pseudopelobacteraceae > Pseudopelobacter. The sequence continues at coordinate 12,722 of JACAAY010000079.1, forward strand.
TGCGGTTAGCTCAACAAGTGATGGGGACATAATTCCTCCTTTGAAATAGTCATGTTTCTCGATATAAACATGAAGATGTGTTGTAAATCAAGTACTATTTAGTATGAAAGACATTATATGTGTCTGGATGAGGCGTTAACATGATCACTCCAATACTGTTGCAGTATCTGCTTCTGTTTACTGGATCAGTCTCGGTCGCACTTCTGGGGTTGCTGCTAGTTCGTGTGATTCGCAACACTACTTTCGACAACAAGATTGATGCTCGTATTGCTTCGCTGGAGCGTTTGCTTGAACGTCAGGAACGTTTGTTGCGTGATGAAATGGCCCGCACCAGGGAAGAAATGCAGCAGTCCGCCCGTCTGGGTCGCGAGGAGATGGGCAGTGCCGTGGCAAGTCTGGGTGACTCACAGCTGAAACGGATGAGTGAAATTGCATCGCTTCAGAAAAACCAGCTGGAAACTTTTATTCAGCAACTCAAAAGTCTCACCACCAGCAATGAAACAAGAATGGACAGATTGAGGGATACGGTGGAAGAACGGCTGCGCTTGATCCAGGAAGACAATGGTCGCAAGCTGGAACAGATGCGCGCCACAGTTGACGAGAAGCTGCATGATACGCTTGAGCGACGACTGGGGGAGTCCTTCAAGCTGGTAAGTGAACGTCTGGAACTTGTTCAAAAAGGGCTGGGAGAGATGCAGAGCCTGGCAAGCGGTGTCGGTGACCTGAAAAAAGTGCTTACCAATGTCAAGACTCGCGGAACATTTGGCGAAATCCAGTTGGCAAGTTTGCTGGAGCAGATATTGGCTCCTGAACAGTACGGCAGTAATGTGGAAACGCGGGCCAATAGCGGTCAGCGGGTGGAGTTTGCACTCAAGTTGCCGGGACAACATGCAGATCGGGAACTCGTGGTCTGGTTGCCCCTGGACGCCAAGTTTCCCCAGGAGGATTATCTGAGGCTGCTGGAGGCCCAGGAACTGGGTGACGCAGCCGCAGCCGCCGAGGCTTCCCGGCAATTGGACCGGGCAGTGCGTGAGATGGCAAAATCCATCCGCGACAAGTATCTGGATCCGCCCCATACCACCGACTTTGGGGTCATGTTTTTGCCGACCGAAGGACTTTTCGCCGAGGTGCTCAGACGCCCCGGTCTGTTCGAGGCGTTGCAACGTGATTTCAAGGTTGTGGTCGCTGGCCCGACCACGCTTGCAGCCCTTCTCAACAGCCTTCAGATGGGATTCCGGACCCTGGCGATTGAAAAACGCTCATCAGATGTCTGGAACCTGTTGGGTGCGGTGCGCACCGAGTTTTCAAAATTCGGGCTGGTGCTGGAAAAAACCCGAAAAAAGCTGCAGGAAGCCGGCAATCAGATCGATCAGGCCGCTACCCGCAGCCGTGTCATCGAACGCAAACTGCGTGATGTGCAGGGTATGCCCCAGGAGGAATCCGAGATTTTGCTGGAGTCTGAGATGTGGTGCGCGGATGATGATTCCCCGTGACCGTGCTGAAACCTCACACGAGGATGCCGAGTCTCCAGATGTGGAGAGGTATAAACGGACATGTCTGAACGCAAGAACATTGTAAAAGCCGCGGGTGTACTCGGTTCCGCCACCATGCTCTCCCGCATCATGGGTATGGTGCGGGATATGGTTGTGTCACGACTGTTTGGAGCCGGTTTTGCCACTGACGCTTTCTTTGCCGCGTTCCAGATTCCCAACATGTTGCGTCGATTCTTTGCCGAAGGGGCGTTGACCTCCGCATTTGTGCCGACTTTCTCCCAGACCCTCTCCCAGCGGGGCCAAGTTGAGGCCCGTGAATTGACCAACACCTGCTTCACCCTGCTGACGGTTGTCATGGCCGGCGTAGCCCTGGTCGGCATCCTTTTTTCACCGCATATCATCGCACTGATGTTTCCCGGCTTCCGCGCTGTACCCGGTAAGTACGAGCTGACCGTGCTGCTTAACCGGGTCATGTTTCCCTACATCTTCTTTATCAGCCTGGTTGCGTTGTGCATGGGAATCCTCAATACGATCCGTCATTTTTTTACTCCGGCCATCTCAACTGTTTTTCTGAATCTGTCCATGATTCTGGCGGCGCTTTTTCTTCGCGGCTATTTCCAGGCGCCCATAACCGCCCTGGCTGCCGGGGTGTTGATCGGCGGGTTGGTTCAGCTGTTGCTGCAACTGCCGGTGCTCTGGAGCAGGGGCTTTTCGATTCGCCCCCGCTTTAATTTCGGCTGCCCTGAAGTGCGCCGTATCGCTCTGTTGATGCTGCCATCGGTTCTGGGGGTTGGCGTGTACTATCTCAATATTGCCGTCAGCGCCATTCTGGCTTCCCTGCTGCCCCAGGGGAGTGTTTCGTACCTCTACTATGCCCAACGGTTGTTCGAGTTTCCCCAGGGCATTTTTACCGTATCCGTGGCCCAGGCTGTGCTCCCTTCCATGAGCAGGCAGGCGGCAGAGGGCGACATGGACGGCATGAAGGAATCGCTGGCCTTCGGACTGCGTTTGACACTGTTTATTACCATCCCCGCCATGGCAGGATTGATGATCTGCTCCACCCCCATATTCAGCCTGCTCTTCATGGGGGGCGCCTTTGATTACGCCAAGGCGCTCAATTCTGCCCATGCGCTTCTGTTTTATTCCCTTGGGCTTTCATGTGTAGCCATGACACGTGTTCTGGCTCCGGCATTCTATGCTCTCCGGGATACCAGGACACCGGTATGGACCGCCCTGCTCACCTTTCTGCTCAATCTGGGATTCAGTCTGGTGTTGATGGGACCACTCGGACATGGAGGGCTGGCCCTGGCCACATCCCTTGCAGCCCTGGCTAACATGCTGCTGCTGCTCTGGCGCCTGCGTCTGAAAATTGGGGCCTTTGGTGGTCGGGGGATCATACGGTGCGGAGTAAAATCCCTGGTTGCATCACTCCCCATGGCTGGGACGGTCTGGTGTCTGTGCGGGATTGTGGACTGGTCGCTGGCAGGACAAAAAATGTTCAAAGGGCTCTGCCTGGGGGGGGCAATAGCGGCAGGTGTGATTGTGTACGCCGTCACTGTCAGTCTGCTCCGTTCGGATGAAGCGCTGGAGGCGATACTCTTGATCAGAAAAAAAATCGGCCGATGATAGGGAAGATCTCGAAATTAAAGGGGAGTATGTGTGCCTTGAAAAAAGATGTTGTAAACAGGTGGGCTTGGCACGATTAAAAACTTGACAAGGTTTACATTTTAATAAAGCGCTAACTATCCAAAATCGCAACACATCTCTCAACTGCTTGATATTTATGGCAAAAATAAGTGTTCAAAAAAACGGCAAAGCGAAAAAAAACGTTGCACAGTTGTGACTTTCGCACTTCATCAACATGGTTATCAACATGTTTTCCCCAGAATGTGTTGATAAGCCGACACATGGCTGTAATAGCATCAAATTTTCTTGGTTTGTGCCGAGGATAATCCCTTCTCAAGCTTCTTTGCCTCTTCCCATAAACGGTCCATCTCTTCAAGCGAGGTGGAACTCATCTGCTGTCCCCGGGCATGTAGGCTGTTTTCAACATGCTGGAACCGACTCTGGAACCGGTTGATGGTTTTCCGCAGTGCCTCTTCCGGGTTTATGGAAAGGAATCTCCCCAGGTTGACGATAGCGAAAAGAAGATCACCCAATTCCGCTTCCATGCGGTCATTGTCACCGCTTGCCATGGCTTCCTCAAACTCGCGCAACTCTTCCATAACCTTGGCAATGACATGATCCACATGCTCCCAGTCAAAGCCCACCCGGGCGGCCTTTTCGGTAATCTTCTGAGCCTTCAGCAGCGCAGGCAGGTGTGATGGAACTCCGGACAGAGCCGATGTTCGTTCGGCGCCCTTTTCGACCTGCTTGATCCTCTCCCAGTTTTCAATCTGGGCGCTACTGTCACCTATTTCCATGGTACCGAAGACATGGGGGTGACGGCGGATAAGTTTTTCGCACAGGATCTGGATGACCTCGTTAATGGAAAAATCACCGGCTTGTTCGGCTATGGCGGCGTGAAATACCGGCTGGAGCAACAGATCGCCCAGCTCCTCTTTGAGATGCTCCGTTGACTTCATCTCAATGGCCTCGATTACTTCGTAGGCTTCTTCCAGCAGATAGCGTGTCAGGCTTTCATGGGTCTGCTCCGCATCCCAGGGACATCCCTCCGGACCACGCAGGCGACGCATGATGGCGACAAGGTTTTCAAAAGTAGACTGTTCTGGATTCATCGTAGTGTTCTCCCCATGCAAATCGGTGGTTTGGATCGTTATAGCGCGCCACAGATGGCACGGCAAGCGGCATTTGATTTAAAAAAATGTTGACAGCGGTATCAGGATACATACATTAGTACAAAATTAATCGAAGGGAGAAGGTCATGTTCAAAAAAGGTGTGGTAGGTAGGTTGGCAACAATTCTGGGCGTTTTAACGTTTTCCGCAGGGCTGGCACTGTCGGGTTTCGCTGCTGAGTCGTCTCTGTCGCCTGATGAGGCGTTGCAGAAACTGGTGGAGGGGAACAAACGCTATGTTGAGAACCAGATGACCGGGACAAAGTTGTGCGATCTGGCAACCCGTGCGGGGTTGGCCAAGTCCCAGAAACCCTATGCCATCATTCTCACCTGCTCTGATTCCCGTGTACCGCCTGAGATCGTCTTTGACAAGGGTCTGGGAGAGATTTTTGTTATCCGCGTGGCAGGCAACGTGCCTGACCCGATAGTACTGGGCAGCATCGAATATGCTGCCGAGCATCTCGGTTCACCATTGATCATGGTTCTGGGGCATGAACGCTGTGGCGCGGTGACGGCGACGGTTGATTCACATGGGAAAACTACGGGGAGCCGTAACATCGATGCCATTGTCAAGGCAATTGAGCCTGCCGTAAAGTCGGCTCTCAAGGATTGTGAAGCCTGCAAGGGCGAGAAGAAATGCGCCGAAACCAGGAAGAGCGAACTTGTGGAGTGCGCTATCGATGCCAATGCCAAGCGTGTTGCCGCAAGCCTGCCGTTGAAATCAAAGATCATCAAACATCTGCTTGAAGAAAAAAAGATCAAGATCGTTGTTGCCAAGTACGACCTGGATGACGGAGTGGTCAGCTTACTTAAGTAAACAGCTCCGAGCAGCTTCCTGCTCCAATTCATCATAAACCGCCAGCGACTTCACGCTGGCGGTTTCTTTTTTGCCCAGTTCCTCGAATGTTCTCAGTTTGCCGTTGAAACGGTCGGCCTGTGCTTTGAGGCTGCTGGTGCTCTCCGAAATGAAACTCTTCTCCTTTGGATCCACATCCTTTTTAAAAAGTCCCTTGGTTTTGTTCCAGTATTCATCGGTGCTGCTGACATAGTGGTTGAGGCTGGCCAGAAAGGAAAGGGCTCCCGATGACAGATCAGACACCGTGGCAAGTTTGACCTGGGCGTCGTTCATATCCTTGAGCAGCTGCAAGTCGGCAAACCGGGCCGCCTCCATGATTGCCCGGTCATCCGTAGCCTTGCACGCTTCAATCTGGTCGGTCATGGTAATGAATTTCCGTGATGAATTGAGGTAGTTGGTCATGGACACTGAAGATGCATTCAGCGCCAGGGTGAATTGCGCGATGAATTTGGTGAAAACCGAAGCTTGACCTGCATAGGGAATCGGTAGCATCCGTCCGATAACCGCGGCATAGGATCCGGCCTGGATGTAGCGGTTGTAGCCTGCCAGGTTGCTGCTCATCCAGGTGACAAAACCCTGAAAGTCGCTGGTGGTCTGGCGTTGGGTCTTGACTTGAGAAGCAATCTCTTGCAAGCGCTGGACCTTTTTCTGGTGCAGCCGATCGGTGGGAATACAGGCAATAGCTTCAAGCTGTTTAACCTTCAGGGAGAGTGCTGCGTTTTCCTGTTGAAGTTTTGACAGCAGCTCCTCGTTGGCTGTCATTGGCCCGCAGGCATTTTCATCGGCGAGGGCGGGGGAGCTGAATAAGATAATACAAAGTGTACCGCGGAAAAGTCGGCTGAGCAGGTGTAGGTGGGCGTTCATTGGTGGGGAAATCCTCTGTTGATTGTCAATGTATATGGTACTGTCTGTGCCTTGTATAGCCCCGGCACGGGAGCATTGCAATGCATTTTTAATTGATTTTTGTGGATCAGGTCTCCAATGAGTTGCATCTGGAAGTACTCTGTACTACCATACGGGCAGATTAAAAACATTCTTTAGAGGTTGTTTTCATGTCCATGCTCCGCGTGCCGCGTCTGCGACTTATTACAAAACTGATCATCAGTTTTACCCTCAGCGTGAGCTGCATGATGGGGGCGCTGTTCTATGCAGTCAGCGGTCTTGGGGCCATGCACAAGATGGAAACCGAGATCGCCCGTAATGATCTGACTGCGGCCACCCTGACCATTTCCCTGCCCGAAGTTATGCTGGCACAGCAGCGTTACGCCGGTCGCTATCAGATTCTGCGTCAGATTGAATTCAAGGTTCTGTATGACCAGAATGCCGAAAAATTCAGAGCTGCTTTGGCCTCGCTTAAACCGGTGTATCCTGGAAAAAATCTTTCGACACTTGAAAAACAGTACGCTCTCTATTCGGAGTTGACAGATCAGCTGTTTGCCGGTCGTCCGGTGCCGGCGTCCGCCATGAAGAGGATTGTAGCTCAGATTGATTACACCATCGGGCTGATTCGCGAAGATCAACTCCAGTCTCTGAAGGGGAAACTCAAGGCCTCCGACGAAAAGCTGGCTGCCACCGTTTCCCGGTCGCTGGGGTTGGCCTCGGGTGGAATCGGTGTTGCACTCGTGGTTGCCGTTTTGATGATTTATTCGTTTGCAACATCCATCAGCAAACTGCAAAAGGCAACCCATCGAATTGCGGCAGGTGAATTTGACTATAACCCGGAGATTCCACTCGGTGACGAGATTGGAGAGCTTTCAAGAGACTTTATGGCTATGGCGGTGCGTCTCAAAGAACTCGAACAGTCCAGCCTTGATGCCAGCCCGTTGACCCGCCTGCCGGGGAACATCGCCATCGAACGTTCCATCAACAGACGCCTGCGTGAGCAGATACCCTTTGCCATGTGCTATCTCGATCTTGACAACTTCAAATCCTATAATGATCGTTATGGATACATCAAAGCCAGTGACCTGATCAAGGAAGCCGGCCAGGTTATCTATAATGCCGTGAAACGTTTGAACGATCCCGATGCCTTTGTTGGCCATATCGGCGGTGATGATTTTGTGGTAATCATTGATTCCAAGCTTGCAAAGGCGGCCTGTCAGACAATTATCCATGATATTGACACCATGATCCCGGCATATTACTCGGCTGAGGATCGCGCTGCCGGCTTCATTGAGGGAGTTGATCGCTATGGTGTGCCACGCAATTTCCCCCTGATATCAATCTCGATTGCCGCACTGAGTTGCCAGCCGGGCAGATTTGCATCAGCAGCAGAAATTGCAACCGCTGCAGCGGCAGTCAAGGATCGCGTCAAGGAATCAACGGGGAGTAATTTCATTATTGTTCGGGAGGCGGGGGCCAGTGAAGTTTAAATTAAGCATAGCGGTAATTATGGTGATGGCGATGCTGGGTACTGGATGCGGCGTAAAGATGCAGTCATCCTCCCTGAAGCTTATGGTTCCTGAACAGGAACGAACGTTTGCCGGCGCGCTGGAGTTTCTCAAGGCGGGAAAGGAACAGCAGGCGCGTGAGTCGCTGGATAAGGTTGTTGCTGCCCCATCGATAACCGGTATTACCGACGAGGCTCTTTTTCGCTTGGCACTGCTGTACATTCGTGATGAAGCGGGCAGGATGCCCGCCCGAACACAATCCCTGCTGGAACGTCTTGAAAATGAATTTCCCCGCAGCATCTGGACCCGTCAGGCAGCGCCGCTGGTATCCTATCTGGCGAGTATCAAATTTCCTCGGGACAAGCAGCGGGAGCTGAAAACCCTGAAAGATCTTAACCTGTCCTTAAGCCGCGATAACCGGGAACTGCGCCAGACTATCGAGCGGTTGAAGAGCCTGGACATTGAGCTGGAGCAGAAAATAAAACGTTAGAAGGTCTCTTGTTTTTTTCGGCGGTTCCCTTCCAGATATTCACCCAAAAAGCGCGTTTTATACTCCAGGAAACAATTGTTGGTGATGGCAGAGCGGATTTCCTCCATCATGGTCAGATAAAAGTGAACATTGTGGATAGCTGAAAGAACGGCCGAGATGACTTCATTGGCGGCAAAAAGATGGTGAAGATATGCTCTGGTAAAGTTCTGGCAGGTGTAGCAGTCACAGGTGGTGTCAATGGGATAGAAATCGCGCTTGTAGTTTTTGTTTGTCAGGCGGATTTTGCCGCGCCGGGTGAAAAGGGTAGCACTTCGACCATATCGGGTCGGTATGACGCAGTCAAACATATCGATGCCACGCTCGACGCTTTCCAGTATGTCTTCAGGTAGTCCAACCCCCATCAGATAGCGAGGCTTGTCCTCAGGCAGATGTGGTGCGGTCCAGGAAACAACTTTTTTTAACAGATCCAGCCCCTCTCCCACACTGACCCCCCCAATGGCATACCCGGGCAGATCAAGCGCCCGCATCTCCTTTGCGCACATGACCCGCAACTCCTCGTACACGCTTCCCTGAACAATGCCAAAGAGCGCCTGACCGTTATCAGTCATGGCATTCTGGCATTCCTTGAGCCAACGGATGGTCTTCTTTGTGGATTGCGCCGCGTATGTCTGGTCACAAGGGTAGGGGATACACTCATCAAAGGCCATGATGATGTCAGCGCCCAGATCCTGTTGAATGCGTATGGCACTGGCTGGGTCCAGGTAGATTTCATCACCGGTGATTTCGTGTTTGAAAAAAACGCCATCCTCGGTAATGCGTTTATTGGGAAGCGAGAAAACCTGAAAACCACCCGAGTCCGTTAGAATCGGTTTGTTCCATGCCATGAATTTATGCAGACCCCCTGCTTTTTTTACCAGTCCTTCTCCCGGTTGCAAATGGAGGTGGTAGGTATTGCTGAGGATGATCTGGGCTCCGGTTTCAGAAATCTGAGCCGGAGTGAGCGGTTTCATGGCTCCATGGGTGGCAACGGGCATGAAGATCGGGGTCTGGATGTCGCCATGTGGGGTCGTGATAATGCCGAGACGGGCTGAACTTTTTGGATCTTTTTTGATGAGCTTAAATTTCACGGTGTGACTCCGGTTTAAAGGTGTTTGAATGTTATGATGCTACAGTGGAAATTTAAACTATAGAGGGCACTAATTATCTGGCTTTTGGCAGGTTGTTAGTGTATACACGTAGAATCTCTAACAGAATACAGCCTGAAATGCAAACAAACCAGTGGTTTGATGAATAACATGCTGAAATTTCATCTGTTTATTATTGTGGTGTCAGTACATAAAAATGTTGCAATTTAGCGTTAGTACGACTAATATACGCGAAATTAATGAGCAGGGGGAGAAACGAACTCAACGATACGTGTGCAATTGCCTCATGAAAAATACTATCAGAAGGAGGATGGGATGCAGATTGTCACCAGAACGCGCTGGCGTGGACCCCCGAAAAAGCTTTTTAGCAACACAGACCGCTGATTTTTTTAGTTTACGTAAATATTCAATGCAGTTCACTACTTTTGTAAAGGAAGGATAGATATGCAACTGTTTACCTCGTCTATCGGCAGAAAGATCCTGATGGCGATCACCGGCCTGTTCCTGGTGTTGTTCGCGGTGATCCATCTGATCGGCAACACGACCATCTTCGGATGGATTCCAGGAGGCGTTAACGCCTATGCCCATCATCTCCATGCGTTTCCTCCCATGGTGTGGGCATTCAGGGCAGTGATGCTGGTTATTGCTGCCGTTCACATTTACTTCGGCATTCAACTGACCGTGGAAAATCGTGACTGTCGTCAGCAGCAGTACGCTGTAAAGGCTACCCAGAAAACCACCTTTGCCAGTGAGAACATGATCTGGACCGGTCTGCTCCTGCTGGTTTTTATTGTTTACCATCTGCTGCATTTTACGGGTAAGGTGATTCCCGGCATGGAACTGGTTGTTGATGCAGAGGGAACCGTTGATGTTTTTGCCATGATTGTCGCGGCTTTCAAAAACATCTTTGTTGCCGCCATCTATGCAGGTGCCATGGCAACTCTGTTTTTGCATCTTTCCCATGGCATACAGAGCCTCTTCCAGACCTTCGGGCTGTCAAATGACAAACTCCTGCCTACGCTTGTCAAGGCCGGCACATTTGTGGCGCTCGTTCTGTTCCTGGGGTATGTTTCCGTTCCGCTGACGATCTTTCTCAACATTTTGAAATAGGGGGTTACCGTGATACTTGATGGAAAATGTCCTACTGGACCCATTCAGCAAACCTGGGACAAACACCGCTTTGACCTGAAGCTGGTCAATCCCGCCAATAAACGTAAATACAGTGTTATCGTCGTCGGTACCGGTCTGGCCGGTGGTGCTGCCGCTGCAT
>JACAAY010000008.1 GCA_013377095.1 Desulfuromonadales bacterium
TTATAATTACAGCTAGTTACACTTTTACACCAACTGCGAAAGTTGAGATATAATTAAAAAGATGGTAAAACGCAGGAGGATACCAATGGCAGACAATGACTCTTATGGAATCGGTTTTTTTCTTGCGGGACACTATCACATCCTTTGCCGCGAGGGGAACGAACGGCGATTTCACATGATCGAACCACACAGCAACCTGAAACCGGTGAAGTTGCGTTTCATCGAAGCACGCGAATTCATTGAAACCCACCCACTCTGCGCCAACATCGCGCATCATGACATCAGGGTCATGCCGTACAGAGAAATACAGAATATCTTTGAGGGGCGCTCGCCGAAAAGCACGGTTAAATCCTTGAGCCTCAGCGATGAAGATGAGCTGGAGGAGCGACTGCATTGACCGCTCATGCGATCAGCACCTGGCAATACAGGCAGGGCTGTCGAAGCGCGGGTTGTTCACCAGGTCTGATACCCGGTAGAGAGTCAACAGGTTGGAAGGTAACGGCTTGTAGATATAAGTCAGCTGTTCCGGGTCATGCATCTCCCTGTTCAGCCAGAGGCCATAGTCATCCGGCCTGAGGATCACCGGCATGCGGTCGTGGATCGGCTGCAGGAGTTTGTTGGCCGCAGTGGTCAGGATCGTAAAGGTCTCGATGAAGTTCTCCTCCCCGGGGCCTTTCCAGTGATCCCAGAGACCGGCGAAGCAGATCGGCGAGCCGTCGGCCATGTGGATGAAGTGGGGTTGCTTTTTCCCTTCGGCGTGCGACCATTCGTAAAAGCCGGACACGGGGACGATACAGCGGCGGTAGCGGATCGAGTGGCGAAAGGCGGGCTTGTCCCGGACGCTTTCGCTGCGGGCGTTGATCATCCGGCTGCCGATTGCGGGGTCTTTTGCCCAGGAGGGAACAAGTCCCCATTTCATAAGCTCCAGCCGGTTATGGTCCCCTTCGCTGCGGACAACCCAGACCTGCTGGGTCGGTGCGATATTGTAGCGTGGCTCGAACTGTTTTGGAGGGGTGATGCCGAATATCTCCCTGATGGCATTCATCAGCTCGGGAGAAAGGAGGGATGTGAATCGTCCGCACATGGAATTTGCCTCGCTTTTGTTCTTCAGAAACCGAATCTGGCGCTCAAAACATCAACGCGCAAACCTGCCACGGCCCCCTTAACCTTAAGCATCATTTTCCCGTGGATAACAGGTGAGTCAAATATGCGGTGTCGTGATTAATTGCTTTCTGGTCATGGGGTGCATACATTTCAAATTGCTTCAATGCCAATTGCAGGTATCTTCTCGCCTTTTCCTGATCATTGTTTTTCAGATACGCCAAACCGAGTGTTCCGTTGTTATAAGGGGACTCTGGGAATAGCTTTACTGCTGTCAGTGCATAGGTAAGGGACATTTTGGCATCGACATCCAATTCCGCCAAAATCCAGGCCAATGTATTATATGCGCGGTGGTTTTTGGGGTTGAGGGATATGGCCTGTTTTAACATCCCAATTCCTTCGTCAACCTTACCGCAGTCTATTTCCGAGGCAGCCTGCAAAACCAAAGATTCCGAGGCATCATGTCCCTTCCGATCCTTGTAGTCGTGGTAACAAAAATCCTGCACTACACCGGATGAAATATCCATATAGTAGATTGATTCCTTGTTGTAATTGCCCGCAAGCAGATGCAGGGGAATTCCACCGGCCAATCCACCCAGGACAGATAATCCAATCCCCTTGCCAACCTGTTCCGACTTATCGTGATACTCGTAGATCACAAAATTTCCTGCGTAGCGGGTATTGAGAGGGAGCCCGCACTCCTCGACAATTTGTCGCCTGGTGGTCTTGCCAATGGCAATCATATCGCTCGGTTTGCATTCCTCGCTGTCACGCTCCTGTTTAATAGGGGCAAAGCCAACCGTAGAGCACAGCAACAGAACAAAGGCGGTGAAACGAATCACAGAACGAAACATAACAACCTCCTCCTCATGTGAACCGCTCCCCTCTATTTCGCGGAGGGGCTCAAAATTATCAAACCACTCTTTCAAACAATCTATTCCCTTCACTTCGCGACAAAAGACTTTCGAATCAGTTCCATCCGGCGACGGTTCTTCCCCAGGTTCCAATACCCGAGGCGGGCTGCGGAGCGGACCTGGATCAGGTTGTTGGCTGCATCCAGCATGAAAAGACCGTCATCGACAAATTCGAGGGTGGTCCGGAACTCAACCCGGATGGTTGTTTCGCCTGCAGCTGTGATCCTTGTGTCGCTGCGCTGGGAAAGAATTCTGCGCAGTCTCTCGAAAGCGCTTCTGGAGTCGCCGGTGATTCGGAACGGTTCGATGCGATGCCCGTCAATGGCCTGGCTGGATACGCAGTTGGGCGATCCGGGGCATGGCGGGAGCAGTGTGTCAGCTTGAACGGTTGTAGTCATCAGCACCACCAGTGCCAGCAAGCATACCTTCATCAATTCGGTTTTCATGATGCTTGTTCCTGAATGATCCGCAGTACGCTTCGGTACTGTTCACGATCACGTTCATCGTGGACACAAAAGTATTGTTCCAGAATCCCACAACGCGTATGTTCTCAGCCACATCACTTCCATGCGTTCTTCGTCATACAGACGTTGCTCCAACTTGATCCTCAGGGTTTTGATTTTATCCCCGCTGCCAGCTTGATCCCTTGTCGGATGCGCCTGTAAGATCCGCAGTAGCAGATGTTACCCTGCATGGCCTCCTCTATCTCCAGGTCGGACGGCTGCGGCTTTTTTGCGAGCAGTGCCGCAGCCTGCATCAGCTGGCCGCACTGGCAGTAGCCACAACTCGGCACTCGGCACTCTCTCCAGGCTTTCTGCAGCGGATGTTCCCCCCCGGCGCCTAAGCCCTCGATAGTGAGGACACTCTTCCCTGCCAGACTATTCATCTGAGTGATGCAACTGCGTACGGCCTCGCCATCGATATGCACAGTGCAGGTTCCGCAAAGCCCCTGGCGGCATCTGTATCTGGTGCCAGTCAGCCGCAGCGTTTCTCGGAGGTACAACAGAAGCGGCAACTCGGGATCGCCTGAGAACGAACGCTTGACACCGTTGACATGGAATGTGATCTTTTTCACTGGTTTCTCCTTTTGGCCGACATGAGCCGATTAAGGAAATCACACATTTTTGCCAATTGGTCCGTGATAAATAACGAACTTTTCACATCAAGCTTATCCCTTATAAATGTCGAAAGCAATAACCCCACACGTCATGAAACCAAAAGGGAACAGGCTGTTTAATTGGCTAAAACCAGCCTGTCTCTTTCCATTCAGGCAATCGACCAATGCTCTTTCAGAATGCACTTGTCCATTACCACCATTAAACCTGCCTTGGCGGCCAACTCGGCCGCTTCGACATTTACCACCTCTTCCTGAAGCCAGAGACATTTTGCGCCGATGGCAATCGCGTCCTCCGCAATCGGCCCGACCGCCTCGGGCTTGCGGAACACGTCGACGATATCGACCGTTTCGGGGATGTCACGCAAAGAGGCGTAGCTTTTTTCCCCCAGGACTTCCGATACGAACGGATTGACCGGGATGATCCGGTATCCGGCCTGCTGCAGGTAGGAGGCCACGCCATAACTCAGCTTCTGCTGATCGTCGGACAGTCCCACCACGGCAATGGTACGGCACGAAGCAAACAGCTCCGGCAGGTTGACATCATTGACCCTGTTCATCCCTCTTCCCCCTGTTCAAACAGAAACCAACTGCAGGGAACACGGATCACATCTGAAAAGGCTGGGAAATTCGGATCTCCGACAGGCTTGGAATTTGATCCGACGTTGTCCGTTACATCCGTTTTTTCCGCGTTCAATTGCTTTTGACTTTTTTTGTATTGTGAGGCTCCGGCTTGTTCTCGCACAACAAAAAGCCGCCTGTCTGCTCAACGTGGACAAGGCGGCTTCGGTTTCACCCATCTATGACGGAGGCGCTAAGGCCATGTCCCACCCTTCACAACAACTTGTAATTACGCATTTCCAATACTCTTCTTCGCCTTTGATGTCAATTGGAATCCCCCGGACACGGCAAAGGCGAACTGCCGGCGCAGGACGCAGACCGTTGAGAGGAGATGACGCCCTTGGTGCGGGTTGAGTTGAAGAGTAAATCTGATAGAGTTTAGTAAAGAGTGTTTTTTGAACTCGATGAAATAGAGGTTAAAGCATGCGAATCGAAACCGATCTGAAACTGGGTTTCAAGGATGTCCTGATCAGACCCAAGCGTTCAAACCTGCGCAGTCGCTCCCAGGTCGTACTGGAGCGGACCTATTCGTTTCTGCACAGCCGCCGTCAGTGGAGCGGAATTCCCGTCATTGCCGCCAACATGGATACCATCGGCACCTTTGAGGTGGCCGAGGTGCTGGCGGAGCACGGCCTCTTGAGCGCCATCCACAAGCACTACAGTCTGGACGAGTGGGACGCGTTCCTGAATGGACGTGATGACGCCATCTACCAGAGGATCATGGTCAGCACCGGTTCCTCCGACGCTGACTTTGCCAAACTGGGGCTGATCCTGGCCAAACATCCCAAACTGGAATTCATCTGTATCGATGTGGCCAACGGCTATACCGAGTCATTTGTAGAGTTTGTCAGGAAGGCGCGCGCCACCTACGGCGACAAGACCATCGTCGCGGGCAACGTGGTGACCGGCGAAATGGTCGAAGAACTGCTGCTGTCCGGTGCGGATATGGTCAAGGTGGGGATCGGGCCCGGCTCGGTCTGCACCACCCGCGTCAAGGCCGGCGTCGGCTACCCGCAGCTTTCGGCCATAATCGAATGCGCCGATGCCGCCCACGGGTTGCGCGGACGGATCATTGCCGACGGTGGATGCGCCTGTCCTGGTGACGTGGCCAAGGCCTTTGGCGCTGGAGCCGATTTCGTCATGCTGGGCGGCATGTTCGCCGGTCACGACGAGAGCGGAGGGCAGGTTCTGGAACGGTGCGGCCAGCAGTTCAAGCTGTTCTACGGCATGAGCTCCTCCACCGCCATGGACAAGCATGCCGGCGGGGTGGCCGAATACCGCGCATCGGAAGGAAAAACGGTGGAGGTCCCCTACCGCGGCCCGATCGCCGATACGGTCCGGGATATACTCGGCGGGGTCCGTTCCGCCTGCACCTATGTCGGCGCATCCTCACTGAAAGAGCTGACCAAGTGCACGACCTTCATCCGCGTCCAGGAGCAGGAAAACCGCTCCCTCTCCTGACCATGGTACGTTTACGAGTTGATTTTATGCCGCAAAAGGGGGGAAAATAAAGGTACATGGAAACAGCACTTCTCCTCATAGATCTCCAGATCGATTTCCTCTCAGAGGCTGGCCGCATGCCCGTGGGGTCCGCCAATGCGGAGAAAGTCATTGTGACTGCCAACCACCTGATAGGCTACTATAACAAGCGGCGCTGGCTTATCATTGACGTGTTCAGTCAATTTAAAAAATACGATATTATAGGTAATTTCTTCCGCAAACACGCTGCTGCCGAAGGATCCGAGGGTGGCAAGATGGATCCGAGAATACTCCCCCATGGCGCAACCTGCTTTCCAAAATCAAAGAGCAGCGCCTTCTCCAATCCCTATTTGGTGGAATACCTGAAGGAAAAAGAAATCGATCATATCGTCCTATGCGGTGTGTATGCCGAGGGATGCGTGCGTGCTACGGCTCTGGCGGCACAAAGAGCCGGTCTTGACGTTAACCTGATTTCCGATGGGACAGCCTCCGATCGGACGTCAAAATACAATTGGGCGCTCTCACACATGCAAAAAAGAGGGGTTCGAATCCTGTCGCTTGAGGAGTACCTGAAATTGAATGCTACCCGGCCGACCTGAGCCGCTGCTTTGGCGGACGTGGGTTTCAGATCCTTGGGGCCCTGTCCGGCTTACGGCGAAACCTCCGCATGCCCGGAGATTTCGTACCCTTCCATCTTGTAGACAATGACAAACTCCAGACCGCACTTACCACAACGGTAGGCCTGGGTGAGCCCGGAGCCGTTTTTTTCCACCCAGCCGGCAATGATATCCCGTGAACCGCACCTGGTTTTCGGGCAGCGTTCGCCCCCCTTTTTGATAAACAGCTCGTCGGTCAGGTATTCCGGCTTTTCAACACCACCCATCATCGACTGCCTGAAAATCCGCTGCGTGGCAGCCACCGCTTCGATACAGGCGCTGGCTTCTGAGGCGCTGCCCCCCTCCAGCAGGATCTCCGGTGGCGTCTGATCCCGGTACACCAGGCAGCAAATGTATCCTTTTCCGCTCCGCTCCACGCGAATCCCAAAGGTGGTCTCTTTCAGCACCCCCAGATTCAACTCCGTAACGCGGGCTTTTAAAATTTTCTCGGTAATTTTCACAGCACTATCCTTTCCTGTCTCGCGTTCCGGTATCCGGGCAGCAAACGTTTTCATTTCAGGAGTGCCGCCTTGACGGCGTCATCGATAAAACTCTCCTCGATCGCTTCCCGTGCCCAGGGTTCGCGGCATTGCGCCAACACTCTGGCTGCACCTTCAGCCACCGCCGGTATATTGCTCCAGAGTGCGTTGCGAATCGAACGAAGTTCCTGAGGATCGGCTTTCCTGCCATCGGCCCAATCACAGCAGCGTTGGCACAGGAGAGCAAGCATATCCATGGTGGGCGACTGATCGGCTTGATAATCCCAGACCCTAAGGCCTTCTTTACTCTCACACCACTCGCATTTGAAGCCCGCCCGTTTGCTGATGGATTTGCCGAAACTGTTGAGGGTTTCAATCCGTTCTCTGTTTTCATGGTATCCCTTTGCCACGCCGGCCTCCAATATTCCCCTATGTCGCTGTTGACTCTCTGAAAAGACCTATATCACATGGGCACGGAAATTTGAAAAATTTGTCAACAGAAGTCCTGACAACCTCTTCACTAATAACACCAGGAACAGCTGTTTTTCTTTCCACAAGGATTTTATGTTCTGAGGACTTCACATACTGGGGATGCAAGAAAAGATGCATGACAATTTAGGCTGAATTGCTTCTTTTGGAGGGGTTGAAAAGGGGAACACAATGCTAAAGGATGCACGGAGTTGAGCCATAGACAAAGAAAAAGGGTTTAAGCATTCCTGCCTAAGCCCTTGTATCTTTTGCTTCTGCCTTTCATCTCATCAAGAGCTTCCGAACTGAGTCAGTGTACCACGACTGGTAGCCCGGAAATTCCTGCCTGCAGTGACGGCGTACTCAGATGGCTGAATTCGACATTCACGCCAAAACCCGCCACGCGGCCTTTAACCTCATGTGCTCACATTTCCAACGAAACCAGAATCATTGATCCACAACAATGATTCCACAAGCTACGTGAGTCATTTTTTTGCAAGGAGTTACATATCTGCGTGCCCCTCCCTGCTCTTCAATATTAAAATCCAGGACGTTAACAAGCTATTTCTGGTGGCATTCACCACATTTTACGGGACCTTTTTTCATTTCGGCGTGACAGCCTTTACAGGTTTTGTGAGCCCAATCCTTTCCGAGCTCATCGATCTTTCCCTTAGGTTTTTCATGACATTTCTTGCAGCCCTTCAGCATCTCCTGATGTTCTTTGTGAGAGAAGGTTACCATGCCGTTTTTTGCCGGGAGCTGGATTGTTGCCCTACCCTTTTTCGGCGGATGATCGGCTTTGTCGGCAGCACAAGCGGTTCCAGCAAATGTTGCCAGAATTGTCAAAACAAAAATGGTTTTTTTCATCTGTACGTCTCCTGTTGTGTGTGATGACTGCATACTAAATTATAAATGGTTCTCAGAGAGGGATTGTCACGCGCCATTGATACAACTCAAGACACTGAGACACTGAACCTACACTTTGAATTTTGAAAGCTCCTCGCGAAGGCTTTCTGATTTTGTTGCCAGAGTGATAGAAACATCGCCAACCTCAGAGGCAACAGAGCTATTCTGCTCAGACAGCATAATTATTTGCTGCATCAATTCGATCAGCTGCTTTGTGCGTGTGGCTATGTACGTGCTCTTATTGACGAGGTCTGATGAAATATCAACCGCGCCCTTAAGCCTTTCATCAGTCTCCCCAACATTCATAATCAGTCTGCGCGTTTCCTCAGCAATCTCACGCGTAGCCATCACCGCACATGGTGTCTTTGGATGAATGAACAACCTCAATGCTCCAGTTGACGCATCCAGATCCGGAGATGATCTGGTCACGCAGGTCGTGGCGCAGTACATGGCGTTCCTTGTGTCGGGCCGCTTCTTGCTGCATGGAATTATACTTATCACGGTAGCGCAAGAGTTCCATCTCTTGAAGCCTGAAATTCTCCTGTTGGCGCTTATTTGAAATATCTTTAATCAAGTCATTGAATACACGGACAAACAATTCATATTTGAACGGCTTGGCAATGAATTTAGTAACCCCGAGATTAATTGCCTCGACGAGTGTTTCGTGATCCATAGAATACGTCATGAGGATTATGGGGGTCGCCTGATCTGTTAGACGAATCTGGCGTATCATTTCCATGCCGGAGAGACCAGGCATATTCTGATCGGTAAGCACGATGTCCGGAGTGAGTTCATGAAACAACCGCAGACCTTCAAGTCCGTTCGATACCGTTTCCACATGTTTGAACAACCCGCCCAACCTCAAGAGAACCATCTCACTGGTAATAACGTCATCTTCAACCAACAGGAGGGTGAGATCTGCTGCGGCATCATGAGCCTGTAGTGTATCACTCTTCAAAATAAAAATTCCTTGAGCACATCACATTGAATGAAAATCTATCGGTGTTGCTGACAATAAAGACAGGCATTGGCGTCTGAAAAAAATGTACCTGATAGCACCTAAGATATGAAAAGAATCATACGTTAAAAATCTGCAGTAACCAGGTTAAACTCTTCAAGCTGCCGGTATAACAGGTCAAGCTCTCTCTTTGCAGATGTAGCGTCACCCGCACATGCTGCTGTTTCAATTCTGGCCGATGTTTCCATTATACGAAGAGCTGCAATATTGGCCGCCGCCCCCCTGAGGTTATGCGCGCAATTGCGTATACCGCTGATGTCTCCGTTTGCTATTGAAGCATTGAGCGTCTCAAGTCTGTCACCTGCTAATTTGCGGAAAAGGCTAATAAAACGAGGAAGGAGTGAATCGTTCCCACCAATCCTTTCAAGTAATACATTCTTATCAAATACCGGTATCTCCTGAATCGTTTTTTCCTTTTCAATTTCAACAGGCTGGTAACATGCTTCAGGAAGATTACGAGCTGGCATTATAAGCCCGCGGATCGCCTCTCGAAGCGTCTGTGGTTTTACCGGCTTGGAGACAAAACCATCCATTCCGGAAGACAGGCACCTTTGCCTGTCTTCACGGGATGCATAGGCAGTAAGCCCGATAACAGGCGTTCTCCTGCCGCTGATCTGTTCCCGTTCTCGAATAAGCTTGGTGGCTTCGTAACCATCCATGACCGGCATCTGCACATCCATCAGAATCAGGTCAAAATCATTAGAAGCACAGGCATCCACAGCCTGCCGGCCATTAAAGGCAACCGTAAAGCGGTGGCCCTGCCCGACCTTATTCAGGATTGATCTTACCAGAAGCTGATTGAGTTCAACATCATCCACCACAAGTATGCTCAGTCCTCCCCAATCTGCACATAACTCCTCTTGTACTCCGGAAACAGCAACCTCATGGTTGTGAATGTCTGTCAAAGCATTAACTCTGCCATCTTCCATCTCTTTTCCGGTCGCAAGCCATACATTAAAATAAAAAGTGCTCCCCCTATTGGGCTCACTTTGAACCCAGATGTCTCCGCCCATCATCTTTACAAGCCGTCTGGATATGGATAGTCCCAGACCTGTGCCACCATAGATTTTTGTTGTGGATGAATCAGCCTGCTCGAACATATTGAATATTCGCTCCTGAGCCTCAAGCGGAATTCCAACTCCATTGTCGGCAACACTGAACTGAATCATCACTCTCGAGTGCTCCCGTTTCGTCAGGACTGCAGAAATCACAATAGCACCGTGGTCGCTGAACTTGATTGCATTGCCGACGAGATTTACCAGAACTTGCCAGAGCCTATTCGGATCTCCGATCAAGGTATCGGACAAATCATTCTCCGGTTGATATACCAGCTCCAGCCCTTTACGGGATGCCTGTACCTCCAGAGCGCTGGTTACATTGGTAATAATGGAATTAAGCTGAAAAGGATCCGATCTCAATTCCAGTTTTCCGGCTTCGATTTTATTGAGGTCAAGTATATGATTGATAATTGTCAGTAAGTGCTCTGACGAGTTTTTTATGGAATTCAGATAAAGCCGCTCTTCATCCGGAGTCAGACCCGCTTCAAGGAGCAACTCAGTCATACCCATTATGCCGTTCATGGGAGTCCTGATCTCATGACTCATATTCGCCAGGAAAAGACTTTTCGCACGGTTTGCCTCTTCGGCCTGCTGACGTGCAACCTCCAGTTCTAGCGTTCTTTCATGAACGCGTTGCTCAAGATTTGACATGTTGTCACGAAGCATCATGTAGAGCGTACTATTTTCCAGGGCATAGGCGCAGGTATTAAGTACTATGGAGAGAACGTTGAGAGACGGTGCGTCCATCGTAGTGGCGTTCTCCGGAAGAACGCCGATAAACATTCCCCTGATACGGGATTTTGTCGCTATCGGATGAAGAATGAGTACTTTTTTGTCTGCGGCAGGAGTTATAATTGGTTGGTTTCTGTTGAGAGCCCAGGCAAAGGTGCCATCTATTATACATGCGTCAACCAGTAAATTCAGGCTGTCATGGCAATCAAGCGGGGCGCAGGCGGTTAGTTCAAAGCTGGCATCATCACAGCTTTCCAGGCATCCTATTTGTTTAAGCTGAAGCATCCTGTGAAGTTGTAAGAGCGTCGCGCGGAAAATCGCATCAGCACTGTTTGCTTCGGTCAGGTCTCCATGAAAAGCAGAACTTGAGGCAAGCATATCCAGAATAGATATAAAGCTGAGATTCGTTTCCTCCAGATAACTGACTCGATCCTGCAGATATTTGATCAACTGGCTGTTTGTCTGTTTTCTGGTCATAAACGTGTTCCTTGCCTCCCCATGAAGCTTACGCCAATATTGCCATCGCGTCTTCAAGCTGCAACTCTGACTGTTTTAAGATCACCCCCAAAATGCTAACCGGAATATTTATGCGCTCCCAAGCGGCTTCATCAAGAGGCGGGACCACTTGTGCGCCGGTACGTCCCCATTGCATCGCCTGACAGATGATATCGGAGAGATGAACGACTGCAGTCTCAAGAGGGTACTGCTCAGCTGCGGCGGGCTTGTGGTGACAGGCCACAGGATCCAAAATAGCTGCTGGAATCTTCCATTTTGACAACAGGGATGCACCAATATCCGTATGATCAAAACCGAGGCACTTCTTTTCCTCCTCATAATAGATGGTCTCTTGAGCCCTGCATTCCTCAATCATGGCACCGACAACATCCGGAATACTCGTACAGAGTATCAGTTGGCCAATATCGTGTAACATGCCAGCTACAAAAAAACGCTCAACATTACGCTCGTGGAGATAAATAGCAAGATTGCGGGCAATGGTGCCGCAGGAGATGCAGTGATGCCAGAAAGAGCGCATGTTCATAAGCTCTTCTGGAATATTTCGAAAAACATCCATGACAGAGACTGCCAGGGCCAGATCCCTCAAAGGCTGGGTCCCAATAATAGTCACCGCCTTGGTAATGGATTCGATCTTGGCGTAATACCCAAACATCGGGCTGTTTGCAAGCTTCAGAAGTTTGACAGTTAAGCCCTGATCTTCAGTGATGATCCTGGAGATATCGGCAATGGAGGATTTTGGGTGGTTGATAACTTCATTAAGTCGTTCATAAAAAAGTGGAAGAGAGTAAACCGTCGATGTTTCTTCAATGATTCTTTCAAGTCGTATGGAACTGTCCCTATCAAGAATTGCCATGCTGGATCCTCCTCAAAGCAGCCAATCGAAGCAATTCTTTATTTACCGGATGGTTCATATCTACACGCTTAAACAGAGGAGCCAGCGCCTCTTCAACTATCAGCAATTCGGAGAGGTCCACGTTTTCAGGCAAATGCGTCATCTCATCATCACCATCAATACCGGCAATGGATGCTTTCTGAACACCCCATGTACGAAAAATATGCAGGTGTTTTGATGTCAATTCAGCTCCCGAGCCGAGTAACAAGCGACCGGTTCGGTCCCGAACGTCAGCATCGAGCACCATGCCGACAATTAGATTGTCAATAGGTACCATACCCATTTCCGCTTACTCCCTTGTAGTCTTTGAATTGATATTTTTTGCACCATATGGTTCATGCATGGAGATGGCTGCGGCTCAAAACTACCCGTGATAACAAGGTGAGTCAGGGT
Organism: Desulfuromonadales bacterium; assembly: GCA_013377095.1. Taxonomy (GTDB): domain Bacteria; phylum Desulfobacterota; class Desulfuromonadia; order Geobacterales; family Pseudopelobacteraceae; genus Pseudopelobacter. The sequence continues at coordinate 12,348 of JACAAY010000008.1, forward strand.
CATTGAGGCTGCGTACCGGAGTGGGTGAGCAGGCCATTACAGTGGCTCACAATTTTTAACGATACACTACATCCTATCGGAAATACTTTAAATCATAAAAGGCGTTATTGAGGAAAAATGTCACCTTCAATATTTATTGCACCAATAGAACATATCAGTCAAAAATCGTGAATTTGCCACGTATCAACAGCAAACTGCGGAAGGGGGGCACGAATGCCCCATTCCAGTCGCACACCAAATAAAAACCCGGCACTGAGCGAATCAGTACCGGGTCGTAATCCTCGTGGGCAGTCATCATTATGTAAGAATATTACCAACCATGCCTATAGGTTCGATAGTATCTCTCGGGATAGTATGCTCTTGGCGCGTAGTATCCCCGCGGCGACACGTAGACTCTCGGGGCGTAGTATGCGGGAGGCGCTGAATACACTGGTTGCGCTACAGTTAGCGGGTGTGGGGCATAACCGTATCCCACCGGTTCCGGGACTGAAAGACTGGCAACGGTACCGACAACAGCCGCGGGAATGGCCAGTGCAACCGCAACCGGCCACAGGGGGTTGAATATGCCTCCTCTGATATGAGGGAATCCATCCCGTCCGTCGGCAAACACCGGCGTCGCGAGTGCTGCTGACAGAAGGCTTCCAACAATGAGCGTTATCATGATCTTTTTCATATATCCTCCCTTTTATGCCTCGATCGACTATCTCCAGGAGCATTTCGATATTCACTCCTTGCTGAACAGTAAGACCGAAATTCAACACAAAAGGTTACAAAAGAAACAATGATTGTTTTCGAGATTTACCACCTAGAGAAACTGCTATCTACAAGCGCTTCACCGGCAACAACCACGCCCAGCTGGCCAGGGAGTTCGGCCTGGCCGAGCGGCAGATTTATTCGATTATTGCGGCGGTTGGGCAGGAGGAGCTTGAGAGGAAGCAGTGTAGGTTGTTTGAGTAGGGGGACGGGCCGGGAGAACAACGGCGGTTTTAGGCCGCTGCTTCTTCCTGGTTAGCGCCAAGCTATCTTTTCTAACGTTTGATCAAAAACGGATGAACGCTCTTCTACAATCCCAAATGCTTTGTGATAGCGGAATCCGCTTTCCGTCTTTGCTGCCTGTTGTAGTGCAACCGCTGCATATTGTCTTGCTTCTTTGATCAGCCCCTTCTCTTCACAGATGATTGCTCTGACACCATTTGTCTCATACAACTCAATCGGCAACATTTCGCCGTCTGCATATTCCGATAGGATACCCAGTATTTCATCGTACAACTCCTTATGGGCATTCTCGACAGCATATCTGCCAAACCGACGATGAACAATAGTTCTGACCTGGGGAAAGACCCGCTGTTGCAGTATGGATTTACGGAAAAACGAAACAATGTCTTCGTGCGGACGTCCAAGGCGGATAGCTACCTCGGCCTTTTGCAAATAGGCGGATGCAATCTGACTTTGTTCAAAAGGAAGAGCAAGCATTGTGTCAAGGAGGCGATTCGCCGCATCTGGATGTGTATCTTGAAGGTAAAGGGCTTGGATGCGAAGATATTGCACCTTGCTTGCGTTCTGGCGTGAACGTCCAAGCCGCTCGAAAAAATCCTTTTCGGTGGCATCCGACCACGTAGTATTTCTATACCAGTCTTCGCGTCCCATTATTCTTCTCCTTGCGCTAACGGATTGAGGGTTTGCTGTGAAGCGAAGCGGAAACAGCAGCACCCAAGTGTTGGCCCTCAATCTTGTAATTGTTGCAATGCGTACTGACCCTCTGCGATTACCTTTTCACTTGTTTCCTCTTGAAGTAGGTGACTGATATCTCTTTGGAAGTGCTTCAGACGATGAGATCCAATTCGGGAGACAGCAAACTGCCGAACGGTGGCACTTTTGTCTTTCAGTGCTTTTCGTAGAATTTCATCAGTTGTTTCTGAAGGTGGGCTGTCGGTCCAAATTGACTGTACAACTCTCAATCGAATCTGGTGGCGATTATCATCCATTAGTTCTAGAAGTTTCTGTTCTACGTTTGGGAAATAGTGAGAAAGCTGAACAAGCCGTGTCCCAGCCGTATCTGCAACCAGTTTGAAGCGACTGCCTAACCTCTCAGTTAAAAGGTCGAGCGCACCTTCAGACAGCTCCTTTCTTTCCACCACTTGGTACAGAATATCAACTATGTCAGCATATTCTGATATGGCTTCCACAGAATTGGTGTAATTCTGGGCGTGCTCCTTTTCCCGATGCGGTTCTCGGAGAAGGAATATGTGCGGTTTTCCATTTTCTCGAAGGCTGGGGCACAACTTTTTCCTTTTCTTGGCCAACGGGGCTGAGGATGACCCTCGACCGTAGGGAGAGGGCGCGTGCCGATGCTTAGCCGTTCGATTTCCAGATTATGCTTCAATCAGAGACGAGGAATACCCCAGAATTGCCGTTCACGTCGCCAAACCGCCATGAAGCATTCTCGTACCTAGTGTAGTATCGGCTGGCTCCGACACGGGTCTGTAGTTGGTCCGCCCAAGAGATAAACTGGTTTCTTAAATCCTTGTGTTGACGAATATCCTGAGGGAAGAAGGTAAGCTCAACAAAGGGGATTCCCTCTGGCTCCAGATATATGAATAACTGTAAGTGGTTGATAAGATCGCCGCCCTCATAAATGATTTGAACTGCACCGGAATATTGAACCGCACCAACGACAATCTGCGGCTCCAGATCGTCCAATGGTCGCCCCTCACTATCGGTACCTGAAACTGTTCGGTACGATGCCTTCAGGTAGGCGTGCAAGGCTTCAACGCCCTCCCACGTAGGGGCTTCATAGTTAATGTCCCGGCACCCTCCATCGACAAAGGTCAGGGCAGTTATCAGGTCATGCAGTTCTTTCATTCTTTTCTCACGGGGGTAACGGTTTGGGAGAACAACGGCTGTTTTAGGCCGCTGATTCTTCCTGGATCCTCAGTCTTTACTTATGGTCTCGTGTCAAGGACTTGCCCCTTCGGCCTCTCCTTCAATGAGTCAGCTCGCGGACCAAATGATTCCCTGATTTTTTGAAATTGACTCGTCACAGATAATATTTAGGTCGCAAAAAATATTCAGCAAAAGCTCTTTATCGTCGTCAGTCATATCATCATCAACCTTTTCTTGATATCTTCTAAAAATGACATCATCGTTGATTGACATCATAATACTTTTAAGTTCAATAACTTGTGCGCTTTTAAAGGCAAATTTTGAATCATCAATTGCAACCGCACAACAAGTTGCATGAGGCTTAAACCATGTCTGGAATAGACATCCCGCGTTTGCTATCTCTGACTCTGTACCATTCAAGAGATAATGCAGGTATTCCACTTGACGGTGATTGATTTCCGTCGAGTGATCATGTACTTGTGTAGGCCAATCTGGAGGTGTTTCAGGAGTGTTTACGGAACAGAATAATCGAGAAAATAAACCTCGTTTTGTGTTTGGCTGTTTTCCTTCAAGATAATCGGCAAGATACTGTGGATGTTTTTCTAGAAATTCGATGTGATGATCTGGAACCGCAAAAAACGTCATGTACGTTGCCATACTATCTCCTCTCCAACTCGTCGTTGACCAGACCTGGCCAACACCCCAAATGGTACATTTAGACTGTGATAATAAAATGGCTTACTGCGTTTCCGCATTAACCGCACAAGCGCCTCCCCGATTACATCCGGGCAATAAAGATCAACTCCTTGACACAAATCACATAAAAGAGTACTAAGCCAATATCACAAACGGCCCTTTTTCGCTACCCCGGAAAGGGGCTTTTCCTTTGCAGCGCTTCATAAATATCTTCTCGCCTCCCTTTGCTACAGTCCCCTTGCCATGTAATACGCCTGTTCACGGTTTTCGGGTTCAAGGTTCCAGGTTTTACCACGAACTTCGAACCCCGAACCTTGAACAATCACAAGGGGATATCCCATGAAATTCACCCGTCAGATAGACACCATCGTCATCCATTGCAGCGATTCACCCAATGGCCGCAACGACAAAGCAAAAGACATCGACCTATGGCATCGCCAGAGAGGCAGGAGCCGCACCGACTTCTGGCGGCTTAAAAAGGGCTTTAACCCCGACTTAACCTCCATCGGCTACCACTTCGTCATCGATCTGTGCGGAATGGTCGAAACCGGCCGCCCCCCCGATGAAACCGGCGCCCATGTCAAAGACCACAACAGCACCAGCATCGGCATCTGCCTGATCGGTAAAGACCGTTTCACCCCCGAACAACCACCCGGAGATGCGCAAAACCTTCAAAGGCTTTTGAGTGGAAACGGTGGCTATCAATTACACAATCGGAGGGGATGAAACAGGTAAAACAGGAGGGAACTGATCTTTCAAATACGTTGATATTCGATGCCAAAAAGTGGGCCTAAAAACCCGCTTTAACACCCTTTAAACCGGCGGCTGTTTTAGCTGAAATCCTTCAATCACAAGGAGCCAAATCACACGCCAACCAGTTCCAAACCAATCGCGTCGCTACACTTGCTCCCAAGAGTTACCGCTTAGGTCATTTATCGTTCACTGGCCTTCACGGATATGAATTTATAGTGGCAACTTAACGGGGAGATTCAGCACAGGTTTGACATCGAAGGGGCACCAGAGGTTGCACGCAAAGAAAAAGGGTTTAAGCATTTCTGCTTAAACCCTTGTATCTTTTGGAGCGGGAAACGGGATTCGGACCCGCGACTTCAACCTTGGCAAGGTTGCACTCTACCACTGAGTTATTCCCGCTTGCGAGATAAGTTAATTAACAAATTCGACTTCCGATGTCAACGTTTTTTTGCTTTACAAAATACAGACCGAACTTTTTTTTTGCAGGGCATATATAGCTGACGTGTTCTGGCGCACACCCTCCTGCGTCGGAAATCATGATCCGAGCAGCTGCCGGTAGAGCCGATCAATCAGGATTGCGCGCTTCTCCCAGGAGTGTTCATCCACCGCCTTCTCACGCACCTCGCGCGAACGTCTGGCAAGACGCTCCCTGTCGGCCAGCAACTCCGTTATCTTTGTTGCCAGATCATCGGCATCGCCATAGACAGCGTACTCGCCAGAACTACTCAGTATCTCACGATTGACCGGCGTTTCAAACACAAGGGTCGGCAGACCGCAGGCCATGTACTTGAACAGTTTGCCATTGGCCTCGCTGAGCGAGAGCTTGGGAGAGATGGCCAGATCGCCTGCGCAGAGCATCTCTGCAGCCTGACCATAATCGATCCGGCCGGTGAAGGTCACCATACCTTCCAGCCCCCGGCCAATCGCCTTCAGACGGTAAGCCTGTTCCGGATAACCCATGACCAGAAAATGAACCTGGCTTTCCTGCGCCTTGAGGATGGACATAACATCCAGAAGCAGGTCCATCCCCTGATAGGCGTTGAGAATGCCGAGAAAAACCACCAACGGCCTGTCTTCGGGGATACCCAGTCTGCGCCGCGTCGTGCCCGGCGGATGGGGCTGAAAGCAATCCGTATCCACTCCATCGATGACGACTGAAACTTTGTGCGCCGGAACGCTCCACTCCCGCACCAGCTGCCCGGCACCGGCCGAAGAGCTGGTGATGATGGCATCGGCTGCTCGGTTGACAATCCGCTCCACGACGGAGAACAGCCGCTCAAGCAGGGAACCGGCCTTGAAAAAACCGTGGTCGCGGCATTCCGTCGTCAGGCTGCCCTGGAAATCCATCACCAGTGGAATACGTACCAACGGCTTGAGCAACATGGCGATGAAAGCCCCCTCGTGCAGGTGGGCGTGCAGGATCTGTGGTTTAAAGGAGCGGGCAACGGAAAGGGCCTTGAACAGCAGCAGGATATCCAGCAGCGGTTTCTGCCAGGAGGGGCCGGCCGTAAGCCGTCGGTACCAGGGTACGGCGGGAATGCGTTCTGTCGGGATACCGGGCAGGTCACGGCCGATGTGGTAGGTGACGATGCGCACATCACATCCGTGCCTGATCAGCGCCCGCGCCTCCTCATAGATCCTGACATGGCAGCCGCGGTCCGCAAAATAGGGCGTGGGCGCCAGCATGAGAATGCGTATTGGGGACAGGGGATCGGGGACCGGGGACCGGGAAACCGGAATGGGAGAACGGGGAGCGGGCATAAATTATGTCTTGTGGCAATAATGGCGAATCAGGCCGTGCAGCATTTTTTGCAGCACCACCATCATCTCCAGCAAAGAACTGATCTCTTGCACAAAATTCAATTTCTCCGCGATGATCAACTGCGTTTCCAACTCAGCAGCCGAGCCCAATGAAACATGGAGAAAATGCACAAACTCTTTTTCCGTTTGGCGAGCAGCTCCCTCGGCAATATTGGATGGAATGGAAACCGCAGCGCGCCGCATCTGATTGGCCAATCCATACATTTCCTCTTTGGGGAACGATGAGGTCAACGAGTAGATCCTGGTCACGACCTCAATACTCTCCTTCCAGACATCAAGATCTTTATGATCTTTCACCCCGTCCCCCGTCCCTGGTCCCCCTTCCCCAGATTTATCCTGTCCCTGACCACATAGATCGGTTTGCCCTGGGCTTCGTAGTAGGTGCGGGCATTGAGTTCACCCAGCAACCCCAGCACGATGAACTGTACCCCCATGAACAGCAGGAAGGCGGTCATGATGAACAGCGGGTTGCGGTTCATGCTGAGGTTTTCGAACAGCTTCATATAGATGGTCATTGCGCCGCTGCAACAACCAGCCAGGAGGGTGTACAGCCCCCATTTGCCGAACAGCTGGATCGGCTTGGTGGAGTAGGCCAGCAGGAACTTGACCGTCATCAGATCAAGAATCACCCGCACGGTGCGTGAAATGCCGTATTTGCTGACACCGTGGCGGCGGGGATGGTGCCTGACCGGGAGTTCGGCAACCCTGGCCCCCACCTGGGACGCCAGGGCCGGCACAAAACGGTGCATCTCGCCATACAGGTTGATGCCGTCCAAGACCTCGCGGCGATAGGCCTTGAGGGTGCAACCGTAGTCATGGAGATGCACACCTGTGGACGACGAGATCAGCGCATTGGCCAGGATGGAGGGGATCTTGCGGGTTACAAAGGTATCCTTGCGGTCGCTGCGCCAGCCGGAGACCACATCATACCCCTCGTGAATCTTTTCGATCAGGCGCGGAATATCAGCCGGATCGTTCTGCAGGTCTCCATCCATGGGAATTATGATGGCGCCGCTGGCCGCATCGAAACCGGCCGACATTGCCGCAGTTTGCCCGAAGTTCCGGCGGAATCTGATGACCTTGAGACGTTCATCCCGGGCAGCCAGTTCTTTGAGGATAGCGTACGAACCGTCCATTGAGCCGTCATCAACCATGATGATTTCATAGCAGGGATCGATATCATCCAGCGCACCTACGATGGTTCGATAGAGCTCATCGATGCTTTCCTGCTCGTTATAGATGGGGACAACAATACTGAAGTTCACGTGATGCTCCCTGGGCGGAATCTTTCACCTGTGCCGCCCGTTTGATGGAACCTGACAAAGAGAGGGACACCAAAACCGGTTGGCCGGCCAGGCATCCGCCATCACCAGGAGGATTGATCAAAGGCCTTGACCAGTTTTACCTGCACTTCGCCGCTTTTATTCCCAATTGGCCTGCCCCCCATGAATCCGGACAACAACCCGATACCGTTGCACACATGCATAACCGGATACAGAAGCAGCACCAGCACACTTTCCAGACGGGCCGAGGCGATCACGGCTCCAACGGAAAACAGGGCCGCCAGGATCAGGTACACCAGCAGCGGCAGGAATCGAACCGTGCCCGCAGGGAGCAGGGGCAGCGCCAGAAGATAGCAGACAAAAAACAGCGGTGCAAAACTGACCAATGAGCGGGGACCGGCCAGGAGTGTCTGCTGCGCCCTACCCCGTCCATAACTGCGCATCTGGCGCATGAAGGCCGCCAATGTGGGCCGCTGGCTCCGCTCAACCGCCAGGGCCGGGTCATGCAGCAGCCTGTGTCCGGCAGCGTTGATCCTGTCCAGAAGCTCATTTTCCTCGTTGGGATAGAGCCGTTCGTCAAACCCACCGGCCGCAAGAAACGACTCACGACGGAACGCCAGGTTGCACAGGATCAGCTCCTGCTCCGTGGTCTGGCGTAGCAAGCCGTTTGAACGATAGCGGTTTCGCATGGCTCCGGCTCCAAAAAACGAGCAGAGGGCAACGCCAAAGAGGCGCTGAAGAGGCGAGTCGCCGGGCGGTGTCAGCGAAGGCCCGCCCACAACAGCCACGGTTTGGTCCTCGAAAGCGCGTGCGCAAAGCTTCAGAGCTTCGGGAACCGGGCGCGAGTCATCATCCAGGAAGTAGAGCAGATCTCCCGAGGCCTGCTGCGCAGCCAGGTTGCGCTGCCTGCTGGGCATGGTTCCCTCGGAGATCAGAACCTCAAACTGGTGTGGCGGGTACTCAAGCCGTCTGATGGATTCAAGTGCGGTCACGGAACCGCCCGGCTTCACCGGTATGATAATTGAGAATGTCGGCATGTCGTTTCAAAGCAATTGACCACCCGCGTACTGCGGATGGTCAATTGGTTGTCAATCTGTATAAAGGTGCCCAAACCGACATGCGGTTATGGTCATGGATTTGAGCGCGCCAGCATGTTCCTACTTGCCGCCGTAACTGTGCAGACCGGAGAGGAACAGATTGACACCCAGGTAACAGAAGATGGTGGCAGCAAAACCGATGATCGACAGCCATGCGGCCCGTTTGCCGACCCAGCCCTTGGTGAAGCGGGCATGCAGAAAAGCGGCATAGATGAACCAGACAATCAGCGACCAGGTCTCCTTCGGATCCCAGCTCCAGTAGGTTCCCCAGGCATAGTTGGCCCAGGCGGCGCCGGTGATGATGCCGATGGTAAGCAAGGGGAATCCGATCATGATGGCGCGGTAGTTCAGATCGTCAAGCACCCGGGTGGGGGGAAACATGGTCATGATCCCGCCGGCGGATGCATTTGATGATGCGTTTGCCTCATGGGAGGCCTTGAGCAGATACATGATCGATACGCCACAGGCCACGGCAAAGGCGGCATAACCGAGGAAACAGGTGATGACATGATACAACAGCCAGTTGCTCTGCAGCGCCGGCACAAGCGGTTCGATGCCGGTATTGAGTCCCAGCTGCGCCCAGGCCATGCCGAGCAGCGCAAAGGGAACGACAAAAGCCCCGATGATGCGGTACTTGTATTTCAAGTCGATAAACAGATAGATCAGTATGATGGTCCAGGAGAAAAAAACCACCGATTCGTAAAGATTGGAAAGTGGGGCGTGCCCAAAGCCGACGTCATAGGATTCCTTCCAGCGCAGACCTATGGCAACCGTCTGGAGCGCCAGCCCGGCATAGGCCAGCAAACTCCCGGCCAGTCCGACGGTCTTGTTCTTGCCGGCCAGAAAAATGAAAAATGTAACCATTGACGCCATATAAGCCAGCGTTGTCATATTAAAGAAAAGCGAACTGGTCATACCCTGTGTACCCCCGTTAGATTTGCAGTTCTTTCAGCTTGGCGGACAGGTCATCAAACTGTAGGGAGAACGCAGCCTGGTTTTTGCTGGCATTTCCATACATGCGCGCGTGCCCTTTTGATACAACAATCCATACCCGTTTATGTGACATGAAAAACGCAATAAAGAGACCGGCAACCATCAATGCACACCCCAGCCAGACAACCCAGACACCGGGATCCTTGGCGACCTGCAACCCGGTGAACAGCCTGGCATTGGTCCCGTCATAACCGAAAACCAGCTCATCGCCACGCTGGGCATTTATTTCGGGATAATTTTTGAAAATTTCGAATACCTGGGGGCTTTTCCCCTTGAAGGTCACTTCTATCTGGGCGGCCGGCCCGTTCAGTTCCGGGATTATCTGCTGCACCTCCTGGGTGGCTCCGATAAGTTTTACGAGCGTTCCATCCTTGAGGGAAACCCTTTCACCTTCGTGAAAGGTAATGCGTTGGGACGCCGATCCGCCGCGGGGCGCCACAGTGAGATAGTGTTCGCTCCCCTCACTGGCCTGGCCATAGCTGGACTGGTAGAAGGTAAAGCCCCGGTAGGTCATCGGATCGTTGACGATTACCCGGGCATTGGTGTAAGCGGGCACCGGAACACCGTTTTCCAGCACCGTCAGAATGCTCTTGAATTCCTTGGGCGCGCCGGTGCTGTACTTTGCAACGCTAAACTGGTCGCAGCGCACCGTAAAACCAAGCGGTGTGTTTTTTCCGCTACGGGACACAAAGCTGTTGATGCTTTCACCCTCAACAATATTCACGAAGCCCTTATCACCAAACAGCGATCCGATGATCGCGCCAATGAAGATCACCAGGATGCTGGCGTGGACGACGTAGACACCCAGGCGGCACCAGGCGGTTTTCTGGGCAAAAAGATGGTACACCCCACCCTGTTCGGTCTCAATCGGCGCAGCAAGCTCAGTCTTCAGAAAATCGGCCAGTTTTTTCCTGGCGATATCTGCCGGTGTCGAGAAAACAACCTCCTGTTTCAAAGTGTAGCTCTTCTGCAGCGACTCGCTGAGTACCAGCGCCGGATGACTGATAAAGGTAAAGACATGCGGCAGCCTTTTGATGGAGCAGCAGGTCAGGTTGAGGCTGAATACGTACAGCAGGGCAATGAACCACCAGGAGTGGTACATATCGAAAAAGCCTAGCTTGGTATACATCGCAAGCTTGAGGGCGCTTATCTGCGCAATGTACTCCGGCGGCGTCGGTCCTTGTGGCAGAACTGTACCGATAATGGAGGTAAGCGCAAGGGAGATCAGCAAAAACATGGTGAGCTTGAGTGAACAGAAAAAGTCCCATACGGACTCGATGAAATTTCGCTGGGTAGTTGCCAAGAGTGTCTCCTGCCGTCGAGAATAAGACCTTTATAAGTGGATCGATAAAGAATGGATGATAGACCAAATCAGCATAAAGGTGTAGATATTTTTCCCTCCCTTTGCCTATTGTTTCTCCGAAAAATGTAAAAAGGGATAACACACTGGGTTGTCATCCCTTTTCCACGATCCTACGTATGTCGGTGTGCTACTTGTGGCATTCCTTACATGAGGTCGGCCCTTTTTTCATGTCGGCGTGGCAACCTTTGCACTTCTCGTGAGCCCAGGCCTTGCCAAAGCCTTCAATCTTGCCGCCTGCCGCTGTGGCATGGCACTTTGTGCACTCACCGGCAGCTGCCTGGTGCGCCTTGTGATCAAACTTGACGCCTCGTTTCATTTCGATCACATCCGGAGCAGCCATGGCGGTTCCCGCAAATGCGACACAGGCCAACAGAGCAATAATGGTTTTTTTCATCGGCACTACCCCCTTTCTGAAGTGGTGATATTTTCCCCGCAAGCACGGGGCTTGTCAAGCGAATATCTCAGCGGGACTCCTCAACCGCCCTGACAGCCTGCAGATCCTCGTCACGCCGCTCAACATCCAGAGCCATCTCACGGCGATAATTGCGGAGCGCCTCCGTCAGCCGGGCGTCATTCAGGGCCAGTATCTGTACGGCGAGAATAGCAGCATTTTTTGCGCCGGCCTTGCCGATGGTCATGGTTGCCACCGGAATTCCTCCCGGCATCTGAACCGTGGCATACAGGGCGTCAACACCGTTGAGGGCGCTGCCGGAAACCGGCACGCCGATCACCGGCAGGATCGTCTCGGAAGCGATCACCCCAGCCAGGTGAGCAGCCATTCCGGCACCGGCAATAATGACTTTTATCCCTCTTCCGGCAGCTTCCGACGCCAGTTTTGCCGTGCGGGCCGGCGAACGGTGGGCCGACGAAATCCTCATTTCACACGGAACGTCAAATTGTCCCAACATATCAGCGGTTTCCTGCATTATCGGCAAATCGGAGTTACTGCCCATGATAATCAGAACCTGTACGTTAGCTTGCATTGTTGTCTCTCCTACTTTTATGGTTAGTCGTGGCTAGCCCGGGTCAGATTTTTGAGGGTATCCGCAACTGCCTTGGTATGGCCGGCTGTCTCGGCGGTTCGACCACTTGACTCTTCGATAACTTCCAGCAGAGAGGAGAGGCGCGCCACATCGTTGGTCTGGGATTCGATCTCGTTGGCCACGGAACCGATCTCGGAGGCGAGCCGGGAGATATTGGTGCCGATTTCCATGGCGCTGGTACGGGATTTTTCCGCCAGCTTGCGAACCTCATCGGCTACAACCGCAAACCCGCGACCGCTATCTCCGGCACGGGCCGCCTCTATGGCAGCATTCAGCGCCAGAAGATTGGTCTGATCCGCAATCTGTTGAATGATCTCAACCACACTCTGGATTCGGCTGCTGGCATCGGCCAGTTCACGGGCACTGGTTGCCGAAGTCGTAGCCTGCTGGGTCAGGGCGGATACATTTTCTCCCACCTGTTGAATGGCCTGCACCTGCTGTTCTATGTGGGCAGCAAGGTCATCCACCGAACCATACAGATCGTTGGCGCAGGACTCCAGCTGACTTGCCATGGTTTCACGTTGGGCATTTGCTTCGTTCAGGGCCTGACCGAGATCATTCAAACCGCTGAACAAGAGTTCCATGGCCGGTTCCAGGCCGGACGCATCCAGACGGCTTTCAAACTGCTGCGCCCTGAAGTCGTTAATCTGTTTCATCATGACTTGAGACAAGCCACTCAGCTTGGCAACTTGGCGCCGCAGAAAGAATGCCTTGAATTCGCCATAATGGGCAACAAAATTGTCCACATAATCGTCCTTGAAGGACGCACCGGCCGTGACCCTGAAGAAGAAGATGGCGGTCAGTGTCTGGTTCAGATTCAATCCGAGAATTTCGCCAAAGGTGGAAAAGCCTGCCACGGCAGCATCCGACATGGTACGCCCCATCTCGGAAAGTTCACGTTCGTTGTTGAGGCGGCGCAAAATGCAGTCATTGAGGATGCCGGCCACCGGGTTGCCCGGCTTCCCCTGCATGAAACGGCTGAAATCCTTTTTCGTGTTACTGACCAGTTCTGTCCTGCGCACCAACTGCAACTCTTCCCCCGGAGAAATATCACAGAAAAAATGCACCTTGCCGGCGGCAACATTGAGTTGGGAGACGGAGCGGACGTACAGTTCCTTGCCCACCGTAATGGCAAATGAGTAGCCTGCCAGCTTGGACTCAAGATTGGCCGGGGTACATTTCAGGGTTTCACAGAGCGCATCCACCAGGCTGCTGATGTGCCCTTTGCGGTCAACCACCTGGGTCACATAGCGCTGCTCAACCGACGCGGACAGGACACTGAAGCTGCTGCCGGCAGGCTCGAAATTCTGGCTTTTCAGAACACCGAAACGCACGCCGGGAGCAGTTTTAATAAAGGCGATCAGGGCATGGTTCTCAAGCTTTCGCTTTCCGTCATGCAGCCAGGTATTGCGGAAGTCAAAGGTCCCCCCAGCAGAGCCGCCCACGAACAGGCAGGGAAAGCGGCCCGATTCGTACAGAGCTTCCATGAAGAATGATTCGGAGGCGGAGAGACCGTCAAAGAGTACGTATGCCAGGGTATTGCGGTAGTCAATCTCCATATCGACCCGCAAAGCGGTAATGGCCTTGCCGATACGCTCCACACGCTCTTTCAGCGGAACTTCAACGTTGCCCCTGCGCAAGTCCTCGCATCCCAGGGGGACGCTGACAACCTGAGCCGATGCAATCAGGGAGGCGTCAAAACAGTGCACCACCAGGTGGTCCCAGCGACTTCCGGTTGGACAGTACAGCCGCCCGGCATCGGCGTGCAATTCGCCGGCAGTGGAACAGATCATCATGGGGACGCCGGGAAACCGCGTAGACAGGATCTTGGCAACCTGATCGATGTCAATGTGGGGAGACACATAGGCACTGACAAATGTGGGAGAGATGCGCACCTTTTCCAGTTCGCCTGAAAGACCGGATGCGGTACTTTGAAGAGCAATAACCCCTGCGCCTGCGTGCTGTTTTTTTCCAAAACTGAAAAAACCCATGTCATTCTCCTTATCAACGTTGACAGCCACCGAATGGGAAGGTCTTTCCTACTCAACGGAAACAAGAGTAGCAGACATTTTCAAGAAAACGCGATTTCCTCACAAACACCGAACAGTCTCATTAAACAGATTATCTCATTTTTCCATCCTGTGCAGTACTTTTTCAAAAAGTGGTTCACTTTTTTTTGAAACCATCACGGCAAACGCATCAGCGTCCGATTGCTTTCCTGCCGATGTCGGTGCGGAACTGCGCTCCTGCCCAGGAGATAGTGGCAACTGCCTGATATGCCTGATCAATTGCACCCTGCACCGAGTCACCCAGGGCGGTCACTCCCAGCACCCGGCCGCCGTTCGTTACGCAGGCGCCATTCTTGATGCTGGTTCCGGCATGAAATACATACACATCCTCAAGCTTGGCAGCGTCTTCAAGCCCACTGATTGCATCTCCCTTGCGATAATCGCCCGGATACCCCTCGCTCGCCATGACAACGCAGACAGCAGCCTTGTCATGCCACTGGATCTCCATACCGGAAACATCTCCATTGGCAACAGCCAGAAGCAGCGGAACGATATCGGATTTCATCCGCATCAGGAGTGGCTGACATTCCGGGTCGCCGAAACGGGCATTGAACTCAAGGGTTTTAACCTGACCATCCTTAACCATCAAACCGGCATAGAGAACACCACGATAGGGTCGCCCCTCTGCAGCCATGCCGTCAACGGCGCGACGAAGCACATCGCGCATGGCGATTTCGTGAATAGCCTCCGTAACCACCGGCGCAGGCGAATAGGCGCCCATGCCACCGGTATTGGGTCCCTTGTCCCCGTCAAAGATCGCCTTGTGGTCCTGGGCGCTGGCCAGGGGAATAATGTTGGATCCATCGGTAATTGCCAGAAACGAAGCTTCCTCACCGGTGAGAAACTCCTCGATCACCACGCGGGATCCGGCGCTGCCAAAGGAGTTGCCGCTGAGCATATCCCTGACGGTATCGACCGCTTCCTGGCAGGTCTGGGCAATGATAACACCCTTGCCCGCTGCCAGACCATCGGCCTTGACAACGATGGGAGCCCCGGTCCGTTCAATAAACGCCTCAGCCGCTTCAATCTCGCTGAAAACACCGTAGGCAGCAGTGGGAATGTCGTATTTTGCCATCAGATCTTTGGAAAAGGCCTTGCTTCCCTCGATGATGGCCGCCTCCTGCTTGGGTCCAAACACCTTCAGATCGTGATTTTGAAAAATATCCACAATCCCCAGTGAAAGAGGTTGTTCCGGGCCAACCACCGTTAGATCGATACGTTCTTCCCAGGCAAATTCCAGGAGTTTGCTGACCTCATCTGCCCGGATGGGAAGGTTTTCAGCCAGCAGTTCGGTTCCGGGATTGCCCGGAGCACAGTAGATTTTTTTAACCAGCGGAGACTGGGCAATTTTCCAGACCAGCGCATGTTCGCGACCGCCGCCACCAACGACAAGTATTTTCATGAATTACACCTCTTATAGGGACTTGGGACTTGGGACTAGGGACTGGGAAAATCCTTTTCCGAATCGAGTCCCCCGGTCCCCAGTTCCCGGTCCCGGATTCAATGCCTGAAATGCCGCATGCCGGTGAAGACCATGGCCATGCCATGCTCATCGGCAGCCGCGATGACCTCGGCATCCCGCACACTGCCTCCGGGCTGAATGACGGCGCATATGCCTGCGGAGGCTGCATTATCGATACCGTCGCGGAACGGGAAAAATGCATCGGAGGCCATGACGGCGCCCTTGACGGAAAGACCGGCCTGCTCCGCCTTGATGGCAGCGATACGGGCCGAGTTGACCCTGCTCATCTGACCGGCACCGACACCGATGGTCATCCCGTCTCGACCGTAGACGATGGCGTTGGATTTGACAAATTTGGCCACCTGCCAGGTAAACTTCAAGTCAATCAACTCCTGTTCGGTGGGCTGGCGTTTGGTAACCACCTTCAGGTCGGCAAAAAGGTCGAGATCGGCATTCTGGACCAGCAGGCCTCCGGTAACCCGCTTAAAGTCAAGACGCGGGAACGACCTTTCCGGCCAGTCGCCGTACATCAGCAGCCTAACATTCTTCTTGGCGGAAACGACCTGAACCGCATCCGGGGAGATGGTGGGAGCAACGATGACTTCCACGAACTGACGCTCGCAGATTGCCAGGGCGGTTTCCAGGTCCAGTTCACGGTTGCAGGCGATGATACCGCCAAAGGCAGATTCCGGATCGGTGGAGTAGGCCCGGTCATAGGCCTCCAGCAGTGTGGCCCCGATGGCCACGCCGCAGGGGTTGGCATGTTTGACAATAACGCAGGCCGGGTGATCGCCGAACTGCTTCACGCACTCCAGGGCTGCGTCGGTATCGGCAATATTGTTATAGGAGAGTTCCTTGCCCTGCACCTGGTGGCAGGTGGCCACCGATGCTTCCTGCTGGGTTCGCTCCACATAAAACGCCGCGGATTGCTGGGGATTTTCGCCATAGCGCAGGTCCTGGCTTTTTTTGACCTGAATGGTCAGGGTTTCGGGAAATTCCGCCGGGGTCTCGCCAAGACGCGCTCCCAGATAATTGGAAATTGCTCCGTCATAGGCCGCGGTATGCTGAAACACCTTGACCGCCAGACCGAAGTTGGTCTGTGCCGAGACCTCGCCCCCCGTGGCCCGCATCTCGTCCACAACCAGGGAATAATCAACGGAATCCACCAGCACGGTCACATCCGGATAATTCTTGGCGGCGGAGCGCAGCATGGTCGGTCCGCCGATGTCGATATTCTCGATGGCATCCGCAAGCAGGCAGCCGTCCTTGGCCACGGTTGCCTCAAAGGGATACAGGTTGACCACAACCATGTCGATGTTTCCGATACCGTATTCCTCCATCTTGGCCACATGTTCGGGATTGCTGCGCATCCCCAGCAGACCTCCATGCACCTTGGGATGCAGTGTTTTGACCCGGCCATCCAGCATCTCGGGGAACCCGGTGTATTCGGAAACATCCATGACCGCCACTCCCGACTCGCGCAGCAGTTTGGCGGTTCCACCGGTGGAGAGGATCTCAACACCATAACCGGCCAGCACCTTGGAAAACTCGATGATGCCCCGTTTGTTGGACACACTGATCAGCGCTCTCTTGATTTTTGCCATGGAACAACTCCTTATAAATAAAGCTTGACTCGTAACACAGGGGATTCTTTAACCCTTCGGCTCATGGCCGGGAAAGTTGAGGTATTTCAAAAACAGTTTCTCAAACAGAGCTGTTCCTGACAGCGGCACCACCCGAAACCTGTCCGCGAGCCGTTCCACTGCATCAAAACGGTCAGCGCACATGAGGGCTCGCTCTGCTCCGGCCAGTGCACCTGTCGGAATGAAAGTAGTAATATGTACCATGCCTTCATCGAAGATTCCAACAGTTTTAAGCCATTCCGGTCGCAAAACAGCACCGAAGGAACCGGTTAGAACCACACGTTCCAGCGCCCCGGGGGAAATTCCCGCACGGGTATACAACACTTCCAGGCCAGCCCGAATGGCTCCCGTGGCAAGCTGAATCTGTCGAATATCCGTTTGGCTCAGCAGCAGCAGGCGCTGGGCATCCCGGTGCAGCACAAACGCATTTTCACCATTCCAGAAAAGCACCCGGCCAGCCAGATTGGAGGGAATTTCGGCGCTGTCCCGCATTCTTCCGCCCGGTTCAATAACCCCCTGCCCCAACAGCTGGGTGATGGCCTCGATCACCCCCGAACCGCAGATCCCCTGGGGAGAGACATTTCCGATCACCACCGTTTGCACCCGTTCTCCGTCAATGCGCAGAGAGCTGATTGCCCCCGGCAGGGCCGCCATGCCGCAGGAGAGGTTACCCCCCTCAAAAGCCGGTCCGGCTGCCGCTGACGTAGCCCAAATGGTGTCCCCCACCTCCAATGCCATCTCACCGTTGGTGCCCATATCCAAATACAGGGAACGGGGAGCGGGGAGCGGGGACGGGTGGACAACAACCGTTTTTCCAGTCCCTGGTTCCTGATCCCCGGTTCCCGATCCCCGTTCCCCGAATAGAAAGGCAACCGTATCACCACCCACAAAGCCTCCCGGCATGGGAAAGACGTAGGCCTCGGCACCCCCCTCCCAGCCTAGATCAGAAAACGCCAGGTGCGTACCGCAAGTATACAGTGGCCGGTACGGGGGGAAAGCCAGCTTCCGCACCGCCAGCCCCAGCAGCAGATGCTGCATGGCAGGGTTGCCGGCAATGGCAACCTGCCCTACATCGCTCCAGGCAACGCCGGACTGCCTGCACACCTCATGCGCCAGGCGCTGCAATTCAGAGCGGATCAAGGCGGTCATTTCCTGCTGCGCTCGGTCGGATTCAACAGCCGCAGCCAGGCGCGAGACCACATCGGCACCAAAGCTGCGCTGCGGATTCAGGCCGGCGGACATGGCCAGGCGTTCCCCGCTGGCGGTCTCGATCAGCGAGACCGCCAGGGTGGTGGTGCCAAGGTCAATGGCGATTGCGTACATGGTTACACCCATACATTCGGTTTTTGGGAAGCAAATCTATTCTATCTCTAGCGAATGGGTTCGGAACGGCAGCACCTGGCCGATCTGCCGTGCAAAGATGCCGAGCCGGCCGGCCTCTGCCAGAAAACACCCGGCATTGTCCCCTGACAATGCAATCAGCATTCCACCGGAGGTCTGGGGGTCGAACAGCGGCAGCAGCGCCGCATCATCGGGAAACGTGGTGGGAAGAATAAAAGGAAGATAGTGGTCGCGATTGCGGTAGCAGCCGGCCGGAACCATGCCATCGTTCACCAGGTCGGCAACTCCCGACATAAGCGGGATAGACGCAGGAGCAAGCCGGATGGTTACCCCGGCGCCACGCGCCATCTCGCTGGCATGGCCGAGCAGACCGAACCCGGTGACATCGGTGGCTGCGCTGACGTTGCAGCGGCACATCAGTTCAGCTGCGGCACGGTTTAGGGTGGTCATCCAGGCAATGGCTTCCGCTACCGCCTGTTGGGGGGCCAGTTCCCCCTTGATGGCGGTGGAGATGATCCCGGTTCCCAGCGGCTTGGTCAGGATCAGCACATCTCCCGGACGGGCGGTGGAGTTGCGCACGATCCGCTCCGGATCCACCAGACCGGTCACGGAAAGACCATATTTCAACTCGTCGTCCTCAACCGTGTGTCCACCAACGAGGCAAACGCCGCATTCCTTCAGCACACTCTGGCCACCGGCCAGTATCTCCCGCAGCACATCTCCCGGAACCGTGCAGGCCGGGAAAAAAACCAGATTCATGGCGGTCACGGGACGGGCGCCCATGGCATACACGTCGGAAACCGCATTGGCGGCTGCGATACACCCGAAGCAGAAGGGATCATCAACCAGGGGAGTGATGATATCGGCTGTTTCCACCAGGGCGCAGCTGGGCCCAATCCTGTAGACGCCGGCATCATCGGATGTTTCCGGACCTACAAGCAGATTCTCATCACGATCATCCCAAAGCCCATCCAGGGCTTTCGCCAAGCCCGCAGGGCCCAGTTTCGCGGCTCAACCCGCAGCTTTTACCAGCTGTGTCAACTTAATCATATCATCCTCACTTGAGATACACTCGCGGCACCCGCTTGCTGATCCCGCAGAAAATTTCGTAAGGAATGGTTCCGGCCGCATCCGCCAGCTCTTCCGCCTGGATACAGTTGCCTGCGTTGTCCGGTCCCATCAGCACCACCTGGTCACCGACGCTGACATCAGGGACCGCGGTCACATCCAGCATGATCCAATCCATGCAGACCGTCCCGGTCACCCTTACCCTGACCCCCCTGACCAGCGCTTCGCCCCGGTTGGTCAGGGCGCGGGCATAGCCATCGGCATACCCCACCGGCACACTGGCAACCAGGGTCCGTTCATCGGTGGTGAAACGGCGGCCATAGCTGATTGGCGTCCCCGCTTCGACCCATTTGAGCATGGCTATGCGGCTCTTCAAACGCATGACCGGTCGCAGGTCAAGCTTGCCCTGGAAATCGGGTGAGGGTATGGCGCCATACAGGGCGATTCCCGGCCTGACCAGGTTGCAGCCCGGTATTTCCCTCAGCAGGGCGGCGGCGCTGTTGGCAATATGGACATAGCGCGGCTTGAAACCGGCCGTGCGCGCTTCGGCCAGCACCCAGGCAAACCGCTCCGCTTGAAGCCGGGTGAAGTAGCTGCCCGATTCATTCAGTTCATCAGCACTGGCAAAATGGGAGATAATCCCCTCCAGGGCAATGTTGGGCAGGTCGGCCAGCTCCCGCAGAAAATCGGGCGCCTCGGCATAGGGTATCCCCAGACGCCCCATGCCGGTATCGATTTTAAGATGCACCTGAGCCTTGCGAAAAAGCTTGCCGGCGGCCTGGTTCAAAGCACGTGCCTGCTCCAGGGTAAACACGATGGTGGAGAGATTATAGCCGATGCATTTCCGTTCCTGACCGGGATAGACCCCGCCCAGCAGCAGAATCGGCTTGTCGATACCGGCCTTGCGCAGCTGGATACCCTCGGCCAGAAAAGCCACGCCAAAGGCATTCACCCCCAGCTGTTCCAGTTCGCGGCTGATATCCATGAAACCATGACCATAGGCATCGGCCTTGACCACCGCCAGCATTTCCGTCCGCCGCGGAATGGATGAGCGGATAACCTGATAATTATGTCGCAGGGCACTGAGATCGATTTCGGCAAAGGTGGGACGACTGTCGTACAAGGCTTTGAAACTCCTCAGAATCGGATAAATATTGCGCTCGATTTCTAGCATGTCTCTTCCCAGCTGTAAAGGGAAAGAGCGGGGACCGGGGACGCGGGACCGGGTCCAAGAACATCAAAAACCGTTACTCGTCCCTCGTCCCTCGTCCCCGGCACCGGATTCCTTGACAGAAAAGCCGAGTTCCAGTATGGTAACTCCGTTTTAAGGCCCTGGGGGAGTTCGCCAGAACTGAGATGATTCCACGGAATCAGACCCTTTGAACCTGATCCGGTTAATTCCGGCGTAGGAAAGCGGCTCGTCTGATTGATTCAATGAATCCAGCCGCCTGATATGTTTTTTCAGAGCGGTTTTTTTATGTATATTTCTTGCGAATAGCAGGGAAATCCGGGCAATTCCCGGATTTCACCCCCTACAACAAAAGTCCCTACGGAATCAGAAGGAAGACTTCAATGAACGACAGTGGCAAGCCATTTCGTCTCGTCGTCAATAACACCGCGCAACCATCTCCTGTAGCGGGGGTTTACCTCGTCACCGACCAGGGCGACAATCTGGTGGAACGGGTGCGAACAGCTCTGCAGGGTGGCGTTTCGGTGCTGCAGTACCGCGCCAAGAACAAGGAGCGGGAGCGCTGCCTCTTCGAAGCAACCGAGCTGAAGCAGCTTTGCCGGGATTTCGGGGTGGCTTTTATCGTCAACGACGATATGCAGCTGGCCAGGGAGGTGGAAGCCGACGGCATCCACCTGGGACAGGATGACGGGCAGGTGGTCGATGCGCGCAAGCTGCTGGGACCGAACAAAATCATCGGCAAATCGACCCACGATCTGAACGAGGCGCTGCAGGCAGAACAGGAAGGGGCAGACTACATCGGTTTTGGTTCCATGTACCCCACCAGCAGCAAGTCTGTCAGCCATCTTCCCGGCACAGCCGGGCTCTCTGAGATTCGCGACCGAATTAAACTCCCGATTGTCGCCATCGGCGGCATCACCTCTTCCAATGCCTGCCGGGTGATTGATGCCGGTGCCGACGCCCTGGCAGTCATTTCCTCTGTCCTCTCCAGTCCGCGTCCGGACATGGCTGCCGTGGAACTGAAGCTGCTCTTCAATCGTCGCCGCCCCTTTCCCCGCGGCGCAGTACTGACCATTGCCGGCAGCGATTCCGGCGGAGGGGCAGGAATCCAGGCCGACATAAAGACCATCACTCTGCTGGGAAGCTACGCCGCCAGCGTGCTGACCGCCCTGACAGCCCAGAACACCCGCGGTGTTTCAGCCATACATGGCCTGCCCCCTTCGTTCGTCATCGACCAGTTGGACAGCGTACTATCCGATATCCCCATTGATGTCATCAAAACCGGCATGCTGCATACCCCGGCCATCATTTCCGCATTGGCGGAGCGGTTGGCGGAACAGCCCTCCCTGCTGCCGATGGTGATTGACCCGGTCATGATTGCCAAGGGAGGAGCGGCCCTGATGGAGCGGGAAGCGGCGACACTGTTTCTTGAACAGCTCATTCCCCTGGCCTATCTGCTGACCCCCAATATCCCCGAAGCCGAACGTCTTCTGGGAAGGACGATTCAGACCGAAGCCGAGGCAGAGCAGGCCGCCCGTGAACTGCATGCACTGGGCGCCGCCAATGTACTGATCAAGGGGGGGCATCTGACCGGAAGGTTCTCCACGGACATCCTCTTTGACGGCTACGAATGCCACCATTTTTCCGCCGAACGTATCTTTACCAGCAACACCCACGGTACCGGCTGTACCTATGCCTCGGCCATCGCCTCCTTTCTGGCCCAGGGTGAACCGCTCAGGGTGGCCGTGGAACGAGCAAAGCAGTTCATCACCAGCGCTATCCACCTGGCCCGCCCCCTGGGCAAGGGACACAGCCCGGTCAATCATTTTGCGGCAGCACAGCAGCAGGCACCACCACACTCGCCGCTATCATAGCGTTATTTTATACCACGGAGCTTTTATGACCCAGCTTGAATACGCCCGCAGGGGTGTGATTACCGAAAAGATGAAGAACGCGGCCCTGGCCGAAGGCGTATCACCTGAATTCATGCGCGATGGCTTGGCGGCCGGCAACATTGTCATCTGCCACAACATCAAACATCTCAACGGCATACCACTGGCTGTGGGCGCCGGACTGCGCACCAAAATCAATGCCAATATCGGCTCCTCGTCCGATGACACCGACATGCAGAAAGAGCTGGAAAAGGCGCGGGTGGCCGTGAAATACGGGGCCGACGCCATCATGGACCTCTCTACCGGAGGACCGGTGGATGAAATCAGGCGTGCGGTCATCGCCGAAACAACAGCCTGCATCGGTAGCGTACCGCTCTACCAGGCCGCCCTGGATGCGGTTCGTGTCAAGAAAAAGGCCATCGTTGACATGACCGTGGACGATATCTTTGCCGGCATTATCAAACATGCCGAAGATGGCGTTGATTTTATCACCGTGCATTGCGGCGTGACCCGCTCCACCGTTGAGCGGATGCAGAACGAGGGTCGCATCATGGATGTGGTTTCCCGCGGCGGCGCCTTCACCATCGAATGGATGCGTTACAACAACCAGGAAAACCCGCTCTTTGAACATTTCGACAAGCTGCTGGAGATCACCAAAGAGTACGACATGACCCTCTCCCTGGGGGATGGTTTTCGTCCCGGCTGCCTGGCCGACGCCACCGACCGGGCCCAGATCCACGAGCTGATCATCCTGGGGGAGCTAACCCAGCGCGCCCAGGCCGCCGGCGTGCAGGTCATGATCGAAGGGCCGGGACATGTGCCGCTGCAGCAGATCCAGGCCAACATCCTGCTGCAGAAACGTCTCTGCCACGGCGCACCGTTCTATGTGCTGGGACCGCTGGTCACCGATATCGCTCCCGGCTATGACCACATTACCTGCGCCATCGGTGGCGCCATTGCCGCCGCAGCCGGAGCGGATTTCCTCTGCTATGTAACTCCCAGCGAGCATCTGCGGCTGCCCGACGTACAGGATGTGCGCGATGGTGTGATCGCCTCGCGTATTGCAGCCCACGCCGGAGACATTGCCAAGGGTGTCAAGGGAGCCATGGACAAGGATATCCAGATGGCCAAATGCAGAAAAAAACTGGATTGGGAAGGGCAGTATGCCCTCTCCCTCGATCCTGAGCGGGCCCGGACCCTGCGGGAAAGCTCCCCGGTTTCCGATCATGGCGCCTGCACCATGTGCGGGGAATTCTGCGCCTACAAGGTCATGGACGATGCCATGTCCCGCCAGAAACCGGAGTAGCCTTCGAAACGTTTTCCGTCCAAAGACAAAAAAGGGATGCCTTGTAACAAGGCATCCCTTTTTTTAACTCTCCCCATCCTGCCGTCAACTTAAAGGACCTCCGGCGAGTTCCTTAACAGGTGGGCGACCATGTACTGCTTCAGGCAATTCCCGCGCAATGGGGCAGCTCACCACAGTAGAAAAGGTCTCCCGTTCTTTATTTATTCCGCCCGGGCACAACAGCCGACAAACAGGACAGAGAGAGCAAATAATACGGTGTTATTATTACACCGCTCTTGAACTATTTACAAGCGATTTAATGGAGGCGCTCAGGCAAACCCCAGAAAGGTCGACAAACGTCGCACGTCGTCCATCAACTGCTCAAATCCTTGAAATGTGAGCGATTGCGGACCGTCTGACAGCGCTTTTTCCGGCTCGGGATGCACCTCGACCAGCACGCCATGGGCGCCAGCCACCAGGGCGGCCAGGGTCATGGGGGGCACCAAACTGCGTTTGCCGGTGGCGTGGGAGGGGTCGATCATGATCGGCAGATGTGACAGTTCCTTGATTAGCGGTGCCACGGCCAAATCAAGGGTATTCCTGGTGGCGGTTTCATAGGTACGAATTCCCCGTTCACAGAGGATGACCTGCTCGTTACCCTCGGCCAGGATATACTCGGCCGCAGCCAGAAACTCCTCAACGGTGGCGCTCATACCACGTTTGAGCAACACCGGTTTGCGGATCCTGCCCAATTCGCGCAACAGATCGAAGTTCTGCATGTTGCGGGCTCCGACCTGCAGCAGATCGGCATACTCGGCCACCAGCCCCACATTGTCCGGACTCATGACCTCGGTCACGATCGGCAGACCGCTCTCCCTGCTTGCCAGGGCCAGCAACTTCAGACCTTCTTCACGCAATCCCTGAAAGGTATGCGGGCCGGTGCGCGGCTTGAATGCACCGCCGCGCAACATGTCTGCCCCGGCCTTTTTCACAAACAGGGCCGTCTTGACGATCTGCTCTTCACTCTCAACAGCGCAGGGACCGGCCACAATCACGGGCCGGCACCCCTGGCCGACGCGGATTCCTGCCACATCCACAACCGTATCCTCGGGGTGGAAATCACGGGACACCAGTTTGTAGGGCTTGGAGACATGGATCACCCGCTGCACACCGGGCAGTTCCAGAATCTTGGTATCATCCACATAGCCGTGATTTCCCAACACGCCGATGGCGGTGCGTTCACTGCCCGGAATGGGAGCAGCTGTAAAACCCATCTCTTCAACCGCCCGATTGACGGCATCGATATCCTTCTGGTTTGCATTATGATTCATGACAATCAACATGTAGAACGCTCCTTGAACCGGAAACCATGGGGCGGCTAGGCACAGCAGCCCCTACTCGTGTCGCTCGCACAACTTTTGCAGTTTTTCCATCTGCAGGATCACCACCCGGCTTCCCTGCACCTCAATAATGCCTTCATCCTTGAGTTTACGCAGGGTTCGGGAGATTGTTTCGCTGGCGGTACCGAGTCGCGAAGCCAGCTCTCCCTTTTTTATTCCCAGATCAATATAGGTAATGCCACCATAACTGGCTGACTTTTCATCAACCCGCCGCACGAGGAACGACGCCAGACGGGAGGTGACATCGGCAAAGGACAGTTCTTCAATCTGCCGGGCAAACTGACGGAGCATTAGCGAAAGAGAGACCACCAGGTTCAGGGTGAAGCTCGGATTTCGGCTCATCAGCTCCATGAATCCCTCACGGGGGAGGTAGAGCGCTTCGCCCGGCTCCATGGCGCGAGCCTCGGCCGGGTATTTGCCATCCCCGAAAAAAGCAGCTTCGGCAAAGGTTTCGCGGGGTTTGACGAAATGGAGTACCTTTTCCCGGCCATCGTGGGACATGCGGCAGAGCTTGATGCTGCCCGACACCAGCAGGTAGAAGCCGTTGGCCACGTCCCCTTCACTGAACAGAGATTCCCCCTTGCTGAATTTGCGTCGCACCGTAATGGTGGCCAGTTCAGCCAGGTCACCATCCGAGAGCCCCGAGAAGAGCAGGGGTTGTTTTAGCAGCTCGATCAGTTCCATGGTCCAGCCCTCTATTTTCCCAGGAAAGCGGCGATTTTATCAGCCACCTGGGGGGAGGTGAGGCCGAACTGCTGCGCCAGAACATCACCGGGGGCAGAAGCTCCGAAATGCTCGATACCGATGAAGAGGCCGTCACAACCGAGCAGCCGTCCCCAGGATTCGCCGCGGCCGGCCTCAACAGCCACGCGGGGAATACCGGCAGGGAGCAGGCCGTCGCGATAGGACTGGGGCTGCGCCATGAACTGTTCCAGACAGGGGACCGAGACAACGCGGACCGTGACGCCCCGCCCGGCAAGCAGCGCAGCTGCTTCCTGTGCCACGTGCACTTCCGAACCGCTGGCCATGACAACCACCTCGGGTGTGCCTGCAGGGGCAGAAACAAGGTAGCCCCCCTTGAGCACATCACCGTTACTGCATTCGCTGCCACGGGCAATGACCGGCAGGTTCTGGCGCGACAGGATCAGAGCGGTGGGGCCATTGGTATGGCGCAGGGCCGCATCCCAGGCCAGTGCTGTTTCCAGACCATCGGCCGGTCGAATAACCTGCAAACCGGGAATCATGCGCAGCGAGGCTACGTGTTCTATGGGCTGGTGGGTCGGACCATCCTCACCCACGAAGAAGGAGTCGTGGGTAAACACGTAGACAACCTGCAGGTTCATCAGCGCCGACAGACGTACGGCAGGACGACAGTAATCGGAGAACACCAGAAAGGTGGCGCCGTAGGGGATGAAACAACCGTAGAGCGCCATGCCGTTCATGACTGCGCCCATGGCATGTTCACGAATACCGAAGTGAAGGTTGCGACCGATAAAGCTACCGGTATTGACCGACGCAGCGCCCTTGATGTCGCTGTTATTGGATGGCGCCAGGTCGGCGGAACCACCGGCCAGGGATGGCATAAGAGCAGCAGCCTTTTGCAGAACAGCGCCGGACAGGGAACGGGTGGCGCCGGCCTTTCCCGCCACGGCACTGATCAGCTCATCGGTCAGGTTGGAGGGGAGCGGCTTTGTCCACATATCGTCCCACAATGCGGACTTTTCCGGATTGGCGCTGCGCCACCCCGCAAAACCGCACTGCCATTCCGCGTAACACTGCTTCAGGTAATCGAGACGATCTGCGCAGATATCACGCACCTCCTGGGGGATTTCAAAGGGTCCATACTGCCACCCCAGGTTTGCCCGTGTTGCGGCGATCTCGTCCTTGCCCAGGGGAGAACCGTGGGCTGCAGATGAATCCTGTTTGGCCGGACTGCCAAAAGCGATATGGGTGGTTGCGATGATGATCGAGGGGAGCTCGGTCTCGGCTTTGGCAGCGGCAATGGCAGTGGTGATCTGGGCATAATCGTGGCCGTCGATCTTCTGCACATGCCAGCCAGCTGCCGTAAAACGGCCAGCCACATCCTCGGACCAGGCCAGGCTGGTCTTGCCCTCGATGGTGATGCCGTTGTCGTCGTAGATACAGACCAGATTACCCAGCTTGAGGTGCCCCGCCAGGGAGGCAGCTTCATAGCTGATTCCTTCCTGCAGACAGCCATCACCGGACAGGACATAGATGGTATTGTCAATCGGCTTGAAATCGGTGGTATTAAAGCGCTCGGCAGCCATCTTTGCGGCAATGGCCATGCCGACACCATTGGCAAAGCCCTGTCCCAGCGGTCCGGTGGTAACCTCAACCCCAACGGTGTGACCGAACTCGGGATGCCCGGGAGTCTTGCTGCCCCACTGACGGAAGTGCTTCAACTCATCCAGGGAGAGATCATAGCCGAACAGGTTCAGCAGCGAATAGAGCAGCATCGAACCATGTCCGGCCGAAAGCACGAACCGGTCGCGGTTTGGCCAGCGGGGATCGTTTGGATTGAAGGTCAGAAAGTTACCCCACAGGGCAAATGCGCAGTCCGCCGCTCCCATGGGAAGGCCGGGATGACCGGAATTGGCCTGTTCAACTGCATCGACGGAGAGAAAACGGATGGCGTCGGCACAGAGCCGGGCCTGGGTTGCTGTAATTGCTGTCTGGTGCATTGCTGTTCCTTTTAGTAAGTTAGAAGTCGTTTTCTGCGCGTTTTCTGGCAGAAATGACTTCGTTAACGCACATATTCTCTATGTATCAGGGTTAAATCTTCATGCAAAATGGGTAAAACCGGATTTTTGCGGTATATAACAGCTGCCGTCGGGCAACAAAACCCTCACCTCCGGACAACTTGTTACTATACCAACAGGCAGAGCCTCAACGCCACATTTTTTCATGGCAGCATATATTTTTTCACGGTTTTCAGGTGGAGCGGTAAAGGCCAGCTCATAGTCCTCACCGCCCGAGAGAACCAGGTGGTGAGGGAAAGCGGGGTGCCGGGCTGCGTATCTACGAAAGCCAACGGAAGTTGGCATCTGCTCCAGATACAGCTCACCACCGACCCCCGACTGTTCGGCAATATGCCCGAAGTCCGCCAGAAGGCCGTCGCTGATATCGATCATGGCGCTGACCAGACCGGACTCGGCCAGGGCGAACCCGGCTGCGGTACGCGGCGTCGGATCGTGCAGCCGTGCACTCAGTGATGGATCGTCAGGGGCGTCGTTCCGCTCCAGCAGCTCCAACACCAGTGCTGCGTCCCCAAGGGCACCGGTGACCCAGATCTCATGGCCCACCAGTGCGCCGCTACGGCGTACAATCAGCTCGGGGTACTGTTCCGCCATGATGGTAACAGAGATAACCAGTCCGCCACGGGAGAAACAGGTGTCGCCACCAATCAGGGTTACGGCATGTTCCTCGGCCACGGCCAGAAACCCATCAATGAAATCGTCGAGAAAATCCAGCGGCAAACCGGCCGGAATGCCCAGGGAGAGCAGTGCCCAGCGCGGGATGGCGCCCATGGCGGCAACATCGGAGACACTGACGGCCAGCGACTTGCGTCCCAGGAGACGAGGGGGGTGCCACGATCTGCGAAAGTGCACATCCTCCAGCAGCATATCGGTGGAGGTCAGCAACTGCATACCCGGCGAAAGGGAGGTTACGGCGGCGTCATCACCGATACCGGTGATCACTCCCGCGCCGGCGCCAACATGGGCGGAAATGCGGTCAATCAGGCCAAATTCGCCCAGACCGGAAAGACTGTTCTTACTCTTCATGATGGCAGGTCAGCTCGCATAGAGTGGGATAATTGGGGTGGTAAGCTAATCGGTAACCGGTGGCGACAAAGAAACAGGTGGGGAGGCCACCCGGCCGCCCCACCTGAAATAACCGTACAGGGGAGGGATCACTCCACTTTCTTCATTTCAGAGCCGCAGCCGCATTTGCCCGGCTTCTGGCTGATCGTGCCACATCCACAGCCTTTTCCGCCACACGCGCAGGCGTACTTGCCCTTTGTGACAAAATTAAGATCCCTGTCACCAACCCTGACAACGGCGGTATCACCTGCAACCGAGCTAACAACCCCTTTTTCCAGGGCTTTGCCGCAGGCGCATGTTCCTTCCCTGTGTGACATGGTTTTGCAGGGGCAGCCATCTCCACACCCGCAAACATAGACAACATCTCCCTTTTTAAAGAGCGGCTGGGCTTTGTCGGCAAATGCAACCACCGCCACCAGAACCATGCAGGCAACAAACAGACCGATCAGACATTTTTTCATGACGACGTCTCCTTTTATGTTAGGGATGCGGCTCTCAGCGGAAAAAATAATAGCATGCCTTTCCGAAGGCGCATACGTTTTTTTAGGGGTCACGCAAGCATTCCCGCTAGGGGGAAAGAGTCCTGTTTGCCACTGTAAGCCTTGAAATAGACACCAGTTTTTCTGCTTCGTTCTGAATCCTGATTTCCCAGATCTGTGTTGTTTTGCCCACATGGATCGGACGGGTAATGGCGGTGACCCAGCCATCATGAACCGGACGAATATGGTTGGCGTTTATTTCAAGTCCGACAATGTTCTGCTTTTCAGGATCAACACACAGCCCCGCAGCAACACTGCCCACTGTTTCAGCCAGAGCTGCCGACGCACCACCATGCAGGATGCCGGCCGGCTGCATGGTCCTGCGATCAACCGGCATTCGCGCCTTCAGGAAATCATCACCCAACTCCACAAACTCGATTCCCAGATATTCGGCCAGGGTATTCTTTGAACCTTCATTGAGTTGAGCCACGCTTTTTCGAGTTTTCCAGAGTGTCATAGTTCCCTGCCCCTATTCAGTACCGGCCAAAATAAAAGGGGGATAGGGTGCTCAGCACTGCACCATATCCCCCCTCTTCTCTTCTTCTAGTGCCTCAAGCCTATCCCTTGGTGGCCAGGTCAGCCTTTAGCGACGCACCGGAGACCTTCCTGGCAGACTGTTTTGGGGAGGGCGGAACCTTGGTGATAACAGGCTCCGGGGGGGGGTACTTTTCCAGGGCCAGTTTCAGTACTTCGTCAATCATCTGAACCGGAACAATTTTGACTTTTTTAAGAATCTCTGGCGGGATATCCTCCAGATCTTTTTTGTTCTGCGCCGGAATGAGAACCACTTTCATCTCGGAGCGAACCGCAGCCAGAATCTTTTCCTTCAAACCACCAATGGGCAGCACCTTACCCCTGAGGGTTATCTCGCCGGTCATGGCAACATCCTTCCTGACCGGAATGCGGGTTATGACGGAAACCAGCGCCGTGGCCATGGCAACACCGGCCGAAGGTCCATCCTTGGGGATCGCTCCAGCAGGAACATGGACATGTATCTCATGCTCCTGGAAGAATTCCGGTTTGATATGCAGCTCAGCGGCATGGGCACGGATATAGGAATGGGCCGCCTGGGCCGACTCCTTCATGACATCACCAAGTTGGCCTGTCAGGGTCAATCCGGCTTTGCCCTGCATCTGGGAGGCTTCGATATGCAGAATCTCGCCACCCACCGGCGTCCAGGCCAGGCCATTGACGACACCGATTTCATTTTTATCCAGGTCTTCTTCCCTCATGTATTTGGGAGCACCCAAAAAGGTGTTCAGGTTCTTGGCAGTCACCTTGGTAATCCGCTTGTTCCCTTCAGCCACCTTGCGGGCCACCTTGCGGCAGACCGTACCGATTTCACGCTCAAGGTTTCGCAATCCTGCCTCACGGGTATACTTGGCAATGATCTCTCTGATGGTATCGTCGTCAAAACTAATGTTTTTCTCCTTGAGACCATTCTCCTTCGTCTGGCGCGGCACCAGAAAACGGCGGGCAATCTCAAGCTTCTCTTCCTCGGTATACCCGGAAAGATTGATGACCTCCATTCGGTCGCGCAGCGCCGACGGTACCGGGTCGATCTGGTTGGCCGTGGCAATGAACATGACGTTGGAGAGATTATAGGGCTGGTTGATGTAGTGGTCGGAGAAGGAGTGGTTCTGCTCCGGGTCCAGCACCTCCAGAAGCGCCGAAGAGGGATCACCCTTGTAATCGTAGCCAAGCTTGTCCAGCTCATCCAGCATAAAAACAGGATTATTGGTACCTGCCTGTTTCATCCCCTGGATGATGCGTCCCGGCAATGCGCCAATATAGGTTCGGCGGTGACCGCGAATCTCGGCCTCGTCCCGCACTCCCCCCAGGGATATGCGCACGAACTTGCGGTTCATGGCACGGGCAATGGACTTGCCCAGAGATGTTTTTCCCACACCCGGGGGCCCCACGAAGCAGAGGATCGGACCTTTCATCTTTTTCTTGAGTTTACGCACCGCCAGGAACTCAAGGATACGTTCCTTGATTTTATCCAGGTAAAAATGATCGTCGTTGAGGATTTTTTCCGCCCGGAGAATGTCCAGACTGTCGCGACTGGATTTGCTCCAGGGTATCTCCACCAGCCAGTCCAGATAGGTGCGGATGATACCGGCCTCGCCGGCATCAGGATGCATGTTTTCCAGCCGTCCCAGCTGTTTAAACGCCTCCTTCTGGACGTTCTCGGGCATCTTTGCCGATTCGATGGCCTTGCGGATCTCGACCAGCTCTTCCTTGCCGTCACCATCGCCCAGTTCCGACTGAATGGCGCGCATCTGCTCGCGCAGATAGTATTCACGCTGGTTTTTGCCCATTTCCTCACGGGCGGCGCTCTGTATTTTGGCCTGAACGCTGAGCAGCTCCACCTCACGGTTGAGCAGCTCGTTAACCTTGGTCAACCGTGCGATGGGATCAACCGTTTCCAGCAGCTGCTGAGCATCGGCCACCTTCAACCCCATGTTGCTGGCGATCAGATCAGCCATGCTGCCCGGATCCTGGATATTTTCCAGGATAACAATCACTTCGGGCGAAACCTGTTTGCCCAGTTCAACCACCTTGGCCAACTGCTCCCGGACGGTACGTATCAACGCCTCTGTCTCCAGGGTGCTATCCAGGTGGGGCGTATCGTTCAGCCGTTCGATGCGTACCGAGTAGTACGGCTTCTCAGAGACGAATTCAGTGATTCGCGCCTTGGCCAACCCCTGAACCAGTATCTTGACCCTGCCGTCGGGCAGCTTGAGCATGCGCATGATCATGGCAACCGTGCCGACATTGTAGATCTTGTCAGGAGGCGGATCTTCCTCGCTGATCTCGAACTGGGTGGCCAACAGAATCATGCGGTCTCCCGCCAGTGCGCTGTCCACCGCCTTGACCGACATCTCGCGCCCCACAAAAAGCGGAATGATCATGAACGGGTAGACCACCACGTCCCGCACCGGCAGAAGCGGTAATTCATCCGGTATCTTCAGTTCTTCCGAATCAGTTTTTTCCGTATCTTTTTCAGTTTCAGTCACCGTTTCACTCAAGGTGTTATCTCCTTTATGGGTACCTGCACGCCATCACTCTTGGGGCACGTTACCCGTAGCACGCCCAACCGGTATTCGGCCGTAATGGAGCAGGGATTGCTGTCACCGGGAATCTGTACAACATAACGAAAATTGCCATAACTGCGTTCCAGACATAAAAACCGTCCCTCAGTCAACTCGCGCGGCCGGTATGCTTCCAGCACAAGCGTGATTCCACAGACCTTCAGGCTGATATCCTCCAGCCGGAATCCCGGCAAATCGAACTCAAGCACAACCTCGTCGCCGGTCTCATACATATCCATCCGCGGTCGGTTCTCGGTTTCTTCAAACCCGTCCCGTGTCTCAAGAACATGCAGCAGGTTTCTGATTTCACCAACCTGACGGCTGAAAAACTCCAGATGGTGCGGCTTCTTGCCTGAAAAGCGAGTCATGGCAGCTATCCGTTCATAAATACGAGATTGTTGTCGTTTGTGGTATAGTACTGAATGATGTAACCATTCCAACCGCTCTTGTCAAGGTTGACAGAGCAGATACAGGTCAACAATGCCAAAAATCGATTGACATACGGACGTCCATACAGGATATTTCGTTTTTTTCATTCGGATATCTATAAAAAATTATTTTTCCACACGAGGGAAGAGCCCATGGAGCGCTGGTCAACAAACGAATCTGCAAAAGTATACAACCTCAACAATTGGGGCTCCGATTTATTTTCAATCAATAAAAAGGGGAATATCTGCGTTCACCCTTCGCCAAATTCGAAATATTCAATTGAATTAACAACGCTGGTTGACGACCTGATCAAACGAAAAATCAAACCGCCCATCCTGCTCAGGTTCATGAACATTCTGGAAGGACGCATTGCATCAATTAACAAGGTCTTCAAAAATGCCATTCAGGCCAACAACTACCCGGCCAACTACCAGACCTTCTATCCCATCAAGGTCAATCAGCAGCGTCAGGTTGTGGAAGCCATCGCACATTTTGGGAAAAAATACAAAATCGGTCTGGAAGTCGGGTCAAAACCGGAGCTGGTTGCTGCAATTTCCCTGGCCAGCGGCAACGGCCTGGCAATCATCTGCAACGGCTACAAGGACACCGAATACATTGAAACCGTGCTGTACGCCACCAAGATCGGCTACGACATAACCATTGTCATTGAAAAGCTGTTCGAGCTGGAAAAAATCATCGAGCTGTACGGAAAAACCGGTATTACCCCAAAACTGGGCATCAGGGTCAAACTCTCCTCAAAGGGCACCGGGAAATGGGCCACGTCCGGCGGCGAAGACGCAAAATTCGGTCTGCGCATTTCGGAAATCATCACTGCCATTGACATGCTCAAAAAACATGACCTGATCGACTGTGTCAAGCTGTTGCATTCCCACATCGGCAGCCAGGTTACCAAGATCGACAAGATCAAGAATGCGCTGATCGAGGGCGCCCGCATCTACGTGGAAATGAAAAAACTGGGGGTCAACCTGGAGTACATCGACATCGGCGGAGGATTGGGTGTTGACTATGACGGCTCAAAGTCGAGCTATTTTTCCAGCGTCAACTACTCGGTGGAAGAATACGCCAACGATGTCATCTATCAGATCAAGAACATCTGCGATGAAGCCGGAGTTGCCTGTCCGAACATCATCTCCGAATCGGGCCGGGCCACCGTTGCCCACTATTCGGTGCTGGTCACCAACATACTGAACACAAACACCCAGAACCAGATGCCTGATTTCGAATCGATCCTGACCCAGACAGACAAGCTGTCACCCACGGTCAGAAAACTGGTCGATATCTACAAGAGCATCGACCGCCATTCTTTGCGCGAAGATTACCATGACACACTTCAACTGATTCAGGAGGCGGTCAGCCTGTTCAACCTGGGCTACCTGAACCTGAATGACCGGGCCATGGCCGAATGGCTGTATTCCAAAATCATAAAAAAAATCAATAACCTGGTTGAAAAGATCAAACCGGTTCCCGAAGAGCTGCAGAATTTCAAGCTCAGCATGCGCCAGACCTATTTCGCCAACTTCTCCCTGTTCCAGTCTATTCCCGACTCCTGGGCCATCGACCAGCTCTTTCCGATTATGCCGATCCAGCGGCTGGGCGAGAAACCTGATGTAATCGCCTCCATAGCGGATATCACCTGTGATTCGGACGGTGAAATCACCAGCTTTGTGGGTGAAAACGGCCGAACGAAGTTTCTGCCGCTGCACAAGATCCGCAAGGATGAAGAGTATTACATCGGATTTTTTCTGATCGGCGCCTACCAGGAGATACTGGGGGACCTGCACAACCTTTTCGGCGACACAAATGCAGTGCACATTACCTTCAACAAAAAGACCAACTACAAGATCGACACAGTCATCAGCGGCGATGCGATCATGCAAACCCTCAAATATGTCCAGTATGACGGCAATGAAATCCTGAAGAACGTGCGTGACAACCTGGAAAACGGGGTCGCTTCCAAGAAGATTTCCATTGAGGAGAGCAGTCACTTTCTGGAGCTGCTGGACAAAACCATCCAGGCTTACACCTACCTGGGCGAATAGATTTTTGTTACAGAAATGCAACGCCTATTGCATTCTTTTGCCGGTCAATTATGATGCTGCCTTACGAACCACAGACAGCAGGAGGAACCTATAAATGAGCAAGGTACTGATTATTGGAGCGGGCGGAGTCGGTGGAGTTGTCACCCACAAATGCGCCCAGGCCACAGATATCATCAGCGGCATCACCCTGGCGTCCCGCACCAAATCCAAATGCGACGCCATTGCCGCCCAGATCGACTACCCCATCCAGACGGCGCAGGTTAACGCCGACAACGTTCCGGAACTGGTGGCCCTGATCGGACAGGTCAAACCCAAGCTGGTCATCAATGTCGCCCTCCCCTACCAGGATCTGACCATCATGGATGCCTGCCTGGAGACCGGTGTTGACTACCTGGACACCGCCAACTACGAGCCGCCTGACACGGCCAAATTCGAATACTCCTGGCAGTGGGCCTACCAGGAGCGTTTCAAGGCTGCCGGCCTGATGGCCCTGCTCGGTTCCGGCTTTGACCCGGGCGTGACCAACGTCTATACCGCCCTGGCCGCCAAGAAGTACCTGGACGAGGTGCTGGAGATCGACATCATCGACGCCAATGCCGGCAGCCACGGCCAACCCTTTGCCACCAATTTCAACCCGGAGATCAATATCCGTGAGGTAACCGCCACCTGTCGCCACTGGGAAAACAACCAGTGGATCGAATCCGGAGCCCTGGCCACCAAGCGCTCCTTCGACTTCCCCGAGGGGATCGGCCCCATGAACATCTACCGCATGTATCATGAGGAGATGGAGTCGCTGGTCAAACATATCCCCAGCATCAAGAAGGCCCAGTTCTGGATGACCTTCTCCGACAACTACCTCAAGCATCTGGAAGTGCTGCAGAACGTGGGCATGACCCGCATCGACGAGGTGGAATACAACGGTCAGAAAATCGTTCCACTGCAATTCCTCAAGTCCGTGCTGCCCGACCCCGGCTCCCTGGGGCCGCTGACCAAGGGCAAAACCTGCATCGGCGTCATCGCCCGCGGCATCAAGGACGGCCAGCGCAAGCAGGTCTATATCTACAACATCTGCGATCACGAGGAATGCTACAAAGAGGTAAAATCCCAGGCCATCAGCTACACCACCGGCGTACCGGCCGTGGTGGGCGCCCTGATGATGCTGACCGGAAAATGGCATAGACCGGGCGTCTACAACATGGAGCAGTTCGACCCGGAGCTGTTCCTGGAGGTGTTGGACCCCATGGGGCTGCCGACCGTTGTCGTGGATGGCGGCGAGTGGCCTGAGCTATAACATTTTGACCGGAATCGACATCGATACTATAGTGCAGCTCGCCCCATCTCCCTCCTATGTAGTGGACCTGGGGCGTTTGCGACATAACCTGTCCATCCTGGGCGAGGTCCAGCAGCGGAGCGGCGCAAAAATCCTGCTGGCCATGAAGGCCTTCTCCATGTGGAGCGTCTTTCCGCTCATAGCCGAGACCCTGCAGGGGGTCTGCGCCAGCTCCCCCTGGGAAGCCCGTCTGGGACACGAGGAGTTCGGAGGTGAAGTGCACAGCTTTGCCGCCGCCTTCAAGGAAAGCGACATTGTCGAACTGCTGAAAATTTCCAACCACCTGGTCTTCAACTCCTTCAACCAGCTGGAACGCTTCCGCCCCCTGTGGGAGAAGGAACGGGGGCGTGTCTCCATCGGCCTGCGGGTCAACCCGGAGCACACCGAGGGGCACACCCCTATCTACGACCCCTGCGCCCCCTGTTCACGCCTCGGCATCCCCCTGGCCGAATTTGAAAGACGCTTCTCCGAAGTCGGAGAAGGGCCTGCCCTGAGCGGAGTCGAAGGGCTGCACTTCCACACCCTCTGCGAACAGCTGTTCGAACCGCTGGAACGTACTGCAAAAGTATTCGAGGAAAAATTTGGACCGCTTCTGCCACGGATGAAATGGCTCAACCTGGGGGGTGGCCACCACATCACCCGCGAGGGATACGACATCGACGGTCTGGTGGAGCTGGTCAAATACTTCCGCGAAAAGTACGGCGTGGAGGTCTATCTGGAACCGGGCGAGGCCATTGCCATCGGCACCGGCATCCTGGTGGGGGAAGTGCTTGATGTGGTCCATAATGAAATGGACATCGCCATCCTGGATGTCTCCGCCACCTGCCACATGCCGGATATCCTGGAAATGCCCTACCGTCCCGGCATCAAGCACGGCTTTGACCCGGGCGAGAAACCCCACGTCTTCCGCCTGGCCGGCCCCTCCTGCCTGGCCGGCGATGTCATCGGCGACTGGTCCTTTGAAAAACCGCTGCAGGCTGGTGACCGCCTGGCATTCCTGGATATGGCGCACTACACCATGGTCAAGACCACCACCTTCAACGGCATCCAGCACCCGGCCATCTGCACCTACGAGCCGGAAACCGGGGCGTTGCAGATACGGCGGAGTTTCGGCTATCCGGATTTCAAGTCAAAACTGTCGTAGGTGTCCAGGGTGAATGAATGGCTTTGAAAAGCAGATTATGGATGAACGGCAGCCTGGAATGGTTCACCTACATCGCTGATGAGACGGTATATCTGGGCAAACGCGAAGTGCCCGCCCCCCTGCAGGAGGGTGACGCCTGGACCAATGAACTGGGCGACATGTTCAAGGTGGTGGATGGTGTTATCCTCCTGGTTGGTAAAACCGAGCCGCCCAAGAAGTACTGGTAACTCTTCTCCAGACTGTTCAACAAGACGACACTCCCCTGAAGCACTTCTCTCCTTCTCGTCTGAAGACGGCTTGTAATTCACCCTTCCTCACGGTATAAGTCAAACATACTCCCTGCCCTGTTTGAAACAGCACGATCATTCGAATACTCCATATCAATGATCGTTATCACTTTCCATTTTTCCACCTGCCGGCGTATGAATGCCCGAAAAAAAGAGGTTTCAATGGGGAATCAGCCTCCTGATTTCAGTCCACGGCTGGATGAAAAACTCTGTTCCACACTGTTGCATTCCATCCGCGGCATCATCTGGGAATGCGACGCCTCAACCTTCCGCTTTTCCTATGTGAGTCCCCAGGCGGAACGTATTCTGGGATATCCATCCCGGCAGTGGATCGAGGAGCCTGACTTCTGGCGCTCCCACACCCATCCCGATGATGTTCTGTGGTGTACCGTCTATTGCCGGGAAGCCACGGAAAGAAACGAAGACCATGAATTCGAATACCGCATGATAGCGGCGGATGGCACCATCGTCTGGCTGCGCGATATCGTTACTGTGGTCCGAACTGAGGATGGATCAACAAGCCTGCGCGGGATTATGATCGATATCACCGGGAGCAAGCGGGCCGAGCAGACCCTGCGGGAGCAGGAAGAACTGTACCGGGCCATGGTTAATCAGGCTCCCGACGGAGTGGTCCTGATAGACACGGAGACACTGGGGTTCAAAGAATTCAATGATCCGGCATGCGCAGGACTTGGTTACGGTCGGGAAGAATTCGCCAAGCTGACCGTCCGCGATATCGACGGTGAATTCACCGGAGACCGGCTCAATGAGCTCATCCAGGGCATCATCTCGCAGGGACATGCGGCTTTTGAGACTGTCCACCGGCACCGGGACAGGACGGTACGCAATGTGCGGATCAGCGTCAGAACTGTTCAGATTCGGGGGCATCACTATCTGCTGTCGTTTTGGACGGACATTACCGAGCAGATCCAGCTTCTGGAGACACTGAGATTACGGGAGCACTACCAGAGGGCACTTCTGGATAACTTCCCCCATGCCGCCTGGATGAAGGATGGGGAGGGACGCTTCCTGGCAGCCAACCGGCAGCTTGCTGCCGCGTCGGGCCTGCAGTCACCCAAGCAGCTGGTGGGTAAAACCATCTTCGATGTGGCCCCCCTGGAGCTCGCAACCCGCAACACGGAAGAAGATCGCAGGGTGCTGCTGAACGGCCGGACAAAACATGCCGAGGAATCCCTC
This sequence comes from Desulfuromonadales bacterium, assembly GCA_013377095.1. Taxonomy (GTDB): domain Bacteria; phylum Desulfobacterota; class Desulfuromonadia; order Geobacterales; family Pseudopelobacteraceae; genus Pseudopelobacter. Next base: position 51,552 of record JACAAY010000008.1, read on the forward strand.
CCCGTACGAGGCGAGAACCGCTGGTTTGAAATTTACCAGTCTCCCATCACCATCGATGGCCAAGCCATGGGAACCGTTGGCTGCACGTGGGACATCACCGAACGCAGGGCCTTTGAGAACGCGCTCAAGGAGAGTGAGGAACGCTATCGCAGACTGGTGGAACTCTCCCCCGATGCCGTTTTCATCCACACCAACGGAAAATTCGTCTACCTGAATCCAACCGCGTACCGTTTGCTGGGTGCCCGGAGTGCGGAGGAGTTGTACGGACGGGTCGCGCTCGACTTCATCCATCCCGACCAGCGCGAGATGGTCAGGCAACGCATCGAAAGTGCCCTGTCACGGAGGGACAACCCGCCGATCGAGGAATTGATGGTTCGGCTCGATGGTTCAACCGTGCCGGTGGAGATGGTCTCCGTGCCCTACACCTATCAGGGCTTTGATTCGGTTCTGGCCATAGCCCGTGACATCAGTGAGAGGAAGAAAGTCCAGGATGAGCTGATCAAGGCGCAGAAGCTGGAATCCCTTGGAGTGCTGGCAGGAGGCATCGCCCACGATTTCAACAACATCCTGACCGGCATCCTGGGCAACATCTCTCTGGTGCGCAATGGGCTCGCCCCCTCCAACGTCATCAACAGGCGCCTTGAGAGTTGCGAACAGGCGGCTATCAGGGCCACTGAACTGACCCAGCAGTTGTTGACCTTTGCCCGCGGTGGAGAACCGGTCAGGAGGCTCATGGACACCGGCCAGCTCATCAGGGAGTGTTCCAGTTTCGTCCTGCGCGGCTCCAAGGTGAAAAGCAGCATCGAAATAGCCGATGATCTCTGCTGGATCGAGGCCGACTCCGGGCAGATCTGTCAAGCGCTGAACAACATCCTGATCAATGCCATCCAAGCCATGCCCAACGGGGGCATAGTCCGTCTCAGCGCGAAGAATGAGGTCATGGGGCCCTCCAATGCACTCAATCTGCCGCCCGGCCAGTACCTTGAAATTGTCGTGGAAGACCGGGGATGTGGCATTCCACCGGAAAACCTGACAAAGATTTTCGACCCCTATTTCACCACGAAACAGAGTGGCAGCGGTCTGGGGCTGGCATCGGTCTATTCGATCATCAGGCGCCATGGTGGAGCGGTGCGGGTCTCCTCCTCCCAGGGGGTCGGCAGCACCTTCACCATGTACCTCCCCGCTGTGTCCGAACAGGTAACGGGAAACCGGATAGTTGTGGCAAAGGAGGCGCTAGCAGGCAGTGGCAGAATCCTGATCATGGATGACGAGAAAATCATACGTGACGTGGCAACTCAGATTCTGGAGATGGTCGGTTACCATGTGGAGAGCTGCGCCGATGGTGGTGAAGCGCTGGAGCGCGTCCGGGATGCGAACGGGAAGAACACCCCTTTCGATGCGGTCATCATGGACCTGACCATTCCCGGCGGCTTGGGAGGCATGGAAGCGGCCGGTCTCATGCTTGAGATCGCCCCTGATGCGGTATTGATTGTCTCCAGCGGTTATTCCAATGATCCGGTCATGGCCAATTTCCGTCACTACGGTTTCAGCGGCTCGGTTGTCAAGCCGTTCTCATTCGATTCACTGACCCGAGAGGTGCAACGACTGATCGGGAAGTAACAATCCATGGTTGCCCGGAGGTTCCATGAACGAACATGAACTGAATTTTACCATTGAACGTTTGGGTGAATGCCGCTTTCCGTCTACCATGCGGGGAGGGCGGTTTATGGGTGACGATGAGCGGATCCTGTACCATTCCCGTTACAAAGAATTGCGGCCGTTCATCAATGGGGGTATGGAGCCGCCATCCCTGGAACTGGCCGGTCCGCGTGAACGAATATTTTTTAACCCGTCGACCATTGCCTGCGGCATCGTCACCTGCGGCGGCCTCTGCCCCGGCATCAACGACGTGATCCGCGCAGTGACCCTCAGCCTTTACCACCACTACGGGGTACGGCGGGTCTACGGTTTCCGCTATGGCTACGAGGGGCTGGTGAAGCGCCACGGCCACCCTCCCCTCCTCCTCACTCCCGAGGCGGTGGATCAGATTGGCGAACTGGGAGGCACGATCCTCTCCTCCTCCCGCGGGCCCCAGGAACCGGCGGAAATAGTGGACTACCTGGAAGAACTGGGGGTTGGCATCCTCTTTACCATCGGAGGCGACGGTACACTGAAGGGAGCCGCCAAGATCGCCGATGAGGCGGCCAGGCGGGGAAGCCCCATCAGCTTGATCGGCATCCCCAAGACCATCGACAACGACATCTCCTTCCTGCAGAACACCTTTGGCTTCGAGACCGCTGTTGACGAGGCCCACCGGGCCGTCTACGCTGCCCATACCGAGGCGACCGGGGCCCGCAACGGTATCGGACTGGTGAAGCTGATGGGGCGCGACTCCGGTTTCATCGCCGCTTACTCGGCTTTGGTTGACAGCCAGGTCAACTTTTGCCTGGTTCCGGAGACCCCTTTCACCTTCAGCGGGTTCCTGCGGTGCCTGGAGGAACGCCTGGCGCAGCGCGGCCATGCGGTGGTCGTGGTTGCCGAAGGAGCCGGCCAGGAGCTGATGAAATCCACGGCAGAGTGCGATGCGTCGGGAAACGTCAAGCTCTGCGACATCGGCACGTACCTGCGGGACGCCATCAAGGGGCACTTCTCCGGTATCGGGATGGAGATCAACCTCAAGTACATCGACCCGAGCTACATCATCCGTAGCCAGCCGGCCAACTCCCACGACTCGGCTTTCTGCCTGCTGCTTGGTCACAATGCCGTTCATGCCGGCATGAGCGGGCGGACCGGCATGGTGGTCGGTTACTGGAACCACCAGTTCACCCATGTCCCCATCAGTCTGGCCACACGTCAACGCAAGAAGATCGACCCCCAGGGGTGGCTCTGGAACAGCGTCCTGGCATCCACCGGTCAACCCCGGCTGATGGACTGACCAATCGCGTTGAAGAAGCCCAAACTTCCACGGATACTCATTTTGTATCCTTTACTTCTCCTCCCCTCCTCTGCTATCACCGTAGCATGATTCCCGCGTCCCCCGTCATTATCGAAGTCGCCGTGCCGCTCCCCATGGAAAAAACCTTCCATTACCTGGTCCCTGACACCCTGACTCAGCAGGCTCAACCGGGCAAACGGGTATTCGTGCCCTTTGGCGGCCGCAAACTTACCGGCTATGTACTGGCCTTAGCCCAAAGTGCTGACACTTCGAAACTGAAAGAGATCATCTCCGTGCTCGACGACGATCCGCTCTGGACCGATAGCGAGCTGGAGTTTTTTCGTTGGGTGGCCTCCTATTACCTGCACCCCCTGGGTGAGGTGCTCAAAACTGCACTGCCGGCCGGCATCAACCTGCAGACCGGCAAGGGTTCGGACGGGACCATCAGCGGTGGGCAAAAGATCCGCTTTGAAGCGGTGTACCTGGCAGGAGATGGCGCTGCTCCAATGCGCGCCCTGGGCGCCAAAGCGGTTGAGGTTCTGGAATTGATCAGAAGTGAGGGTGAAGTGCCCGCGGCACTGTTGCGCAAACGCTTCGGCGCCTGCGCGCCGCAGCTGAAACGACTGACCGGACTGGGACTGCTGAAAAAACAGGAACGCGAAATCTTCCGCGACCCCTTCCGGGAGGAAACCGTTGAACGCGACACTCCCCGGCAACTCAACCTGCACCAGCAGACAGCACTGGAGACACTGCTGACGTGCCTGGACAAGCGCGAGTTTGCCCCCTATCTGCTGCATGGCGTCACCGGCAGCGGCAAGACTGAGGTCTATCTGCAGGCCATCGACCGAGCACTACACAGGGGGATGAACGCCCTGGTGCTGGTGCCGGAAATATCCCTGACCCCACAATTGGTGCACCGTTTCCGGGCCCGCTTCGACGACGGCATAGCCATCCTGCACAGCGGACTGTCCGACGGCGAGCGCTACGACGAATGGCGACGCATCCGGCGCGGCCTGGCGCGCATCGTGATCGGCGCCCGTTCGGCCATCTTTGCTCCGCTGGAAAACATCGGCATCATTGTCGTGGATGAAGAGCACGAAGCCTCCTTCAAACAGGCCGACGGGCTGCGCTACAACGCCCGCGATCTGTCGCTGGTCAGGGGGCGAATGGAGCAGGCGCTGGTCGTTTTGGGCTCGGCCACCCCTCTGATCACCAGCCTGTATGCCGTGGAGCAGGGCAGACTGGGACTGCTCTCCCTACCGGAGCGGGTGCGTGGCATTCCCATGCCAACCGTGGAAACCGTTGCCATGCAGGGGATTAAGAGCACCATCTCGCCCCGGCTGCACCGGGCGCTGGAGGAGACCCTGGCCAGCAAGGGGCAGGTGATCATCTTCCTCAATCGGCGCGGTTATGCCACCTTCCTGGTCTGTGCTGAGTGCAGCCAGCCGTTGACCTGCCCCAACTGCACGGTTACCCTCACCTATCACCGCAGCCGCGGCCAGAGCGTCTGCCATTATTGCGACTACACCGTCCCCGCACCTGGCACCTGCCCCTCCTGCGGTTGCCCGGAGCTGAAGGAACTGGGCGCCGGCACCGAGCGGGTCGAGCATGACCTGCGCGAACTGCTGCCGCAGGCGAGAATCGTCCGCATGGACAGCGACACCACCTCCGGACGGGGCAGCCACGCCCGGCTGCTGAACCACATGGCCGATGGAAGTGCCGATATCCTGATCGGCACCCAGATGATCACCAAAGGGCATGATTTTCCCGGTGTCACCCTGGTGGGGGTGGTCAACGGTGAGGCCAGCCTGCACATGCCCGACTTCAGAAGCGCCGAGCGCACCTTTCAACTGCTCTCCCAGGTCTTTGGCCGGGCCGGGCGAGGCGACACCCCCGGACGGGTGCTCCTGCAGGCGCTCGACCCGAGCCACTACGCTATCCAGTGCGCCATCAATCATGACAGCACTGACTTTTATCGACAGGAACTGGAGTTCAGACGCGAGGCCGGCTACCCCCCCTTTGCCTACCTGGCGGTTCTGGCCCTTTCCGGAACGTCCGAGCAGACGGTGGAGCAACGCGCAAACACCACCGCCAACCTGCTGATGCAGATCAAACATGAGCTGGCCCTGCGTGTGGAGTTGCTCGGCCCGGCACCCTCCCCGCTCTACCGCCTGCGCGGACGCTTCCGGCGCCGGATCCTGCTCAAATCTGCCTCCCGCGCCGACCTGCGTAGGTTGATCGCCGTCTGGTTGAGCCGCCGGGAACCAGGCACAACCGTTCGCGAGTTCATCGACATCGATCCGGTTGACATGATGTGAGCTGATTGCCCTGTCGAACGCAAAAAAAGGCCCCAAAACGGGGCCTTTTTTTTGTTGATGTCTATGAACCTACATGGATGCAGCAATGGCAGCAATCTGAGCGTCAGACAAGGGAGTTGAACCTGTCGCACGGAACTGACTCATGGCACCGAAGCTTGCAATAGCCGACGAGACCTGGGCTGCTGTCCTGGGCCCAAGATTGCCGTGACAACTAAAGCAGTACTGGGTGTAGAGTGCTGCTCCATTGATGGCCGGTGCAGAAGTGGATGCCGTTGCCTGGGCCGATGCTACACTCTCTCCGGCACTGTTCACCGCCGTCACGATGTAAAAGTATGCGGTGCCGGCCACAAGACCGGTCTGCAGATAGGGGCTGGTGGCATTAGTGATCTTGGCGCCGTTTGTCTTTGTCACTCCTGTGGCAGTCGCGTAATAGATGTTATAGGACGTTGCACCGGATACCGCAGACCAGGTGAGAGTTACCTGGTTGGCGCCGCCAACAGCAGTGACGCCGGTCGGAGCCGCGGGTACGGTCGGGCTGGGAACAACAGCCAGGGTGGTGGCGGCAACCTGGGTGGAAGCCGTACTTTCGCCAACACTGTTGACCGCGGTAACAATGTAGAAATAGGTGGTGCTGGCCGTTAAACCAGCCTGAACAGCGGGAGAGGTGGCATTGCTGATCTTTGTGCCGTTGGTTTTGGTAACACCAGTTGTAGTTGAATAATACACGTTGTAGGACGTGGCACCGGAAACAGCTGCCCAGGAGAGCGTGACCTGGTTGGTTCCACCAGTGGCAAGCACATTTGTCGGCGCAGCAGGAGCAGTTGGAACAGGTTGCGCGGCAGCGGTGGTAGCAGAGGCCTCCGGCGAGGCGGCGCTCTCTCCGACGCTATTCACGCCAGTTACCATGTAATAGTAGGTGGTTCCGGCTGCCAGGCCTGTATGGACATACGGGCTCACAGCGTTTGCTATTTTTGTCCCGGTTGTTTTTGACACGCCGGGGCTGGTTGCATAGTACAGGTTATACGATGTTGCGCCGGTGACGGCGCTCCAGGTGAGGGTTACCTGACCCGAACCGCCAACCGCGGCCACGGTGGCAGGGGCAACGGGCGCAACAGTAACCGAGGGCATATTGCCTACCGAGAATGAACAGTTGGCGATATTGGTTACGCTACCGGTGCAAATAACCGCGCTGGATTGTGCGTTCTGAATCGTGAATACGCCACCCGAAAGGGTAATTGTCACCTTGTCGAACATGCCGTCCAAACCCTGATGATTGGCGCTAAAGGGCGATGAAACCGGATTGGTCTGCTCCGCACCATACAGCGCCAGAAGCGGTTGCAGCTTTTGCTGAACAGTTGCAACCGTTGACGAAAGATTGGAACCGACTTTCTGGAGTATGGCCGGATCCGCGCTATCATACACCGTTGCGGGATCATCAACCCCGGCTGCTCCGGCGACAATGATATCGGAGAGGGGGTTGGTGTTGGCTATGCCAGTTCCACCGGCATAGGAGTGAAGCTTGTAAACCGTTCCGCCGGAGGTGCCATTTGCCTGCAGCACAAAGGGCGCTTTCATATCGGTGACGTCAAAGGCAAATGATCCGTCACTTCCAATAACAGCGGTTTTCAGCTTTGAGGGACTAGAAGAATCTTTAATACTCACCGATCCGGACAATGGCGCCCCGGCAGCGGCGGTTCCACTCACGACCTGGGATGACAGTCCTCCTGCCACAACCCCACCTGACGACCCGCCGCCGCACCCGGCAAGCGCAAGGCCAATAATCATCATGGACAGCATGGCAATGGTGGAACCCACGCATTTCATGATCTTTTTCATTGATGTCCCCTTGGGTTCACGATTCACTATTGTGTTGCAACCGGCCTCGGCACTGTATTCGTTCATTCTTGCTCCTTGTAAACCGGACAGGCATGCGCCCTGTCCCGGTTGTTGCGCGTTTCATCTGCCATGGCCCATCATGGAATGATTCGCGTCCGCGTTCACGTTTATCAGATTTCGGTATCGTCCGGAGCTGGGCACAAAAAAACCGGATACCGAATATCTCGTGATATTTCGGCAACCCGGCTGTCTGCGTGAGACCCTGTAGGCTTTCCGCCCCATCCTCGCGGATGGTTAAGTATTATCGTGTACCACCACCTGTTTTTACCGTACGCTGCTGTTCAGGCATACGATCAAACCGTTGCGACCTTCACCTGTGCCGCATTCGCTAGAGTTGCAGCCACCTCCTCTCACAAATCCTGTTTGCAAAAAAGCCGGGTTACCCCAATATCATCAGTTTGATATTTCGGCAACCCGGCTGTCTCAGTAAGACCCTTGGCTTTCCGCCCTACCCTCACGGATAGTTTAGCGTTTTCGTTTATCTGTTTTTAAAAATTGTTTACCGTATGAGTTAAGATCATAAACGGCGAAAAAAATTAAATCAAGGCAAAAAATCACACGCATAAAAACAGGAGCTGACACCACTGCACTTCCGTGCAGGATCTTGATCTGCCCGCTGCAACGGCAAGAGCAGCCACCTGGGGAACCCCAGATGGGCCCAAGGGCATCTCCACCGATGAAATTTCAAGCACGTCCTCTGACATCAATATTCCGGCACATCGCGGTTGTTGCCCACCCTGAAATCATCTGGTATATATCATTCCGGGACAAATGATGCATCAGACCGTCCGAATGGGGACATTCAATGATCCGGTTTACCGGCGTGCATAAATGGTTCAGAAAACTGCACGTGCTTAACGACATAACCCTGCACGTCCAACCTGGCGAGGTTCTGGTGGTTTGTGGCCCTTCCGGTTCGGGCAAATCGACACTGATCCGCACCATCAACCGACTGGAGCCCATCGACCAGGGTCGCCTGGTGGTAGACGGCATGGATCTCTCCGATAGAAAGACCGATCTCAACAAGCTACGGGCCGAGACAGGCTTCGTATTTCAGCAATTCAATCTCTATCCCCATCTGAAGGTTATCAACAACATCACCCTGGCACCGATCAAGATCCGGCGTACATCCCGAACAGAAGCCGAGGCACAGGCCATGGTCCTTTTGGAGCGGGTCGGACTGACCGATAAGCGCGACGCCTATCCGGCGCAGCTTTCCGGAGGACAACAGCAACGGGTGGCCATTGCCCGCGCACTGGCCATGAAGCCCAGGATCATGCTGTTCGACGAGCCCACCTCGGCCCTGGACCCGGAAATGATCGGTGAGGTGCTGGCGGTCATGAAAGATTTGGCAAAAAGCGGAATGACCATGGTCGTGGTAACCCACGAAATGGGTTTTGCCCGCGAAGTTGCCCACCGGGTGACGTTCATGGATTGCGGCATGATCCTGGAAACGGCTTCGCCCAACGACTTCTTTTCCAGGCCGCAGCATGAGCGGGCGCAGCAGTTCCTGCGTCAGTTGCTCACACCCATGAACTGCCAATAACCCTGAATCCATGAACCGGTCGGACAGTCACCTCGGCAGGCGCTTTTTAATCAGCACACGTAACTGATGACAAGGAGGAATACGATGAAAAAACTTGGAATGCTGCTGTTCGTGGTCGCCTCGCTGGCAATGGTTTTCACAAGGGTTGTTCTGGCCGCCGACTCGTTGGCGGAGATCAAAAAGAAGGGGGTCATCGTGGCGGGAGTGAAAGATTCAACCCCTCCTTTCGGCTACATTGATGAGAAAAGCCGCCAACTGGTCGGTTACGATATCGATATCGTCAATGCCATTGCAAAAAAGCTGGGTGTCAGGGTAGAGCTCAAAACCGTAACCTCGGCCAGCCGTATGCCGCAGCTCCAGGAAGGACACATCGACATCATTGCCGCCACAATGACAAAGAATGCCGAGCGGGCCAAGGTGATCGACTTCAGCCACGCCTATTTCCTGACCGGCCAGAAATTCATCACCCGCAAAGGGAGTGTCAAAAACCTCAAGGATCTGGAAGGCAAAAGGATCGGCACCGCCAAGGGTTCCACCTCGGAACAGAATGTGAAGAAAGCCATCCCTACGGCCACTGTGCTCTCCTTTGACGACTATCCCCAGGCGCTCCTGGCCCTGCAGCAGGGCAAGGTACAAGCGGTAACCACTGATGAGGCCATCCTGGCCGGCATTCTCTCCAAAACCCCCAACAAGGCTCAGTTCGAGATCCCCAACCTGCAGATTTCCGACGAGCCTTACGGGCTCGGTATGCGCAAGGGTGACAAGAACCTGGTTTCCCTGGTCAACAAAACCTTGCTGGAACTGGAACAGAGTGGTGAGGCCGCCAGGATTTTCTCCAAGTGGTTCGGCCCCACAACCCAATTCCACCTGCAGAGAACCTTCAAGATCACGGCAGCCAAGTAACCGCGTGTGGCAGGGACGCCCTGTTGGGCGCCCCCATCCGGGTCGATACCCAGGCCCCTGCTTTCCGGATAGTTTTCTATGCTCAACTACCATTTCGACTGGTCCATCATCCTCTCCGGCACCTACTTTAACTGGCTGGTCGCCGGTTTCAAAGTTACGCTTCAGCTCTCTGCCATCTCGATTGTTTTGTCCTTTCTGCTGGGGATGCTGGTGGCAGTGATGCGCATGAGCCATAACCGTCCGGTGCGCTGGTGCGCACATGCCTACCTGGAGTTTTTCCGCAACACTCCGCTGCTGGTACAGATCTTTTTCTGGTACTTCGGATCCTACAAAATCCTGCCGACGGTCATCAATGACTGGCTGAATGAAACCGGCTTCGAATTCGGCTCAGCCGTGATCGCTCTTTCCATCTACACCTCTGCGTTTATTGCCGAGGATCTCCGTTCCGGCGTGCTCTCCATCCCCAGGGAGCAGATGGAGGCGGCCCGCAGCGCCGGTTTTTCCTATCTGCGTTCCATGCAGTACATCATCCTGCCCCAGGCGGTGCGGATCACCATTCCCCCCCTGGTCAACCAGTTCCTCAATCTGACCAAAAATTCATCCCTGGCCATGACCATCGGTGTCATGGAGTTGACCTACCAGGCCCGCCAAGTGGAGAGCTACACCTTCAAGGGTTTTGAAGCATTCACTGCGGCAACGGCTGTCTATGTGGCGCTTTCGCTGTTCATCACCCTGTTGGTGAACGTTTACAACCAGAAGGTGCTCAACATCCATAAAGCGGCCTGAGATGGAACCTTTTTTCAACCTGTCGGTCATCAGCGACAACTTCATCTACTTCATGATCGGCCGTTTTCCGGATGGCCCCCTGGGCGGACTGGGGCTGACACTGTACCTGGCAATCGTCTCCTGCATCCTCTCCCTCTTCGGCGGACTGTTTCTGGGCTTGCTGAGTATCGTTCGACCCCCCTGGGTACGTTACCCCGCCTTTATCGTCATCAACCTGTTGCGGGGCATGCCGCTCCTGATGGTTATTTTCTGGATGTATTTCCTGCTGCCGGCACTGTTCGGCAAGGTTCCCGAAAGTGAGACAGTCATCATGGCACTGACTCTGTTCGCCTCGGCCTACATGTCCCGTATCGTTGTGGCCGGCATCGAAGGCATTCCCCGGGGGCAGACCGAAGCAGCCATTTCCACCGGACTGAAACCCTGGCAGGCCATGCTGTATGTCGTACTCCCCCAAGGGCTACGCAACATGATACCTTCGTTTGTCAACCAGTTCGTATCGCTGATCAAGGACACCTCGCTGGCTTTCATCGTCGGCGTTTCAGAACTGACCCATGTTGCCACCCAGATCAACAACCGTACCATGGCCTTCCCGACCGAGATATTCGTCTTCATCGCTGTTGTTTACTTCATCATCTGCTTCACCTTTACTTCACTCTCACGCTGGCTGGAGCAGCGACTGGCCTGGAGCAAATCCGTCTGAGCGTCACACCGCCACCATTAACCGGACAGCAAACCGCTGCTCTGCGTCTGGCCGCACCACGGTTATCCGCTGTCAAACCGGTGAAAATCATCCGCACGAAGCCGGTTGAGATGCTATGAACGAGTGGATATGCACAGCTTTTTTACTGCGAAGCTTTTTTTGCTTGCCTGTGCGTAAAGGAGACGCTATCTTTTCAGACAATTTTAGTCCGATTTGTCGCATTGAAGTACAATTGACTTTCAACAGACTAACCTCGCCCGGCAGGAATTGATACAATCTCAACCCGTACCATGAACAATCACCCATGGAGCCTGAATGCGTCACGGCGGCATCTACGCTGAAGAAATAACCGGCAAGGCCTATGACACCCGCATCCTGAAGCGATTCGCGCGCTATGTGAAGCCGTACGGTGGCGCTATCACCGTGGTACTGTTGGTCCTGCCGCTCGTGGCTGCCTGTCGTCTGGCGCAACCATGGATCATCAAGCAGGCTATCGACAACCACATCACCACCGGACGTCTGGCTGGTCTTGAGGGTATTGCAGTCCTGTTTCTCGGGATTCTGCTGACCGAAGGGCTGCTTGCCTATCTCGAGGTCTACCTGTTGCAATCAGTGGGTCAGCGGGTCATGTCCGACATGCGCGGTGAACTCTTCCAACATGTCATGGGGCTGCCCGTTTCCTGGTTCGACCGTACTCCGGTCGGCAGTGTGGTCACACGACTGACCAGCGATGTTGAGGTCCTGGGGGAAATGTTTGCCTCGGGCATCATCACCATCGTGGGGGACATCCTGCTGCTGATCGGCATCTTCTCCATCATGCTCTGGATGAACCTGAAACTGTCGCTGGTTACCTTTTCGATCCTGCCACTGCTGTTCTATCTGGCCTGGGCCTTCCGCCGCAAAATGCGACAATCGTTCCGTGAGGTGCGGGCCCGTCTGGGGCGGCTGAATGCTTCATTGGCCGAAAGCATCGGCGGCATGCCGATCATACAAGCATTTAACCGCCAGCGGGATGAGGAGCGCCGTTTCCGGGAGCTGAACGCTTCCTACAGGGACGCCAACCTGCCGGTCATCTTCTGGGACGCCTCGCTCTACGCCATTGTGGAGGCGCTCTCTTCGGTTGCGGTGGCCCTGATAATCTGGTACGGCGGAGGGGAAATCCTGCGTGGCACGCTGACCTTCGGTGTTCTGGTGGCATTTATCCAGTATATTGAAAAGTTTTTCTCCCCTATCCGCGACCTGTCGGCCAAGTATTCGGTTATGCAGGGCGCCATGGCCGCCCTCGAACGTATCTTTGCATTGCTGGATACGCCGGTTGGGGACCAGGCACCGGGAACCGGTGACCGGGAAACCGAAAAACCGGTCCCCGGCAGTTTCCAGTCCCAGGTCCCGCTCATCGAGCTGCGCAACATAACCTTTGCCTACCGTGACAGTGAAAAAGCCCTGCAGGACTTCAGCCTGTCTGTCCGGCGCGGAGAGCGTGTGGCCCTGGTGGGAGAAAGCGGCGGCGGTAAAACGACCATTACCCGCCTCCTGACCAGGCTCTACGAAATAGACAACGGCGCCATCCTGATCGACGGCATCGATATCCGCACCATGTCCGCCTCGGATCTGCGCCACCGTATCGGCATCGTCCTGCAGGACCCCTGCCTGTTTGCGGGGAGTATCGAGTTCAACATCCATCTGGGTGATGAACAGGCACGCAAGCGGGTGCGTGAAGCAGCCGCCTGCGTGGGGGCGGACCGGTTTATCGAACGATTACCGGCCGGTTATCAGGAGGAGGTCAGGGAGCGGGGCAACAACTTTTCCGTTGGCGAGAAACAACTGATCTCCTTTGCCCGCGCCGTTGCCTTTGACCCGGAGATCCTGGTGCTGGACGAAGCCACCGCCAGCGTCGATTCCACCTCGGAGCAGATGATCCAAGATGGCATCAAGGGGCTGATGCGGGGACGCACCTCGCTGATCATCGCCCACCGACTCTCCACCATCCAGGACGCCGACCGCATCGTGGTCGTGCAACATGGCCGCAAACTGGAGGAGGGGACCCACCAGCAGCTGATGCAGAGCCGGGGAGTATATTTTCGTCTGCACCAACTCCAGTTCAACGGCGTACCAACAGTAAAAACCACACCAGCGGAGCAACCATCATGATCACCATGCCCGAATTACGCGAACACTACCGCTTCACCGATGAGGATGCAGAGTTGCTCCTGTCGCTCCAGCCACTGGCCCGCGAACATGTGGAACAGTTTTCCCAGGAATTCTATGATTACCTCTACGGATTGCCGGACACGGCTGCCATCCTCAACAAAGCCAACCGGGTACATCTGCGCCAGATGCACAACGACTGGTTTCTGGCGCTGTTTACCGGAATCTACGACAACCACTACCTGAACCATCTGACCCGCATCGGCCATGCCCACGTCAAGGTCGGGCTCAATATTCACTTCGTCAATGCCGCCATGAACCAGATCCGGCATTTCCTGCTCAACCTGATCGACGACCATTACCATGACCGGGAGCAGCGCCGACTTCTGCGCGAGGCGGTGGAGAAGATTCTCGACATGAACCTGGACGTTATGGGCAGCTCCTACCGTGAAGAGGAGATGAAAAAGGTTTTTCTCTCCCGCAAGATCGAGTCATTTCTGATCACCGCCACCGAACGCTTCACCTACGGTCTCAATCTGGTGCTGGTGCTGGCCCTGGTGGCCGTTTCCATCTCAGTCGTATGTCTCTTTGCCTGGGATATCATGCACATCTTCCAGGGCGATGTTGAAAAGGGAATCCTGAGCGCCCTGGGCGAGCTGCTGATCCTCTGGATGATGATCGAATTGATGGATAGCGAAATCAAAAATCTGAAAGGGGGCAAGTTTAGTATTCTGGTGTTCATCGGCGTGATCATCGTTGCCATGATCCGTGAAATACTGATCTCCACCCTTCGTCATGACGACCTGACCACCCAGGGTTTTCTGGCCGGTACCCTGCTGATACTGGGCGTCGTCTATTACCTGGTCTCCATTGCCCAGAAAAATCAGACCAAGGCCTGACGGTACCGGCAAAGCGACTTCCACATGCCGCCCGGAGCACACATACTGGCCGGTTTTTCGCTCGGTTTTCACCACCGGCAACAGCTGACGCGCTTACTGGATAATGCCGCCGGACGCTGTTCACTGCTGAATCTGGACCCGCAACGTCTCAAAGCCGAGGGAGTATCCACCCTGGCGCTGGACTTTGATGGCGTACTGTCTCCCCATGGCAGTCCCGCTCCCCTTCCCGAAGCACGGGAATGGCTGGAGCGCTGCGTGACCGTTTTCGGCAACCGGAACGTCTTCATCCTCTCCAACAAACCGACCGAAGAACGCCGCCACTGGTTTGAGCAGCATTTCCCTGCCATGCGTTTCATCGGCAACGTGCGCAAAAAGCCCTTCCCCGACGGACTCAACCGGATCGGGGAACTCGCCGGAGTTCCCCCCTCTTCCATCCTGATGGTCGATGATCGGCTGTTGACCGGCTGCCTGGCCGCCATCCTGGCCGGAGCACGTGCAGCCTATATCCACCCCCCCTACGTCTCGTTCCGGCAACGCCCCTTCTCCGAGCTGTTTTTCATGCTGCTGCGCTCAATGGAACGGATCTTTGTTCGTCTGGCCCGCCTCTTCCCGGACTCAACCACATAAAAAAATGGGGCGGCTTGCGCCACCCCAGTCCGATTCCATCCCGGCATCAATAATCTACGCCGCCTTGTAAAATACCGACCCCTGTGCTCCGCATACCACACAGCGCTCGGGCGCTTGGCGTTCAGCCGTAAAGCCGCACACCGGACAGATATAATAATCAAACTCCTCGGTGGTGGCCCCCAGGCTGTCCAGCGCCCTCTGGTAGAGGGAAGCGTGTATTTTTTCAACGGCGTTGGCAAAGGTAAAGGAGCGGCGCGCAGCATCCGCCCCTTCCAGCTCTGCATCGGCAATCATCTGGGGATACATGTTCTTGAACTCGTGGGTCTCTCCTGCAATGGCTTCCAGCAGGTTTTTCTTGGTATCACCGACACCACCCGCCGTCCGCAGATGGCTGTGGGCGTGTACCGTTTCCGCTTCGGCCGCTGCCCTGAAAAGGCGGGCAACCTGGGTAAACCCCTCCTGATCGGCCTGTTTCGCAAATGCGAGATATTTTCTGTTTGCCTGGGATTCGCCTGCAAAAGCGTCCATGAGGTTCTGGTGCGATTTCGGTCCGTTTGCCATGATGTATCCTCCTTGCGTGGTTGTCCGTATGTACAACCTTATACCATAACAGCACTCATTTTTGTAGTTTCCTCAAGGGCGCCCTGCCCCTCGCTCATGTGCCACGATATGGCGACATCCCTGCTGTCATGCTTTTAAGACCGGTAAAATGATAGGTATGGCGAACAAGCCGTGCTATCATTAATCCAGCATTCAGGGCAACCGCGAAGTTCACCGGTCGAGAATACGAGGAGGCATCCATGGTTGTTGTTGTATCAGTCACCGGCTTGGTTGCAGTAGGTGTATGGCGGTATTCCAAGCTGAAGATCAGACGTATAGCCAGAGCGTATACGTTTTTGACGATACTGGGGCGAAATGGTTCAACCGTTGACAGCTCGAACAGAATAGCCGCAACGATTGATATGTTTGCTGCCAAACAGCTAAAAGAGCCTGTCGCTGTCCATGTTGACAACGTGTTTAAGGGCAGCCCGCAGGCCTTACTGTCAGAAGCCAAAACAAAAGGTTTTCGTGGTTGAGCGGACGCCCCGAAAAAAAAACAGAGATACAATCGAGGTGAGCAGCCATGGGCAACATTGCACAATTCAAGCGTATCTGCGGAAACTGTGAGGAGCTCGACATATGCGCCATCACTGACGCTGACGTTCGCATGCAGGCATTGGAGTGGTCCCATTCGGATGAAGCGACGCCCTCCGAAGGGGATATTGAGGATGCAATTCTGGGGCTTCACGAATTACAGGAGCTGAGGCGACAGAACAGCGATTACACCCAGTAGATCAGTTCGGCAGACGCGCACAAGAGATCATCTCTGTTGCGTTGCCGGTAACGCTGCTCCGAGCGCCTTTGTGATCCCATCCAAGGTGTAAGGTTTTGGCAGACTCGCACAGAAGCCGAACGTGGCAAATTCGGCCAATACGGGGTCTGTCGAGTATCCGCTTGATACTATCAGTCGAGCATTCGGATCGATTGCCAAGATGTGCTTCGCCGCCTCCCTGCCCCCCATCCCACCCGGAATTGTCAGATCCATGATCACGGCCGAGTAGGGAGACCCGATATCCATGGCGGTTTTGTACAGAGCAATCGCTTCTTCACCGTTTGCGCACATCTGGACGTTGTATCCCATCTCATTCATCATGTGACAGGACATATCCCGAATGAGTTGTTCGTCATCCATAACCAGCACCGAAAAACCGCTCTGACCTCCCACAGCCTCTGAAGACATGCCGGCGTCTTCGCGGACCACTTTATTTTCACTGACAGGCAAAAGTAACTCGAAACTCGTGCCCGTACCAACAACGGAATGGACACCGATATATCCGCCATGTTTGGAAACGATCGAGTGCGCCGTGGCAAGTCCAAGACCACTTCCGCCGGTCTTGGTTGTGAAATAGGGATCAAAGATCCTTTTCTGGTTTTCCTCCGATATGCCACATCCCGTGTCAGAAATGGTAAGCCTGACGTACCTACCCGCAGACAGCGACATAATGTTGCCAGCATCAACCGTGACCATCTCACCAGTGATGTTGATTGTGCCGCCGCCCGGCATGGCCTGCGAGGCATTGATGATAATATTGTGGAGCACCTGGATGATTTGCCCCTCATCAACATCAAGAGCAGGAAGGTCGTCGGGCAATTCAATGACAGACAATACATTGGAGCCGCGCAACACAAATGAAGCCGACTCCTTCATGATGTGCTGCACTGAAACGGCTGTCTTGATCGGCGCGCCCCCCTTGGCGAATGTCAGCAACTGACGGGCAAGCTCCGCGGCACGATAGGCAGCATTTTTCGCTTCCAGAAGTATTGCCGCAGATCGGTGGGACGCATCAAGGAACTTTTGGGCAAATGAGATGTAGCCGATGATCCCGGTGAGGATATTATTGAAGTCATGGGCGATCCCTCCTGCCAAAACACCCAGGGATTCCAGCTTATGACTTTTCACGAGTTCGGCCTGCATCATGCGGCGCTCGGTGATGTCTTCACTGATGACGACGATGTGGCTGACGTCGCCTCTGCTGTCGATCAGGGGAATCTTGCGGGTGTGCAGATAGATGGTTCCTTTTTCAGGGTGTCTGCTCACCTCTTCAGGAATATCCGACAGCACCCGTGAAGCAACCGTAGCAAGGTCGTCGGCCAGGAAGGAATCCGCTTGTTCCTTGGGCCAAAGATCATGGGCGTTTTTACCGAGCATCTCCGAAGCCGGGATACCAAAGATCTTTTCAGCCGACCGATTCCACAGTATCACCCGGAACTGGTCGATGACATCCTTGACGAAAAAAGCCAAGGGGGCATTTTCAAGTATGCTGGAGAGTAGTTTCTGGGAGTGGCTGAGCGTCTCCTCGGTCTGTTTTCGCTCGCTAATGTCCATTACGATACCGTAGAAAACGACGGTACCATCATCCAGCTTCTGGGGCAGAGCCGCGCCGTACAACCATTTCATTCCCTGTCGCGGGAGAAGCACGCGGTATTCACATTCCCACCTGGTGAGATTTTTAGTTGCCTCGAATATACCGGCAAAAATCCGGTCTCGGTCATCGGGATGGAATCGTTCAAAAACTGCCGTTGCATTTTTCCGTACACAGTCTTGCGACAGTTCATAAATTTCATTCAGTTTTTCACTGGAGTAGGGGATGCTGATATGGCCATCCTGGTAAATGAGCGCCTGGAACAGGACCCCGGGCACCTGAAGCGAAAGGTTGTTCAACATCGTGTGGCTTTGCCGCAGTTCCTCCTCAGTCTGCTTCTGCACGGAGACATCCCTGAAAACCCCGAGCATGATGTCTCTTCCTCCGACGCTGGTGAGTGAATGTTTGATGTGGACCGGGATTCGCCTGCCGCTTTTCGAAAGAACGATCGCCTCGGCATTGTCAACCTGGTCATGCAGTGCGACGGTTGTTTTGAATTGGTTGGCAAAATGCTCCGCCAGATCCGGCGGATGCAGGCAGGTTTGGTGTTTGCCGATGATCTCCTCGCGGGGAGTTTCCAGCATCTCCTCAGCGGCCCTGTTGCAGTTAATGATCATTCCGGTGGCGGCATCTGCCCAGAAAATCGCGTCGGAGGCCCCCTCGAAGGTCAACCGGAAACTTTCTTCGCTCTTCTGCAGACGAAGTTCGGCCTGTTTGCGGTCTGTGATATCGACAATTGTCCCGACCAAACGGGAGGGCCCGCCCTGTTCGTCGTATTCGACAATCTTAGCCCGGGATTCTACCCAGAGAACCGTTCCTTCCCTGGCAATTATGCGGTGCTCGACAACTGAGGCGTTCCGTTTTTCCCGTATTTGATCTATGAATACTCCGAAGACTTGCTGATGGTCATCGGGATGTACAATCTGCTTTATAAAGGTGCTGTCAAAGATCGTGTCGTCCGGTGAATAGCCGATCAACTCGCAAAACCGCGGACTCAGATAGGCCAGTCCTGTTTTCAGGTCCCAATCCCAGAAGCCTTCGGTCGCAACATCCAGAATCAATTTGTAACGTTCGGTCTCCACGGTCATCCCCTCTGCTCAATTTCTTCCGACATGATGAAACCATCCCTAGCAGGTCTGCCATGAAATATATACCGTTTTCCACTATTCCCATATAAATAATGACCCGACATCAGCGTCCACCACGAACAAGCTAATCAGCTCTGTTTGGTTCATGTATAAACTATTTTATGGACAGATCCTGCGCGTGGATTTATTTTGACCAGATCTATTTCATTCAGAAGGGGATTTTATGAATTATCTCATCGTTGAGGACGAAGAAGGCGGAACCGCCCACCTCACCACTGACAGCCCGGCATCAAAAGACGGTATTCCGGTTCTCCGGATTGTAGCTGATGATGTGTCTGGAGATTTTACTGCGACAGACGTGATTTTGGATCCGAACAATCCATTCGACATGTCTCTCGTGACCCATGCGGCCGATGTCATCGGCTCATGGATGCTTGCACCCTGCCGAACTCCAGAAGAACTTCACGCTGGCGAGTTGTTCTTGAGCCAACATCCAGGATACAACTACCTCGAATGCCCAGCCGCTAAAATAAAATGTGGTTCAGCAGACAAGGAATAGTGCTGCAGTTCAACGAGGCAACCATTACGGCACTCGTGCAGCAATCTGTAGAGTCGACCCATCCGGGGCGGCTCTTTTTTTTGGGGGGAACCATACGACCAAGAGCATGCCAGTACCAGCAATAACAGGCGCCCAAGCACTACTGCTTGCGGCACCTGCGTGTGCTAACATAATTGAATAGTTATATTATTATTTAAACGCTTTCGCACTTGGCGAAATACGGTAAAATACGACTGTTTCTGGAAGAGCCTCGCACATATACATTCTTACCAACCCAGTGCAAACGGCGATACCTCCTATTCATCACGATATCTAAGCCCCATACACGCAGTGAAAGGAGAAGGCACTATGACACACGCCCATCAAACAATTTCACTTGGGTTTACCAACCAGCCGTTTCCACCGGGAGTTCACATATGCCAGATTTTCTGCAGTAACGATGAACGTCAGGCATCACTCCTCAAGTTCATTCTCAGCGGTCTGCAGTCCAAAGAACGCGCCTGTTGTTTTTCTGACAACGCTACAGAACAGGCCATTGGTGAATTTCTTGGAAACTATGGAATTTCAAGCAATGATGTTATCGATAGCGGCGCTCTGACACTTGCAAAAACAAGGGATGTTTACTTTAAAGACAACTGCTTTGATCCCGAACGAATGCTCAGCTTGTTGACTACATACTACACAGATTCTGTTGCACAAGGCTATCCTGCAGCCAGAGTTATCGGCGAGATGACACCCGATATCCAACATATCAGCGGCGGAAACCGTCTGATGGAATATGAATCAAAAATTACCCTTCTCTTACGGGATCATCCCGTCACCGCAGTTTGTCAATACGACTCGCGCTCTTTTGATGGGGCCATGATAATGGATGTTTTGAAGGTGCATCCACTCATGATTGTTCGAGGTTCCGTGGTCCATAACCCTTTTTGCATCACACCGGAAGAATTTCTGACTCAATAGAATGACGAAAATATGATGGACAGGAAGGCGGTAATGCTAATACCAGAAACTCTCGGCCAGCTACTGCTCATGCAAAGCATCGTGATCAGCCTGCCTGATGAGAAATCCATATTCAGCTTCGTCTGCCGTGGTCTGCTTGATATTCCTGGTGTCAGCGAAGTTTGTTATGCCAACGCTGCCCGGGAACAGTCGGATGAAGCGGTTTTTCGGTTTCCGCTCTTTCTTGGTGAGACGTATCGGGGCGAACTTCTGTTCACTGTCAAGGATGCCGAGGCATTTGTGCCCTATGAGGACTGTCTAAAAAATTTCTGCTATATGCTGGCGGTCATACTGGAAGAACGCAGCCAGCGTGCCAAGAACGAGGTATTTCAGGCCGAGCTGGAAGAACGCATCCAGGAACGTACCAGCCAGCTCGAGAAGGAGATTTTAGAACGGATTAAATCCGAGCAGGCGGCAAAAACAAGCGAAAAGCTGTTTAAAGAGTTGTTCCAAAATGTAGCTGACCCAATCTATATCTCTGACACTTCAGGAAAGATTATTGCCGCCAACAATCAGGCATGTCAGGAGCTTGGCTATACTCTTGGAGAAATGCTGCAGTTGCACGTGACTGACATTGATACCAAATCAGGTGCATCTGACTTGTTAATAAAAAACCTTCAACTTCTGGAGCAAAGTTCTTCTACTACTTTTGAGGCCAATCATCGGCGCAAAGATGGATCCATATTTCCGGTGGAACTTAATGTCTGCACAATTGATTTTTCAGGACAAAAGGCAGTAATGGGAGTCGCCAGAAACATAAGCAAACGCAAGCGGACTGAGGATTGCCTCACCTTCCTTGCCCAGACAACAACCATTCGTTCGGAAGAGGACTTCTTTCACCGGCTGGCACGCTACCTGGCCGATAGTCTGGATATGGACTTTATCCGTATCGACACCCTGGAACCGGGAAACCTCTCGGCCCGCACAGTTGCAGTCTTCTTCGATGGCGAGTTTGTGGATAACATTTCCTATACCCTCAAGGATACTCCCTGCGGCGAAGTGGTGGACAAAAACGTCTGCTGCTACACGGATGGAGTGCGGCAGCGTTTCCCCAGGGATGCAGTACATCAGGATATGAATGCTGAAAGCTATGTTGGTACGATTTTATGGGGATCAAATGGCAAACAAATCGGCCTGATTGCTGCTATGAGCCGTAAACCTTTAGCGAATCAGGAGATAGCTCAAGCAATTCTTCAAATGGTGAGTGTGCGAGCTGCTGCTGAACTTGAGCGAAATATGCATGAAGAAGAACGTCTCCGCCTTGAACAGCAACTGTTGCACACCCAGAAACTGGAGAGCCTTGGTGTACTTGCCGGGGGCATAGCCCACGACTTCAACAATATTCTTACATCCATTATAGGAAACGCAGAACTTGCGATGATGAGGATGAAACCAGAATCAACAGGCATCGATAACCTGCAGAGGATTCAACAGGCAGCTATTCGGGCTGCAGACCTGGCCAAACAGATGCTGGCGTACTCAGGCAAAGGAAAATTTGTTTTAGAAAACTTAGATTTTAATAGTCTGCTGGAAGAGATGCTCCATATGCTGGAGGTTTCCATATCAAAAAAGGCGGTGCTCCGTCTCAACATTACCCCGAATCTTCCTACTGTGCAATCCGACCCTACCCAGATGAGGCAGATTGTCATGAATCTGGTTATCAACGCATCTGAAGCCATCGGTGAAAAGAGTGGGGTCATTGCAATTTCAACTGGTTGCATGGATTGCGACAAGAGCTATTTGAGAAACGTCTGGCTTGATGAGAATCTTAAAGAGGGGCTGTATGTTTTCGTGGAGGTAGCCGATACAGGCTGTGGTATGGATGATAAAACCCAGGCCAAAATCTTCGACCCGTTTTTTACCACGAAATTCACCGGAAGAGGCCTGGGTATGGCCGCTGTACTTGGCATTGTAAATAGTCACAAAGGAGCCATAAGGGTTTACAGTGAACTTGGGAAAGGCACTACATTTAAGATACTCTTGCCCGCATCCAACAGACCCGTTGAAGTTTTTAACCACAACCATCACACAGACCACTGGAAAGGCGAAGGGAAAGTCCTGCTGGTTGATGACGAAGAGTCAATTCGCGGCATTGGCAAAGAAAGGTTGAAAGAATTTGGGTTCACGACAATCACCGCCAATGACGGCAGAGAAGCCATTGAAATCTTCAGACAGCATCCTGACATCGCTTTTGTTATTTTAGACCTTACCATGCCGCATATGGATGGCGAGCAATGTTTCCGTGAACTCAGAAGGCTCAAACCAGATGTAAAGGTGATCATGTCCAGTGGCTTCAGTGAACATGAAGTTACCCAGAAGTTTGTCGGCAAGGGTTTGTCGGGCTTTATCCAGAAACCGTACAAATTGTCCGTGTTGAAAGAGGCCATACAGAAGATTTAAAGGCCCGCAAGAAATTGTCACTTGAACCAAAGTATGGCGCGAATCAGAAGCATACTATGGCAGAAAGTGCCATGAGGAAACATACGCTAACAAAGAGCGATTTATACGAATTCAAAATTGGTCACAGATTGCTGCTATCTGACCTTCGGGAAAGCCACCCGTATCATCGCAATTCAGGTCTATATGTCACTTACTGGGCAATATGTGTGAATCTGAAGGTTGTGCCTTTGTCTTCTGTCGACTCGAATTGCACCGTCCCGCCAAGCACTTGTTCCCCAAATAATTTCATCGAATACGTTCCGAACCCTCTTCCAATATTACCTTTTGTACTGAAGTTACGTTGGAAAATTCTATGTGCAATATCTTTCGGAATTGCACCATCATTCCATACACAAAATGAGATAGAATTCTGATTGAGTTCAATTGATAGCGTTACTTTACCTCCTTCTGGAGTTGCTTCGAAAGCGTTAGTTACCATATTGATTACAATCCGACTTGCCAGATGGAAATCAGTGATAATTTCAATTTCATCCGGCACATAATTCACTTCAAGTGTGCGGTGTGCTGCTAAAGGATGATCTTTAAACAGTTGTTCAACTTCTGACAGGATGCTATTTGCCTTGACCTCGGTATACATTGGTTTGTAGGAAACGTCGAGTGAGTTCTGGAGAGAATTCTGGATTGCGATCTCTTCAGCAATTCTGATGACAATATTGTGCAATTCCTTCAGTTTTTCTTCGGATGGTTGATTCCGGAGAGATATAAGTTCACTTTTCCCGACAAGTGCAGTGAGTATGTTATTGATATCATGAAAGAAGCTTCGATCCAAACATGCTCGATACTGCTGAATGCTAATGTCTTGCAAGAAGAGGAGGATATATTGGTTACCATGAACCACGAGAGGACAGCTTCGTATATTGAAATAGAGATCAATATTCTGGTTATCCTTCTCAATTGTAAGTGCGCATGTTCTTTCTTGTGGTTGCTTGGTTTCCATAGCTGTAATTATTGAAACAGCAGCGCCACAGGTGGAGCAATAATTTGATGAACCACAACCTCCGGGCATCTCACAGGAGTGGATACAGGCAACACTTTCTCCAAGTCTTAATCCAAGCAGCTGTCCTGAATCCTTAATTCCGATATATGCGAGAAACGAGTCGTTGAGGGCTACGATTTGCCTCTTATCATTTAATACTGCAAAAAGACCGTTTGCAATGGTCATGAGTCCATTGATAAAGGTGTTGGTCGCTATTTGGATGACATCATCATCAAGGTCTTTTATGGATTTTCGCCCGGCAGGAGCAAAGTGTGTAGGGATATCAAGTTTTAGATTTTCATTTGCATCTTTCGAATTGTGATTTTTCAAAACAATGTCCTCTTGTTGCTGCTGAAGTTTGGGAAGGCAATGGTAGATAAAACCGATCGATGCTGTTGCATTAACATAAATTCTGCAACGCTCAACTGCTGCACACGTCCGAATGACACACTCTGTAGAAAGAAACTTTTCTTGCTGTCCTGAGTCATTCGTGACCAGAGGTAAGCAGTCAAGCAGTCATCTCAGCATCAGCAAGAGTACGAAGAGTCATAACACCTGTTTCAGGCTTTAGGACTTAAGCATATTCACCTAAGTCTCTGTTATTATTATGGCGGAGGCACATGGGAATCGAACCCACCAGGGAAGTTTCTCACCCCCCTCACCGGTTTTGAAGACCTAACGCCGGGTAAGTATTCAATATACCAGCGACTATTCTACCTACACACATATGTATTGATTATTTATGTTTGCTGCTACCTCATGCAAATACTGCTCAAATTGTATACCAAAATGTAACCCAAAATCACATTATAATTACTCGATATTCAAAGAATGTTGTTCTTCTAACACCTCTACAGCGTATACCAATTTACGAGGATCAAGATGCGCATACCTTTCAGTTATCTGTATACTGCTATGCCCCAACCACTCTTTAACCACATACAAATCCACCCCTGCATTAACCAACCTGCTAGCACATGTATGCCTCAGAGCATGCAGTAAAAACTCTGGATCATTCATAAATCCCATCTCCTTACGTGACCAGTCCCATGCGTTGCCAGCTTGATGTTTGTCAATAGTGAAAGGCTTAGCTGCACCGTCTATCTTCCTGCGCTGCAATATGGTCTTCACTCTCTCGGTCATAGGTATGCTCCTCGGCCTGTCACCTTTGTTGATCCAGATAGAAATCAGATTGTTTTCAAAATTGATGTTGTCATACCGGAGATCCAACACCTCAGACAATCTGCAACCCGTATCCACCAACACCTCTACCAAGTCAGCAACATCAGGAAAATAATGCCTCCTACTATTATGCTTAGTGTTACGTAACATGTTGACTACAATCGATTCTTCTTCTCTGGATATAACCCGAATTCTACCACTACGCTCTTTCCTCAGCTTGATGTAGTCAGTTGGCTGTTTAAGAGCCTTGAGCAATGTTTTCAGAGCAGCAAGATACCTGTTGATCGTTGCCACCTCAATTTTACTGGCTTCCAGGATCAGAATCATTTTGTGAACTGCATCTTCATTGATCTTAGCCAGGGGAATGTTACCTATCAGCTCGACCAGCCTTAATGCTCTACGTTGAGCACCATTGGCGTCCTTGGTATTTTTCCATCGAGTATTGTAAACATGATCAACAGCATCAGACAGTAACATCTTTTCTGCCTTCTCCTGGGGTGACATTGATGCTTCATTCATTATCTTCTGCCTCTCCATTGCCTCTGCCTGCTTAGCCTCCTTCTTGGTAAATTTGCCAGTTGATTTGAATACTCGAACACCGTTGATGGTGAAATTCATGTAAAAGACATTCTTATTGCCTCGCTTGTATACTGCCATCGTGACACTCCTCCCTGGAATACAGGCACAAAAAAAGAGCCTAATGGCCCTTGTTGCCCTAAAAAGTTATGTTGTTAGATTAATTGTTGTTACTGGTGGGTATTACTGATGGTGATGATTATCTGGATTGATTGAAGGTGGTGTAACTGGTGGGGTTGATACTTGTATTGCTCAGGCTGGAGTAACTGGTGGGATTGATAGCTGTATTGCTCAGGCTGGAGTAAACAATGCGGTATATGTTTTCACCACATGCAGAACATATCACCGTCCACGCACTATCCCTGGCTGGTAAGAATACATCCGTTTTTACATCTGCTGTTCCATACCTGATACCATGTGCAGGTTCGTCCGGATGAATTGTCTTGTTGCAGCATTCACACCTCATAACAGCCCCCTTTCCACAAATGAGAGATATTGACCATCACCAATGATGATATGATCGAGAATCTTGATACCCATGATCTCCCCTGCTTCCTTGAGTCTCCTGGTAATGGATATATCCTCGGATGATGGTGAAGGATCTCCTGAAGGATGTTGATGTACACATATGATCGCCGCAGCATTAGAGATCAGTGCAGTCTGGAAAACATGTCTTGGGTGAACGATACTTTGATTAAGCGAACCGATGCTAACAAGATCCATGCAGATAATCCGGTTCTTCCCGTCCAGGTGCAGAGTAAGAAACATCTCCTTGGTTTCCTTCATCAGAAATGTAAATGTATCGTATACCTGTTGTGGTGCGGTGAATCTGGTCCCTGTTTTCAGGTAGTTGGTTATGTCCTCCTTGACGGTCATGGTCTCGTAAACAGCTTTGATTGTTCTGAGCTTGATGGTCCTTGGCTTAGATGGAACAGTTTCTTCTCCGAATAGTGTTGTAATTGTCATGGCTTAGTCTCCTTAGTGAGTTAGACGCAAAAATAGGGCCTTAAAGCCCTTTTTGCTTATTATGCTTATGTTGGTATGGGTTAAATTAGTTGGAAGACTTAGGTGGGCTTACTGGTGGTAGTGATGTGGTGGGTGGTGCTGATGAAATGAAAAATCATCGAGTTATCCACTTTGTACATTATTATTTTTATTGCCGGAACGTATCAAAATTAGTACACTTTTCCCTTAATGAACAAATTTGATATTGACATGTTAAATTAGACACTTACACAGATTGATTATTCATTATGCAAAACGAAAAAGCCTTCAATAATGCACAACATTTTTTCTAGTTATCCACAGATTGAGCACCATTATCAACAGGTGCTGTGGAAAGTCGTTCTGTACCAGTACCTACAACCCTGATGGTCCCTTTTTTGCACTTCAAACATGAGTCACCTGGTGGGCAATAGTCCTCATATTCTGCATTGCATAATCTGCACTTAAATAATGGCATTATCACTCTCCCTTCAAATGAGATAGTTGATCATCTTGGTTGCTATTGTTCTGGGTGACATATGTTTCCACTTGCACCCCAGGGTTTCTGTGAACTGGTAATCTGAATGTAGGAATACTGTGTTAATAGGATCTGGCTCATTGGGCATGTAAGCATCGAGTCCCATGTAACCATACCCTCTGTTGGTGGTCAGAACATAGATCGCAACGCTTGATGTAAAAACATGTACGCTGTCACTGAGACCTGCATTAAGATGGTAATTGTTGCCTCGGTGTTCCAAGATCAATCTTCTTGAATGTAACCCTACCTCTGATGCTTCCTGAAAAGTCATTCTACTGATGCTGGGTAAGATCGGTGTCATAATTGTCCTCCACTAAGATGAGTTAACAAACGGATATGTTGACCTTCGCTAAGTAAGCGAAGGCTTTGTAGAGCTAATTTGAAGCTTTAATGCTGATAATTTGGATGTGGTATTTGGCCTGTTACATAAGTGGGTTAATCTTTAATTTAGGTGGGAAAGGCATTGATCTTAATACGTGAGGATGGTGGTATAATGTAACAGAGGTGAATGGTATGAAACTGCTGAAGAATAAGATTTTGAACTGGTGGGATTACTGTGAGTGATATTGTGTTTACAAAATGATTGTATAATTATATTTAATTACCTCCTTTAAAATAAGAAAAGGCATGATCTTTGTGACCATGCCTCATATTGCATTACATGTGTTTACCTATTCAGCCGTTAATTTTCTGTCTTCTTCTAAGACCAGCTAAACCCATTAAGCCAGAACCAAGAAGATAGGCTGCAGCAGGAACCGGTGTTGGAGTAGCAGTGGCCGATACAGTAGTATTATTCAAACCAACATATGACCATCCAGTTAAATACGGGTCATTTATTCCAGTATTATTACTCTGAAGAACATATTGTCCTGCTCCTGAGCTACTCAATGATATAACAATGTCTCTACCATTGTATTTACCAACAAGATCCAAACCACACTGTGCGGAGGGTAAAATAGGATTCGAATTAGGAGCTATGACATTATCATAAAAAAGATCATCTCCATTCGTGTTGCGAACGGTATTATATCCATAGCCATTATAATTTCCAGAGGGAGTGGATTGCAATTGTGCTACTGTAAATGTAATACCATTGTAAGCAGAACCTGTTGAAGTTAATGTACCACCAGTTATAACAACATATCCATTACTATCTGGTGTTGTTGTTAATGATGTAAGTATGCCAGAAAAATCATACGTGTACGCATTTCCATTTTGTGCAAGTGCTGATCCTCCAAAACTAAATGAGTAATCCGCATATGCTTGACTCCATCCCATACACACCAGAGTCATTACTAAAAACAATATCTTTCTCATAGACTTTTCTTCCTTTCATTTTTGGTGTTATAAATATCATATTTAATTGTCGTGAGCTTCATACAAGTTGACAGTTGTAATATATTTATTTTTATTTAGAAGCGTTGTCATGAAAGACATCACTTTAGCAGCATTTTCCACTGTCAACAACATATATCAACTCAATATTATTATCCAGCTGCACCTCCTTTTACTCCGCGTATTTAAACAACAACGTTACCTGTTTTCCATTTTTTAGCAATAACTTCAGCACATTACTGATACTTTAAAAGAGTCATAAACAGAAAAAGCCCACAACTCTCCCTTAGTGGAGCAATTGTGGGCTTTCTGGTGCCTTTTTACAGGTCAGACAAGTACCCATTTGGCAGATCATCGAATTACTCATTAAAGCAAGTAACCAACAGGGCTCTAACACACATCGTGTATTTTTATTTACAATAAAGAATTATTAAAATAAAGCATAAATATATAATTTACCAAACATGTTACATGGTCGATACAAGTTCGCAATAATAGAACAATGCACATCACTTAAGATAGTACTTGTTCTGCAAGCAATTGCTTTTAATGTCGTGTATAATTAGTCATTTACGATATTATTGAGGATGTGGGTATTGGTCTGGTGGCAGGATTCTTGAATGTGATTTGAACTCGACTCAGCCACACCTATTGTCACAACCATCGTGAAATCCATTGCCCTTCCATGAGTTCCGTTTAGTGGTATAATTTTGAAGGGTGATTAATATGAAATGGATTCGTACAAGATTATGGAAGTGGACTGATATAG
>JACAAY010000080.1 GCA_013377095.1 Desulfuromonadales bacterium
TCTGGGCACTGGTCTGGGTGTGTTCCGTGGAGGCTGCGGCAATTCTCTGCACCATTTCCGCGACACTCTGCATTGACTCACGTATGACCTGACTCCCCCGGGCCTGCTCAACGGTGGTCCGGGCAATTTTGCGCACCTCTGTGTTGGCCTGTTGGACGCCGTTGACTATTTTTTCCAGTGCCCTTCCGGAGTGTTGAGAAAGTTTCTGGCCTGCGCTGATGCATTTTTCTGCCTGCTGAATGGCGTCCATTGCACGGCGGGTTTCATTCTGCACTCCACGGATAACCATGGAAATCTCACGGGTGGAGCTGCTCGTCCGTTCAGCCAGTTCCCTGATCTCATCGGCCACCACGGAAAACCCCTTGCCATGGACGCCAGCCTGGGCGGCAATAATGGTGGCGTTCAAGGCCAGCAGGTCGGTCTGCTCAGCCACCTCTTCAATCACCGAAAGAATCACACCGATATCATCAACCCGTCGCGACAGGTTCTGCATGGCCTCGGATGTGATACGCGAAGAGGTGCGGATGGCCTGCATTCCGGCAATGGCCTCTTCAACCGCCCGTTTGCCTGTTTCGGCGTCGTTTTTGACCTCTGCGGAGATGGTCGAGGTATCCAAGGCTATTTTTTCCACCTGTCTGATCGAGACATCCAACTGGGCAACCGAGGAGGCAGTTGCACTGGATGCTTCCAGAAGATTGACGATGCTGGAATCGATTTCCCTGATGGATGCAGCCATCTCCGCAGTGGATAGGCTGACTTCGTCAAATGAGGCGCCCAGGTTGTCACTGCTGCTGGCCAACCGCTGAAGGGTTGCTGTCAACTCGCGGGTTGCATCGACGGTTGACGTCGTAGAGTGTTCCAGCAGGTCGCTGCATTCATAAATGTTTTTGGTCGAAATTTTCATGCAATCCATGGCAGGTGTTGCCTGGGCTATGGCAGAGCCATGGATGCGAACGGATTGAGCCACCTGGTGCAAAATAGTATCAAGTGAACTGTCAACGGAAACAAGAGTTCCACAGATAGAGTTGATTATTGAAAACCGGTTGTGGAGGTTTTCTGCCATGTCATTCAGCACTGAACAGAGTCCGGCCGCTTCTCTCGGCACCTTTATCGATAAACGCGCATCAGGCCTGTTATCGTCAATCGCTCGCGCAAAATCGGCACATGCCTCCAGCGAACGGTTGAGCGAGGTGGTTATAGACATCAGCCACACTAACAGGGCGATACCACTGAGGTACAGCAGGATCAGGAGTGGAATGGCAAGATGTGCGGCGCCGGAAAAATGATTTCCGCTGAAGGTGAGTCCCGTCAATGGAGTGCCATTCAGATCCAGAAACTGAATGATGGCGGTTATGGCCATAATGGAAAAGGATGCCGTCAGGAAGAACAGAATCATCTTTATACGCAAGGGGTGGCTGTTTGCGCTATCGAGAGACGAAATCCTCTTCAACGGGCAATGTCCTTGTGACTCATCGGGTATTCTGCATATAACAGGTGAACTTTATAACAGAGCGAACCTTTTGATATCAAGTAAAAAGCCCCCTTCATCGGGGTGAAGAAATAGCGCCGAGCAACTGTTTTAGATAGTATCCGGGCTGGTATTTTTCAGGAATCTTGAAAGTTTCGCTTCTATCAACCGGAATGCACACGTTGCCCAGGGGGGTGCTGAGGTGCAACCGCGCCTGAATCCGGTAGGGAACCTGATCAGGGTCGGGATGCCGTTTCAGGATTTCCAGTAGATCGCCATATTTGAGACGGATCGGAAGGCGCATGTCGGTCAGTTTGCCCGCTGGTATGGCCAGCGGTTCCTGAATGCCGCCGGAGGCCAGTGGCAGAGTCATGACACGCAGGTCGTAGGTATATCCCAGAAGCGTTAGGTCAAAGGAATTCGGGTTGGAAATGGCCAGAGCGCATTCAATGTCGGCTCCGGCCGTATCCAGTCCGATAATACTGGTCTGTGTAACTGTTACCTGGGGCTCCTTTACCAGGAGGGAACATCCACAGATCAGCATAAGGAGAAGTGGCACTATCCGGCGGACGCAGGTGAACATGTTATTGTGTCCTGGTTCCGGCGTCACCCATGGCAAGTCGTTCGGTTTGATGATCAAGCTCACTCAGCATTTCCTGGCGCACTTTCTGAAGCTTGCGCAGGTAGTAGTTTGCCTGGGTTCCCTGACCGCAGTAATACTTTTTGGCTCGCTCCATGTTGCCCTGGGCCATGTCAAGCTTTGTGTACAGCTCCCGTACAGCCGCCTCTGCGCATTTTTCGTCATTCTCCATGTCACTGGGGGAATAACCATGGCTTTTGGCGCGTTTCGGCATGAGTTGCCAGACTCCCAGGGCTCCCTTGGATGAGACTGCCACTGCCGAGAGCTGGTGGCCGCCGGTTTCTACAAGGGCTATCTCTGCCAGATCAAAGGGGAGAAAAGGTGTGCCGAGGGTTTTGGTGTAGCAGAGTGCGGCAAGTTGACGGGCTCGTTCGGAGGTGGTGCGGCGCTTGAAGGTGGTTTCGATGACTGCTATTTGCCGCTTGCGTTCGCTCATGGAGACTCCTTTCTCCAAAAGTCTCTTGATTTCACGATCCAGTGCGGACTCGGTCGAAACCGTAGCCGCAGGGGGTTGTTGAGCCTTCTTTACGGGCGCGTTTTCGCAGGCTGCCAGAGGCAGCAGGCAGAGCGCATGAATAAGAAATTTTTTCATAATTGATAAGGGGTCGGTTGTGTCGGCTTTGCCGGAGCGGCGCGAGCGCCTGAGAGCTATCTTTGAAAAATCCGGCTGAAAACTCCTTTCGTGTGGGATGCCCAAAATGCCAAAGTCCCGGATGTCCGAGACTTTGTCTTGGGTGTTTAAGAATGGTAGCCTTATACAGTATCCTGCTGCGGTTGTCAAATTGTGACGAAGATCACCGTTTTGTATCCTGTTGTCAGTAGGCTTCGTGGCTGCCCAGCACATCTTCGTTGGTGACGCGGGCCCGGAAAATACGATAGACCCAGATCTTGTAGACGATGACAATGGGTACGAAAATCACAGCCACACCGGTCATGATCTGAAGCGTCAGCAGGCTGGAGGAAGAGTTGTAGATCGTCAGGTTTGAAGCCGGGTCAATGCTTGACGGGATCAGATTGGGGAACAGCCCGGTTACGCCGGTGTAGCAGACAAAAACAATCGTCAGACAGGAGAAAAGAAAGGCTTTGTGCAGTTTTGCCTGGGAGGCACACAGCTTGATCAGCAGCAGCGACGCCACGGCAATCAGCGGTATAATCAGCAGTACCGGCGTTTTCAGGTAGTTGTCGTACAGACGCGTGGCCGGATAGGTGTATGCGAGAAACGCCACCGCCACTACCAGCAGCGGAAACCAGAGTTTGTTGGCCATTGCGGCTGCCCGGTCGGAAAGCTCACCGGTGGTCTTGATAGCGGCGTACAGTGAGCCGTGGACCGCGAACAGCAGCACAAACAGCACTCCGGTCAGCAGGCCGTAGAGGTTGAGCAGGGTCAGCAGCGAACCGTCGTAGGCAAAGTCCACATTGGCAAAGTCATTGCGCATGGGAATGCCTTTGAAGATGTTGCCAAAGGCGACACCGAACAGCAGCGCGGGCAGAAAACTGGAAATGGTGATAGCGCTGTCCCAGCCACCTTTCCAGGCCGGGCTGTCAATCTTGCCGCGAAATTCAAAGGCGACTCCCCGCACGATCAGGGCAAAGAGCAACAGCAACAACGCAGTATACAGGTTGCTGAACATCAGTGCATAGGTGGTGGGAAAGGCGGCGAAGGTCGCGCCACCCGCGGTGACAAGCCAAACCTCGTTGCCATCCCAGACCGGCCCGACGGTGTTGATCAGGACACGGCGCTCCGTATCGTTCTTTGCCAAAAAGCCGGACATGAAGCCGGTGCCGAGGACAAATCCGTCCGTCATGAAATAAAAACTCCACAGGACGCCCCAGAGAACAAACCAGATGATCTGAAATATATTCGGTTCCATGAATTATGCCCCCCTTTCCATGCTGATAATTCCTGATAGATCGTTATCCGGACCTTTTCGGGCGTATTTGATCAGCAGGAAAATGTCAATAATACCCAGTCCTCCGTAAAGAATCGTAAAACCGGCCAGGGAAATGGCAACCTGGGTGACGGATACGTTTTTCGACACCGCATCGGCCGTCTTCAGCACCCCGTACACGATCCACGGCTGACGACCGACTTCGGCAACCAGCCATCCCAGTTGGTTGGCAATGTAGGGGAGGGGGATAGTGAATACCAGCAGTGTCAGGAACAAACGGTAGTTTTCGGGGTTCCTCTTAAAGGAGATCACAGCCGCCACCAGGCTGGCCAATATAAAGTAGGTGCCCAATCCAACCATTGCGCGGAAACTGAGGAAGACCGGCATCACCGGTGGACGCTGATCACGGGGAATGTCTTTCAGGCCGGTAATGATGGCGTTGGGATCGTGGAACGCCAGGGTGCTGACCAGGTTGGGGATGCAGAGCCGTTCAACGGCATTACATTCACGCTTCTCGTCGGGAAGCAGAAACAGGTTAAGCCCAACCCCCTGCTTCGTCTCCCAGATCGACTCCATGGCGGCAAATTTTGCCGGCTGAACCTGGGCAACCTTGACGGAGGAAAGGTCGCCGATCACGGCAACCAGGACTGCGGATGCCAAGCCAAGCAGTGCTGCCTGCCGGAAGGAACGTTTGAAAAACTCCATTTCATTTTTGCGCAGCAGGTGCCAAGCCGAAATACCCATCACAAAAAAAGCGGCCACACAGTAGGCGGAGGTGATCTGATGGCCGAACTTGATCAGGCCGTAGGGGTTGAGCAGCACGGCAATAAAGTCGGTCATTTCGGCGCGTTTGTTGCGCAGCACATAACCGACCGGGCTCTGCATCCAGGCGTTGGCCAGGATAATAACCAGGCCGGAGAGGTTGGTGGCGATTGCCACCAGCCAGATGGAAAGGAGATGCACCTTCTTGGTGACCTTGTCCCAGCCGAAGATCCACAGGCCGATAAATACCGACTCGAGGAAGAAGGCCACGGTAGCTTCGATGGCCAGTGGTGCACCAAAGATATCACCCACGTAGCGGGAATACTCGGCCCAGTTCATACCGAACTGAAATTCCATGGTAATACCGGTTACCACGCCCAGGGCAAAGTTGATCAGAAACAGCTTGCCCCAGAATTTTGTCATGCGCAGCCAGGTTTCATCTCCGGTCATGACATACCGTGTCTCCATCCAGGCCACCATGATGGAAAGCCCGAGGGTCAGTGGCACAAAAATGAAATGGAACATGCAGGTTACGGCGAACTGCAGACGACTGAGCAATAATGCGTCCATGCTTCCTCCTCTTCGCAAAAATAAAATGGTACTGCATAGATTGAAGTGAGACGATGTGGAGCAAATGAGCCTGTTGATTTGTTGCTGATTAAATGCCAAAGCCGAAAAGGACCTTTATGGTCTGAAATCGAGGCAAATTTTTTTTCGCTTCAAACAGAACCCTTAGATGCCGGCCAACTCCTTCAGCGTGACCTTGGCAAGTATATCACGAACCTGAGATTGCACCATCACCCAGACAGGATGAACTTTACAGGCGGAAGAACGGTTGCACTCTCCCTCGCCGGTGACGCAGCGGTTGGGTATGATGGGACCCTCCACCGCTTCCACAACCTCCAGGAGAGAAATTTTTTCCGGAGCGCGCCCCAGCATGAAGCCACCCCCGGTTCCACGATAGGAGCGAACAAGACCTATTTTACTGAACTGTTGAAAAATTTTGGCGAGAAATGTTTGGGGAACATCAACTGCGGCGGCAATTTCGCTCAGAAGGCAGACCTGATCGCCGGGACGGGAGGCCAGGTACACTATACCTCGTATTGCATATTCTCCCTTGCGGGTCAGCTCCATCATAGTAAAAAACCCCTAAAAGACTGTTTAAGTCCTTTTTAGGGGTTTTTGACGGAACTGTCAACAGGAAACTGATCCCGGTCCACGGAAATGTGTGATCAGCGTCCGAGCGTGATTCCCAGGTCCAGCGCTGTGCGCACGATTTCACCATCGGGATCGACAAGCTTCAGGTCGCGGGTGGCGTTTTCGATGGGAACCGCTATGATGCTTCTTCCCCGCAAGCAGGCCATTTGTCCAAATTGCTCTTTGGCGATCATCTGCACCGCAGTGGCGCCGAAACGGCTCGCCAGGGCGCGATCAAAGGTTGTGGGTGAACCGCCGCGCTGGAGATGGCCGAGAACGGTGACACGCACATCCATATCCAGACACTGCTCGATCTGTTGTGCCACGAAGTGCCCAATGCCGCCCAAACGTTCGATGGTGCTGCCGTTGTCGCCCTTTTTGGCCACGACTCTGCTCCCTCCGGCCGGATAGGCGCCCTCTGCCACCACGATGATGCTGAAGCGGCTGCCGCGGGCAGAGCGTTTTTTGATCGAGGTACATATACATTCAGCCTGGTAAGGAATCTCGGGAATCAGGATCACGTCGGCGCCACCGGCAATGCCTGATTCCAGGGCGATCCAGCCGGCATAACGCCCCATTACCTCCAGAATCATGACCCGGTGATGGCTTTCAGCGGTTGAATGCAGCTTGTCCAGGGCATCGGTGGCGGTTTCCAGGGCGGTATTGTAGCCAAAGGTGAAATCGGTTTCCTGCAGGTCGTTATCGATGGTTTTGGGGACACCCACCACCGCAATCCCTTTTTTTGAAAGATCCAGGGCTATTTTGAGGGAGCCTTCACCACCGACCGCAATCAGCGCCTCGATGCCGAGGGAGCGCAGGTTGTCGATGACTCTGTCGGAGTAATCGGCATGGACGATACTTCCATCGCGCTCAACCGGATAACAAAAAGGGTTGCCGTGGTTGGTGGTTCCCAGGATGGTGCCGCCTCGGGGCAGAATTCCCCGGACACTCTCCAGGGTCAACGGTTTGCACTTGGAAAGATCCAGCAGACCGTCAAAACCATCCTCAATCCCGATCACCTGCCAGCCATAACGGATGACCGCGCATTTTACAACGGCGCGAATCACCGCGTTCAGGCCGGGGCAGTCTCCGCCACCGGTGAGAATGCCAATTTTTTTGCCCATGATGACCTCCTGGGAGAGAGTACGGCCCTAAAGATGTGGGAGGGGAGTCATGACTCCGTCAAGCGGCTGGCAACATCAGGGTACGGCAGCTACCTCGTTTGAAGCGGCAGCCTTTTTCTTGCCGAAAAGCAGGGCCACCCAGACGCTGATTTCGTACATAAGGTACAGCGGTAACATTATCACAAACATGGTGATGAGATCGGCATGGAAGGCGGCGATTATTGAGCTGGCCAGCAGGGCGTACTTGCGTTTTGGAGCCAACAGGTCGTAACTGACGATTCCAAAGCGTGCCAGCAGCAGCGTCAGGACGGGGAGTTCGAAAATCAGACCGAAGACGAGTATCAATCGCAGGCAGAAATTGACGTAGGCGCTGATATTGAACCAGCTCTGGAGACCTTCGGCTTCGTAGGAGAGGGAAAAATTGATGATGACCGGCCAGATGATAACCAGGAAAAACATCGCGCCCACACAGAACGTAAATGTGGCTGCGGTGACAAAAGGGACCACCATGCGCCGTTCCTTGCGGGTCAGGCCGGGGGCGATAAACAGCCAGACCTGATGGAAAACGATCGGCAGAACCAGGATAAACCCGGCCAGCATGGAAATCTTGCACTGGATGAAAAATGGTTCCAGGGGAGCGCTGTAGTTGAGCAGGTGTTTCTTTTCAGGAGCGGCAACGTCCTGTTCCAGTTTGTAGCGGGTATAGAGGGCTGGTGCCCGGGACTTCACTTCGGTATAGATTCGCTTTTTGATACTGGTCAGGTAGGTTGCGCCGGTCAGCGGTTTTTCGATGAAATTCAGGATTTCACCGGAAAAATTCCAGGCGATGCCCATACCGATCACCACCGCAACGACGATGATGATAAGGCGTTTACGCAGTTCTACCAGGTGCTCAATAAAAGGGAGTACTTTTTCATCGCTCATACTCCTTCCTACCACAGCGCTACCTGGTAAAGCAACCAGGTAATAATGGTGAACCAATACAAATGTTATGTTGTGAATTTATTGTAACACTGTATTATGAGCGGATATTCTTCGAGCTGTTCAGGAACAGGGCACGCCGCAAAAAAAGGGGATTTTTAAATGAGTGGACATGTTGGGTATCGATGGGGGCTGTGGCCAGTCAGGGGAGGGTACTGATGAAAGCACATGTGTGCGGTGCCATGGAGCGATTGTTTGTCCTGATCTGTGCCGTAACCCTTCCGGGTATAGCCGCTGCCAGCGGCACTATTGAGCTCACCGTGGTAAAGAACGACACCCTTATTTCAATCTGTAAAAAATATCTTCAGAATCCTGCCATTTGGCAGGAAGTCGGGCGCATTAACCATTTGAAAAATGCTGATCTCCTGCAACCGGGCCAGAGGCTGATGGTGCCGGTTCACCTCCTCAAGGGGGTTCCTATGGATGGGAGAGTTGTGTTTGTCAGATCCGAGGTCTTGACCAGGGATTCTTCCAAAATGAACTGGATCCCCCTGAAGAACAATGACATTGTCCGACAGGGGAGCAGTATCAAGACCGGGAGTGATGCTGCTGTGGAAGTGGCTTTTGAGGATGGCACCTCATTTTTTCAGCAGCCTGATTCAATCCTGGAATTGAATGCATCCCAACTCAAGGGAAGTAATCATATCTTTCAACGTCTGCTCCTTGCCGCGGGAAGAATCGTGATGAAAGTTCGCCACGCCACGGGACGGGACTCGCGGATAGAAATCCGTACTCCCTCTGCTACGGCAGTTGCCAGGGGGACCGATTTCCGTGTCTCGGCCCGTGCCTTGGGCGCGACGACTTCCGAAGTCTTGCAGGGCGTTATTGATGTTGAAGCCATGCAGCGGGCTGTCGTGGTGCATGAAGGCGAGGGTACTGTTGTTACGAAAGGGAACCCGCCCATGCAGCCGCGAAAACTGCTTGATCCACCGGCGTTGCTTGATCGGCAACCGGTCTACCGGAGTATGCCGTTCAAACTGACATTTGAAAAAATTGAGGGTACCGTTTCCCACCGTCTCGTACTGTCACGCGATCAGGAAGGACGGGAGGCGGTTCTCGAACGGGTATTCAAGGCGGGTGAAAGTCCGTCAATTTCCGGTCTTGAAGATGGTACCTACTACTGCCGGGTTCTCAGCATCGATGCACTGGGTCTTGAGGGCCCCCCGCGGTCTCCGGAAGAGATCGTTATACGGAGCAATCCGCTGCCACCTTTTCTTCAGGAACCTGCCAACGGCGCCAGTTTCAAAGGAAAATCGATCGAGTTCCGCTGGCTCAAGGTTCGCGATGCAAACTCCTATCAGCTGCAAATAGCCGATGACAGCGAGTTTCGCCTGACTCCGGAGAAGCTGGTTGAGGTGAAGGATACCGCATATGTCCAAAAGTTTTCCGAATTGGGCAGCAAGTATTTTCGGATTCGTTCCGTTGCCGGTGACGGTTTTTCCGGACTCTGGTCGGACACTATCGCCTTTACACTGCTGCCTCCTCCGCCATCACCTGAACTTGAAAAACCGGCGTTGGATGGAAACCGTCTTCGGATCCGCTGGCGAAACCAGGGTGACAGGTTCACCTATCACGTTCAGCTCTCCCGTGACGAGATCTTCGGCAGCCCACTCGTTGACCGGAACGTGACTACCCCCGAGATAACTCTGGAACCGCCCGAACAGCCAGGGGTGTATTATGTCCGCACCAGCACCATTGATCCCGAAGGACATGAGGGTCCCTTTTCACTCCCCCAGACATTTGAAGTTACCCGCTGGTGGCCCTACGCGACCGGTGGTGCCTTGGGTGTTGCCGGGATCATTTTGCTGATCCTGCTGTAGCTTTATTGAGAACAGCCCGTGACGAGGTTGTATTTAGTGAATACACTCCGAACCCCATTGCTCAGATATTTGCTGATTATGTCCATCGGTTGTGCGCTGATCCTTTCAGCGGAATACCTGGGTGTTTTCCTGGGAATGGACTCATACTGTTATGACCTGTTTTTTCGTTTGCGCGGGATGGAGGAACCAGACAGGCGTATCCTGATCGCCGCCATTGACGAACAGACCCTGAGCCGATTGGGTAGGTGGCCCCTGAAACGTACGCACTATGTCAAGCTCCTGGATGCACTCGGAGCAGCACGTGTGGTGGGTCTGGACGTACTTATGGCCGAGCCGAGCGATGATGACCACGATCTCATTGAAGCCATTCGCAGGCATGGACGCGTCGTGCTGCCCCTGTCCATAGAACATGATATCCCTGCATGGCAGACCCGGTCCGCACCGTTTCGGGCGGGCCATATCCACCTTGAGCAGGATATCGATGGAGTCGTCCGCAGGGTATATCATACGCTGTACCGCAACGGTCATGCCTACCCCTCTTTCGATACGGCACTGTTAGAACTAATTTCCGGTAAACCTTTCCCGCACACAGAATCGGCGGCGTGCATCCCGGGTCAAGCAGGCCGCTCCGACATCCTTCAGTTTGATTCCCGGAGAATCAATTTTTACGGTGCTCCGGGAACCTTCCCCCATATCTCCATGGTTGATATCATCGAAGGCCGTTATCCCCCAGCTTTTTTCACAAACAGGATCATTCTTGCGGGAGTTACCGCCGACGGCCTGGAGAGGGGGTTTTTGACCCCGTATTCCCAGTTGCGGAGCGGTATGAGCGGGGTTGAGATCCATGCCAATATTCTGAACAATCTTATCAGTCGTGACCATCTTGTTGAAGCGCCTGAATCAGTAAGAACCCTGGTTTCCCTTTTTTTCGCCCTTGCCGGATTCCTGCTGTTTCTCAGGATCAGCGGCAGACAGCTTCTACTGGGGTGGACAGGTGGCATGGCCGTAGCCTTGTGCACGTCATATGCGGCGATTACCTTCTTTCAAATCTGGTTCAGTCCGATTCTCTTTTATGCCTTATTGTCGTTCATGTTTGTCTTTGCCTATGTGGTCAAGCTTGAACAGGGTTCAAAAAAATTGCGGGAGGCAGAGCAGGAGTGGGAGGACTCATTCAATACGATTAACGATGGAATTGTCCTCGTTGATGGTAATGGAACAATCACCAGGATGAACGAGGCTGCCCGCACCATGCAGGCTCCCCGTCTTCTTTCGCTCCTGGTATCTTCAGGTTTCCCCGCTTCCGACGGACAGAAAAACGCTGTTCAGGCAATCATGGAGGGAATTCACGACCCGCTCACGGGGAACAGCTTGGAGGTCAAGTCACATTTCCGTCCGGGAAACAGCAACCTGAAGGGTGGAGCCGTACATGTCATACGCGATATTACCGCGGCCACAAAAACGGAGCAGGAAAAGGAGCACCTTCGTTTTCAGCTCCTGCAGTCTCAGAAAATGGAATCCATTGGCCGACTTGCAGGTGGCATTGCCCATGATTTTAACAACATATTGACCGCTATTATAGGGTACAGCGAAATGGCGCTTGCCAGGGCGGGCTGTGGAGAATTCCTGACGGAGTGTCTCACGGTTATCAACGATTCTGGTCAAAAGGCAGCTGCACTCATTCGTCAGTTGCTGGTATTCAGCAGAAAAAACAGCGTGGAATTGCAGGTTCTGAATATCGGCGCGATCGTTGAAAACATGGCCAAGATGCTTCGGCGTGTTATCGGAGAGGATATCACGCTCACCCTTCAAACACACATGCCTGTTAATCCTGTACTTGCAGACCCTGTGCATATTGAACAGGTTGTCATGAATCTGGTGGTCAATGCCCGTGACGCCATGCCCCAGGGGGGATCCCTGGATATTCAGGTTGCCGATGTTGAGCTTGGCGACTCCTTCGTCAGCATGCATCTGGATGTGGCGCCCGGCCAGTATGTGTTGCTAGCGGTAAGCGATACCGGTCTGGGAATGAGTCCGGAGGTCCAATCCCGGGTATTTGAACCGTTTTACACGACAAAACTCAAAGGTGAGGGTACCGGTCTAGGGTTGTCCACCGTTTATGGTATTGTCAAACAGCTGTCGGGACATATTGTTGTCGAGAGTGAAGAGGGGAGGGGAACCGTTTTCAAGCTTTATTTTCCAATATGCTCGGCACAAGTGGGTGATACAGCAGAATACGTGACGGAGCCTCCCTGTGAAGGGAATGAAACAATACTGATTGCCGAGGATGATACCTCAATTCTCAGGATGATTACCTCAACACTGCAACCTCTCGGGTATAACGTGCTGGGTGCAAACTCCGGAACCGATGCGCTGCAATGTGCCGAGCAGGGGGGTAGACCTGTCGATCTTTTGCTGACGGACGTTGTTATGCCCGGTATGGGGGGGAGAGAGCTGGCTGACATCGTACTCAAAAAATACCCTGATGCGCGGGTGCTATTCATGTCGGGTTACACCGATGAAACCCTTAGCCTGCAAGGTGTTGAACAGCAAAGGAGTATCCTTATCCAGAAACCGTTGTCGCCCAAGATGCTGGCCAGGAAGGTGCGTGATGCATTGGATAAGGCCTGTTGCGCTTCCGGTTGACCGAATTCCAATGCACTTCAAGGGACGGAAACGAGCAAACACTCAAAAAATGAAACCCTACTCCACCAAGAATCACGTCGGTGTCATTGTTATAGGTTGTGATAACGCGGTTCCAGGAAACGCGAACATCCCAGGGGGACATAATCGTGTAGCTTGAGGTCAGGGTTATGATGCCGCAGATTGGTCCTGAACGTCTCGATTGAACCTGGTGTACACGCTCATCGATGGGGAAATAGGCCCCTGCTCCGATCCCCAGTGATAACCGGTCATTCAGAAAATCCCTGACAGCCCACAATTGGCTGGCCAACCCGTTGCGGCGCGTCAATCGGCTGTCACCTTCATAGATCCAGGCGCCGGTCCAATCGACGTAGGGGTATATGCGACGGCGGTACTCGATGGCAATGGCGGCCGATTTCTGGGATTTGAAACTGTTGACAATGGTTTGACCTACAGAGATCACAATTTCGTTTTTTGTTTTTTCACTTTCCAGGTTGGGTGGCCGGTGTTCGGGGGGAGCTGCAACCGGTTCCCCAAAATCATATCCGATACCGGCCAGGACCGAGAAAGAATTTAAGGTATCGAAGTTATCCACCCAGTTTGTACGCAGCTGAAAAAGCCAGTGATCATCCCTATGCCAGGTGGCGCTGGAACTGAAGATCGCTCCAAAGCCGTGGTCGTTTTTGTAGCCTATGCGGGATGTGGACGGTATGGTGTCATAGTAGTAGTACGGTCCGATGCCGGCGGCCAGTGAGAGTCTGTGATCCAGCAGCCTGGTGCGTGCCCAGAGGTGCAGCGCATTTCCGTCACGGTGATGATCCGGCACATGTCCCTCGTTGAGGTAGGCCACACCCAGAGCCAGGTTTTCTCCAAACCCCTCGATGTATTCCAGTTGCCAGGCGTAGGAGTTTTTGCCGTCGCTCGGGTTAAGCATGACGCCGCCCAGGCAATAGAATTCCTGGGCCCGGACCAGAGACGTGGCGATGAGCAGTGCCAGCAGAATCAGGAACGTCCGGATACATCCTGCAGATGGAATATACCTGATTCCCGAAAGTGCTTCGCTTACGATCGGAACGGTCAACCCGAAACGATCGGTGGCTATTCTCATTAGAATTTCCAGCTTGCCCCGATCATGTGCAGATCAAGGCCTGGATTGGGTGTGGTTTTGGAATACAAGATATGGTTGTTTGACAGGTGCAGAATGCGGTACCCGATTCCGAGACCGTTGTTAAAACGATAGCACAGGCCGATGTAAGCCCCCCACAGAAGAATACTGCCGAAATCCTGTCGTCCAAACTGCCGTTTGTCCAGCAGGTCGAGACTGATGCCCGCTTCCGGGACCAGGTTTAAACCTGTTTTGGTAATGGTCAGGCCCGCTCCGAGGGAACCGATGACCCCGGTTTCAGCTGCAGTATGGAGCGCACCCAGCGATGTATTCAGTTGCGAGGAAATTACCCATC
The DNA here is from genome assembly GCA_013377095.1 of Desulfuromonadales bacterium. Lineage (GTDB taxonomy): Bacteria > Desulfobacterota > Desulfuromonadia > Geobacterales > Pseudopelobacteraceae > Pseudopelobacter. Next base: position 13,982 of record JACAAY010000080.1, read on the forward strand.
CTGCGGATGGCTGCCACTCCCATGGCAGTCCATAGACCGCATACAACTCATACAGATGGAAATACTCTCTCCTTGGTCCGGCCTGAATCCCCATACGGATACCACCTTCGTTCCAGCCTTCTTTGGCAGCCGAACATTCGGTCGTGACCAGGTTTAAGGCGAATGACAGAAATACCATGATGTGGGTTGCATACTTTTTCATTTCATAGTTCTCCCTGTTACAGTTCAACGAGCGGAAAAATGAAAAAATACGTACCCGATTCTGGCACGCCTTGAGCCAAGGCTTTTCACGTTTTCACTGGCGGTTTGTGTCCTTTAGTGACTTCTCCTTTCCCGTAAGAAGGGGGGGGACGTCATCGTCCTTTCCTGCCACCACGCTTTGGCGCCCCATTTTTCGAGTTTTTGCCTGCAACCCGTGAGCCTGCTTTTTTCGGGCCTTCCCTGTCTGCTACAGCGTTGTTTCGTATACCCCCGGGTACACGTTTGCCTCTGACGGGAAGGCGCGGATATTCTTCAGCGCTATTACCTGCAACCGCTACGGATGGTGTGGAAGAGGTGTGACTCACCAGCACAAACTCGATTCTGCGTGTGGCCGGAGAAACCGCCGCCACCTTGACCCGTGCCTTGTCGCCTATGCGCAGTACACGACGCCGGTTACGGCCGATCAGTGAATGTTTGTTCTCCACATAGGAATAGAGATCGTCATCCAGGGTGGAGACGTGCACCAACCCCTCCACGAACAGCTGCTCCAACTCCACAAAAAAGCCGAAACCGGTCACGCCGGTGATGAAGCCATCGAATTCCTCCCCCAGGTGCTGCTGCATGAACTGGATCTTTTTCAGCTCGACAATGTCCCGTTCGGCCTCCATTGCTACCCGTTCCCGTTTGCTGGTGTGTTCGGCAATCGCAGCCAGGTTTTCGGTTGCCAGGGAGAGTTGTTTCTCTGTTTTTTTGCTGATCTTTTTTTTGTCGAGCGCCAGGGTTGCCCTGAGGATTCGGTGCACGACGAGGTCAGGGTAACGGCGGATGGGGGAGGTGAAGTGACAGTAACAGCGGGAGGCCAGACCGAAGTGATTCAGGTTTTCCGCAGCATAGCGGGCCTGTTTCATGCAGCGTAACAGGGCGTAGTTGATCATTCTCTCTTCGGGTTTGCCGGAAGCGCTGGCCAGCAGTCGTTGCAGGTCGGCCGGGTTGACCCTGTCCTCCTTCAGGGCAAATTCATACCCGAAACCATAGACGAATTCCTGGAAGTTGATCAGCTTGGCCGGGTCGGGGTTCTCGTGGACGCGGTAGAGGAAGGGAATACCTTTGTCGGTGATATGGGTTGCCACCGCCTCGTTGGCAGCCAGCATGAATTCCTCGATCAGTTGGTGGGCCAGGTTGCGTTCCGCGCGGATGATACCCTCGGTCAGTCCGGTCAGGCCGATGATGATCTCCGATTCCGGCAGGTCAAAGTCGATACTGCCCCTGCTTGTGCGCATTTCCATCAGGATCAGGGCCAGTATCTTCATCTCCAACAGCATCGGTACCAGCGGCCGGTATGCCGTGATGGTATCCTGGTCCTCGTCCACGATGATCTGCTTCACCAGGGTGTAGGTCAATCTGGCAGCGCTCTTGATGATGCTGGGATAGAAAGAGGATTCCAGCATACTGCCGTTTTTGTCAAAGAGCATCTCGGCGGTCATGGTCAGGCGATCGACCTGCGGATTGAGTGAACAGATGCCGTTGGAGAGACGCTCCGGCAGCATGGGGATGCAGCGGTCCGGAAAATAGACCGAGGTGCCGCGCAGGTAAGCGTCGCGGTCCAGGGGACTGCCCGGTTTGACATAGTGGGATACATCGGCAATGGAAACCCACAGCCGGAAATTTCCCCCTTCGCTCCGCAGTGAGACGGCGTCGTCGAAATCTCGGGCCGTCTCGCCATCAATGGTCACCGTTGCCAGGGAACGCAGATCCACCCTCCCAGCCATATCATCCTTCGAGACGGTTTCGGGTATGGCCTCGGCCTCGTCCAGGGCATCCCTGCCAAAGATGTGCGGCAGTTCAAAGCGGCGGATGGCCGACTGTACCTCGACTTCGGGATCGTCGGGCCAGCCCAGCACCTCCACGATGCGTCCCTCGGCTGGTCTGCCGCCGATGGGGTAGGAGCTGATTTCCACCACCACCTGCTGGCCGTCCTCGGTTTTGCCGCGACCCTTGGGCGGAATGGCGATCACCAGGTTGAGTCGCGTTTCCTCGGGGATGACGATGGCGCCGTGTCGGGTTTCTTCGTAGCGTCCCACGATGCGGCTGCTGGCCCGCTCAACCACGCTGGTGATGCGCCCCTCCTGTTTCCCGCCACCCATACGGCTCCTTTCGGAGCGTACCTCGACGGTGTCGCCGTGCATGGCGCTCTGCATGTGGCGTTGGGGAATGAAGATGTCTTCGCCACCCCCTTCGGGGGTGACAAAGCCATATCCATCGCGGTGGCTGGAGAGCTTTCCACGGAGGCTTTTTACCGCCGTTGTCAGTGCATAGCTGTTGCCCTTGAACCTGACCAGTTCTCCGTCGCTGGTCATATCATCCAGCATGAGTTTCAATTCGTGCTTGATATGACGTCCGCCGAACTCGCGCAGGATTCCTGAGAAATGAATCGCTCCATCCTGCTGTTTGAGGAACATGAGAATATTTTTTTTGGAAATTTGCATGATCAGTCCCGATTCCTTTAATTATATTGTATCGCAATTTTCAGGATGTTATTCTTTTTAACCCTTTTTTGCGAATATATACTGCCAATGGATCTCCGATGAACCTTTATTGCCGTTTGGTACTGCCCCTTGTTTTCTGTGGTGTCGTTGTTTATCTCCCTTTCGGTCATGCTGCAGCTCAGCCTGACCTTGCTGAGCTGACCGAATCTCCTGTCACGAAAAAGCCCGTTCTTGACTTGTCTTCACCAGCGGAACGTTTCAACGCCTTGAACAGTCTGGTGCGTGATGGCAAAATTGGCAGGGTGGCTGCACGGAGCGAGTTGAAACGCCTGCTGGCGGAGCTGCGCGGTGAATACTACCGAAAGGGCGGAATCGATTTTCTGAAGGATACCTGGGTGTTTCCCCTTGCCGGATATGATGCGCGAGCCATGGGCGGCGGCAGGAATAAAGGCTATATTGCCTCAGGTTATGATTTTTTCAGCGGCAACCGCCATGGTGGGCATCCTTCTTTTGATATTTTTATCCATGACCGCAATCAGGATTGCCTGGATGACCGCAGCGGGAAACCGGTCAGGGTTCTCTCGCTGACCGGCGGAATCGTCGTGGCGCTGGAGCGGGAGTGGCAGCAGGGTAGCGGACTTCGGGGGGGCAAATACATCTGGATTTTCGACCCAACCAATGATCTGCTGGTTTACTATGCCCATAACAGTGAGCTTTTTGTGAAGCTTGGTGAAATCATCAAGCCGGGGGATCAGCTTGCTATTGTGGGGCGTAGCGGTTACAATGCAGAAAAACGTCGCTCTCCGAGCCACCTGCATCTGACTGTTTTGCGCGTCAGGGACGGACTGCCGTTGCCGGTGAATGTCTACCGTGAGTTGGCCAAAGCAGGAACAGGTACGGAACGCTAGAACGGTCGAATCAATCCGGATATTCTGTACATTTCCAGGAAAATCATACGTAACAAGGAGACATCTTTGGCAAAACCCAATTTTCAATTTCAAAAACGCCAGAAAGAGCTGGAGAAGGCAAAAAAGCAGGAAGAAAAGAAACAACGTAAACTGGAGAAGGCCAAGGAAGCCTCTGGTGAGGATGGGGAACAGTCCTCCGAAGAGGAAGAAAGCGCCTAGGTCAGGTGTTTTTACGCGTGTGTTTGTTTTTATACGAAGAGGCTGCTCCAGGAATGGAACAGCCTCTTTTTCATGTCAAGCGATCGTGTCAGCACTGGTTTTGTTGTCAGAGGGTTTTATTGTTACTGAACTCACCCCATTCAAGGTAGGTGCGCGGGTCTTCGACAAAAGAATAAATATTTTCTATCTTATTGAGATGTTTTCGCTCCTGATGTGCCAGTCTCATGCAGAGTTTTTTCATTGATTCATCGCGGGTATCCCGTGCCAATTGCTCAAAAAACTCTATGGTTTCCCTCTCTTCTCTCGTTACGTGCAGGTATGCGTCCGGGTCATTATGGAGTGCCTCGCGGATATTATGTGAATCAATGTTTGGGCTGTAGGTGCAGACACTCTCATCCACTCCAAAATCGTCGAACATTTTCGTAAGAATACGGTCTTTCATATTCCGAAGCATGTGCAGATGCTCTTCTTCGGCAGAGGCTAAAAGGGAAAAAACACGTTTCATGTCTTTATCGCTGACCGCTTCAACCAGCCGTTCATAGTGGGCTTTTGCTTCTTCTTTCATTTTTATGGTGCATTCAATGAGGTTCATGGTGATCCCCTTTTTTTGTATATTATTTTCGCGACGAGAAAAACTGCTCGCACCTCTATAATACCACTTTGTAAGGCCGAGAGAACAAAAAAGATTGTTTTTGTCCTTTTGTAGGTGGGGCTTACCTCACAAAAGATTGGCGGGTAACGATGTTAGTAGTTATACCCCAGATCAATCTTGATCAGATGGTTGTTTTGACCAACCCCATCCCTGAGATTGAAATTTTCAATTCTTTCAAAACCGTACATCGCATGCATGTCCAGGCCTTTTGATACGGGAAAGCTCCAGGATATTCTGCCGGCATTGGCTGTCTCTTCCGCCTGCATGGTTCCTAGCGGATCAAAGCTACCCAGTCTGTTCACCCTCACGGTACCCTGATTGCCGCGCACGGTACGGATATAGTCGAGTGAAAGGTAGTTGCGCGGCGAGAAAAAATGAGTAAAACGCAAAGACAGCTGTTGTGCCGCTCCACCCTGAAAAGGGCCGAGATTCATGCCGCGGTACATGTAGCCCTCAGGGAAGGTGCCGTTGGTGGAAAGGATGTTGTTGCCGTAATAAAATTCAAAGCGCAGTTCATTTCGGCCGTCGGAGGTCAGGTTGGGCAGATAGATTCCAGCCACGTAACTCTCGACGATCGGCCAGAAGGAGGCGGCATCTTCGCCGGAGAGTTCACCGTACAGTTCCATGTTGTTCCAGCGAGGAATCCGCAGCCGAATGTCAAAACCGGCCACGCTGTTGGAATTGTCTGCGCCCGTACCACCCAGCAGTCCACGAACTGTGGCGCCGAAGCTGTTGTTGACCCCCGTACCTCCCTGCTGGCGTCCCAGGTTAAGACCGATCTCCAGGGAGTTGGTCGGTTTGACGGCAAGCTTGAATGCATAGAACCAGGGCTGGCGAACAACGCCGTTGGTGTCGGTGCGGTCCAGCTGTGACACCATCAGGGCATATTTGAGCGCGCCCAGGTAGGGAACTGAAACAGGTTCCGGGCTGGACAGTTTTACCAGGTCCAGGTTACGGGTGTTGTTGCTCAGGGTGATGGCCGTGCGGGTACCGGGGCCGAGCCAGGCGGCATCCCGTCCAACTTCAAGCTCGAAGCTCCCGCCTCCCAGCTTGAGATAGCCCTTGTTCACGTAGACCTCAGTGCTGCCTGATCGCTGGTACAGCACGAGCGGTTCGATCAGGGCCGCCGCATATCTGGTCAGATGGGCTTCTGCGGAAAACTGGAATTGCACGTTTACATTCTTCAGATAGCGGGCGCCCTCATTGCCTTCCAGGAGCGGCGTTCCCTCGACACCATGTTGTTGAACCGGGGAAGGGTAGGGGTTAACCGGCCGCAGGCCGGAGCCGATACCGAATACACCATCATTGCCCGGATCATGCACGGGGCGCTCGTAACTGCGTGCAACTCCGTCAAGATAAACGGAACGCAAACGTGCCGACGCAATGGGTGTGAATGAAAAAGTGGAAACTTCATCCATGCCGGTCTTGAGGGATACTTCGCGGGTCGCGAGTTGCTTGATGCGTTGCACAAGTTCAGCGGCAAATCGCCCTTTTTTTCCCTCCAGGTTTCCAAGGTTCTGTTCCGCCTCCAGTGCCATGCGAGCGGCTTCAGCCCTGGAATAGGGTTTGATACCGCGTATGTCGGAGGTTATCAGGCCCAGACCGATCAATTTGTCCAGATAGAGGTAGACGGGGCTGTCCAGCGGAATATTGGTTGAGGCGGGTTCGGCGCTTTCCGCCGACCTTGCAAAAAGAAGCAGCAACAGGAAGAAGACGCCGATGAGCGGGTAAACGTTTACTCTGCACAATACTACGTGAGGCCTCTTCATAGTCCTCCATCTGATTTTCTGTGCCATGCGCACAGCATATGAGTTTGCTCGAAGCTGGACAGGTGGGAGAATATTATTTTCTGAAGGGCAGAATTTTGGCCTTTCCGTCTGCAGGCAGGGGAAAGAGGTCGTGTCTGACCCGCTGGAAAGAGTGGGGCGCCTCCCCCGCGAAACTATAGACCGGTTTGAATTCGGGGACAAGCCGTTTCAGCGACTCCATCAGGTTTTTGAGATTGTTGGAGCGGGCAGCAGCGAAGAGCAGATCAAGTTCTTTTGTAACCGGTTCCCGTTCGATTGTAAGTGGAGACAATACCTTGATCTTCTTGTGGGCGGTGGGCATGATCCCCTCGCCGTTGAGCAGCAGTTCCTCAAACATCTTTTCTCCCGGACGTAGTCCGGTAAAGATAATGTCGATATCCTCATAGGGTGTCAGGCCCGAAAGCCTGATCAAGTCCTCGGCCAGATCCACGATCCGCACCGGATCACCCATGTCCAGGACCAGGATTTCGCTGGCATTGCCCATGCTGCCGGCCTGCAAGACCAGTTGGGTTGCCTCGGGAATGGTCATGAAATAGCGAATGACCCGTTTGTCGGTGACCGTCACCGGACCTCCCTTGGCGATCTGTTCCTTAAAGAGCGGGATAACGCTTCCATTACTTCCCAGCACATTGCCGAAGCGGACGGTGGTAAACTTGGTGGCGCTCGCATGGGAAAGGGCCTGGATATAGATTTCAGCCGCTCGTTTCGTGGCCCCCATCACGTTGGTCGGATTCACCGCCTTGTCCGTTGAAACCATCACAAAATTGAGCACCTTGAAGCGATGGGCGGCATCGGCAACATTCCGTGAGCCGAAGACATTGTTCAGAACCGCCTGGGCCGGATTGTACTCCATCATGGGGACATGCTTGTAGGCTGCGGCGTGGAAGACAACCTCCGGGGAGAACTCCTTGAAGGCCGCTTCAACCATGGCAGTATCACGGACATCGGCAATCAACGGCAGAATTTTCAGCACGGGAAAACGGGCCATCAGTTCCTTTTCTATTTCGTACAGTGGCGTCTCAGCCTGGTCGAACAGGATCAGCTTTTCGGGGCTGAACTGGGCGATTTGACGGCTTATCTCGCTGCCGATGCTCCCTGCGGCACCGGTCACCAGCACCCGTTTGCCGGTCAGGTATCCACCGATCAGTTGTTTGTCCATGTCAACAGGTTCACGCCCCAGCAGATCCTCGATCTCGACGTTCTTGATCTGGGATATGGAAAAATCTCCATCAATCAGATCGCCGATGCTGGGCAGCGTCTTGAACTTCACATGGGCATGTTTACAGGAATCCACAATGGCGCGAATGGTCTTGCCATCAGCCGACGGCATGGCCATGATCACGTCCTCAATCTCGTTGAAGCGTATCAGTGCCTTGAGGTTTTTAGACGTACCGAGTACGGGAATGCCGTGCAGTTTCATGCCCCTTTTTTCAGGATCGTCATCCACGAAACCGACTATGTTGTACACGCTGCGGGGATGGCGGCAGATCTCCTTGAGCAGAAGGCTGCCGGCCGCTCCGGCTCCGACTATCAGTGTTCTCGGCCCGTCATTGTTGCGGTCAACTCTGAAATTTTCACGGCATACGCGCCAGGTCAGGCGGCTGGTTGTAATCAGGAACAGGAGCAGAAAATAGTCGAGCAGAAAGATGGAACGGGGGATCGGGGCAAACTGCCTCAGGAACAGAATGGCAAATACCGCCAGGAACGAGGCCAGGGTAACACCCTTGAGGATCTGAACGCCGTCATGCAGCGAGGCGTAGCTCCACATGCTCTGATAGAAACCGATCACGGCAAACACCAGTGGCTTGACCAGAACCATCACCAGCAGGCACTGCCAGAACAGATCTGTCTGTTCAGCCGGAATGGAAAAGTCAAAGCGCAGCAGGAAGCCCAGCGTCAGGGATAGCGCAACGAGCGACGTATCACAGAAAAAAACAATGAGTCTCCGTTTATTGAACATAGGCGACCGGCTCCTTCTCAATAGTTCAAATGTAACTATAGGGCAGAGATACAAAATTGCAACTGGGTTAGGTTTTTCTCTGGTTCTGTTCGAATACTTTGACAGGTCACTGTGATGCTGAGTATTATTATAAAGAAACGACCGCCTGAATTCCATTCAAAAACACCGATTATTCTTTCGCAAGGAAATGGTTTGTGTTTTTTTCAAGCTTTGGTATTCTTTTTCATTCAATGTTACAAAGGTAGGAACTCAGTTCACCACATGTTTCAATTCATACATTTTTCCAGAGGAAATCCGTGAAAATACCATTTTATTCCGTTTGCTTGCTCATCGTTCTCGTTGCCATGCATATGCCGGTTTGCTGCGTCGCAGCCGATACGTCGGTTGAGGATCTCTTGAAGAAATCCGAGAGCAGCGCCTCACCTTTTTCCACTTCTACACCAGTACCGCAGTTTGCGCCGACAACACCAATTCTACCCAAGACCGAGCAGCCTAAACTTCTCAATCCTGAGAAGGCCAGGCTTGGGTCAGATGAAACTGCGCTGGTGCAACCAAGGGATATGAAGGAGCAGGATCCGAGAGACGATAGGGAGCAGGGTGAAGGCCGGGAAACAAGAAAAGACAAACAGCAGAAAAAAACGGAAAAATCTGAATCTTCCGCGATTGAAAAACTGATCAGCGC
>JACAAY010000081.1 GCA_013377095.1 Desulfuromonadales bacterium
GCCATGGTACTGGCAGGCGGCAAGGGGGAACAGCTTAGCCCTCTGACACTGCACCAGGCTAATCCAAGCGTTTCCTTTGGCGGCAAATACAAGATCATCGACTTCGTACTCTCCAATCTGTTCAATTCCGGCATAAAGAAGGTCTACGTTCTAACACAGTACCGATCTTTTTCATTAATCGAACATATCCGGGAATCATGGGGTAAGTGGACAGGCCTGGATGAATTTTTCGTGGCTATCTCGCCCGAGACCAGCAGCGAAAGCGAGGAATGGTTCAAGGGGACGGCCGATGCAATTCTCCAATATCTACGCTTTGTCGAGTCCTCGGAGGCCGAATATGTGGCGATCTTCGGTGGCGACCATATCTACAAGATGGACATCGCCCAGATGATCAACTACCACCGTATAAACCGGGCTGACATCACCATTGCCGCGCTGGAGGTTCCTGCAGCGGAGGCCAAGCGGTTCGGTGTATTCTCCGTTGATGATGAAACGAGGGTAACTGCGTTCACCGAAAAGCCCAACGTACCGGAAACTATTCCTGGCCGGGAAAGCTGCTTTGCCTCCATGGGCAACTATATTTTTTCTACAAAAAAACTGATCGATGTGCTGCTGGAAGGCAAAAAGAGATATGAGGATCTGGATTTCGGCAAGCATGTCATCCCGATGATGCTGGAGAGCGGTGATCGGGTGTTCGCCTATAATTTCAATGACAACGTGATCCCCGGCATGAAGGCCGAGGAGCGGGGCTACTGGAAGGATGTCGGAACCATCGATTCCTACTACGAGGCCAACATGGACCTGATCCATGTCTCGCCGCAATTGAATCTCTACAACTACAAGTGGCCAATCCTGACCAACCAAGGCAATCTACCGCCGGCCAAGACAGTGTTCGACGATGATGACCGCCGCGGTCAGAACATCGATTCTTACGTCTGCGGAGGCTGCATCACCAGCGGCAGTACGGTTCGTCGCTCGATTGTCGGGCCGCTCTGCAAGATCAATAGTTACAGCCTGGTGGAAGACTCGATCCTCTTCGAAAACGTCACCATAGGCCGTCATGTCAAGATCAGGCGGGCGATCATCGACGAGAGTGTGGTGATTCCTGACGGAGCGATCATCGGCTACGATCTCGATGAGGATCGACGCAAGGGCTATGCGGTGACGGTGTCAGGAATTGTTGTGGTCTCCCGCACAGAAAAATGTATAGGCCACCTCAAAAAGGCCATGGATACGCTGATTCAATAGGCAATGTGTAAATATCAAGAGTTACCATTTGCCCCAGTGAATTTTATCCTTTTGGTATTTGTTCTTTGGCTTATCTTCACCGGTTGGGACAGCGACCAATATGACGTTCAATGGAATAATAGCGGTCGGTAGCTAACAGAATGTTTTCACTTGCTAGCGATGCGTCGATAATTGCAAAATTTTATTCTGCATATGGGCTTTCTCCGGTTCCGCACAGGCAATAATGGCAGCTCCGGCCTTGTCTATACCTCGTGCGTTCGGCAGTCCTGCTGCCAGGGCATCCATTTTCTTTCTATCCGTTACAACGACATACAACCACGATTGCTTGTTGACTGCCGTTGGCGCGACCATCCCAGCCAGTATGATTTAATCCAGATTTTCTGTGCTGACAGTCGCACCAGTAAAAGATTTCACGCTCTTTCTGGAATGAATAACAGAAACGTATCTTTTGGTATTTCAGCCACTTTGGCTGAAACAGTCCCTGCCAACAACAAGCTAGCCATAAAGCAAATATACATAATTCTCATGTCTCAAACCTCCAATTATTGTCATTCCCCAAAAAAGAGGGGTGCCTGGCGAGCCGATGAACGTGTGGGAGATGAAACAGGAAGTAATCATTCGGTGCATTTGAGACCGTGGTCATATTCGATGCTTTTAAATCTGTTTTTATATCATCTCTCTTATTACTGTTAACCAGATTCAGATATCCCAAGAGAACCTTCCCGTCTTACCCGAGGGTTAAGCGTTCGCCCACGTACTCCCCTTGATGGAACGGTTATATCTCTAGCTCGACATACTCATGGGATAAGATCCCTACGGAGTTAGTTGCTACCCATCTCTGAGGACGGACAACTTCCTTGAATATGCCCACCATTCACCGAGAGCCCCTTCGCCCGCTCAGGGTATTATCCCTTGCGGTGTGACCTCAGGGGCCACATAGGAAGGCATTACCCTTCCCTCATCGCTACTTCGAACTCATGCGCCAGTCCAAAATCCTCTCTAGGCCTCGGTTTTCCCTTGTGCCAAGAGTCCATGCAGGTTGTTGCGAATCCCTGCTGGATGATGGACCTTCCCGACGTTATCTCTGCAAATCTTTCTCTACGTGTCTAGACCCTTACCCCGGCTGCTCCTGTGGTGCACACGCCCGTTACTTCCCACAGAACTACGGCCTTCCCGGAGTCCTCAACCGGTCGGTGCAAAGCATAATTCATACTATAGCAACTTCAGTATGGAGGTGATTTCGGAGCTACAGTCATTCACTAATGTTTAAACCCGCAGATTTGCTCGCCACTCTGGTTGCTCCTACCACAGCCAATTATCTTGGCTGAGCAGCAGTGACTTTTACGTCCGGACACCTCACGGCTTGTTACCTCACCGTGCCCCGGATATGCTAACCGTCCGATTCGGGCAATTGACGGTATGGGGACTTACACCCCACATGATTCACAGCCTTGTCGGCTGTTCCGAGGACTTACACCTCCAAGTCACAAATCAGCTACCATGGCTGATTCGATGGCGCTTGCGCGCCACGCGCCCTGTCGGGCGCACAATTAAATCGGCGGCCCAAGCGGGCCGCCCTTTCCAGGCGGGATGGACATCACCCGGCCTGAAGACCGCAGACACGTTCTACCGTAATGACGGAAGTTTCATTTCCTGCTTGCATGACCTCTACGCTGTTCGCGGCAGCAAACTCCTCATCCTCAATCAGGGTGTTGATGTCCTCACCCGTTTCCAGATGCGTTATTACCAGCCGTAGCGCGGATGCAACTTCATTGAGACAGGTTCTCGGACCCAGATGACAGGAAATCCCATTCATTGCCTTTACCGCATCCTCAGCCTCTAATCCGGAACGAAGTCCGTAGGAGACCAGCCGGGCAAGGCCATCGGCCATTGCTGAACCGCAACCACCGGCCTTGCCGAAGCGGATGAAGACCTCGAATGGTTTTTCTTCCTGGGTTGTGACGGTCACAAAGAGTTTGCCACAATGCGACCGCCGTTGAATGGTGAAGCCCGGCACAGTAACCGGACGTGTGGTTTTCATACTCACGGTTTCCCCCCATTTCGCTGATTGATCGAGAATCACAGCGGATTCGATATGCCGGTTTCCTCTTCCCTTTCGTATTCGAAATTGTCACGGGCCACGCGGAGATTTTCATCGAAATCGATTTCCATCCGCTCACAGAAATGCATCAGGTCAGCAAGCAAATCCTTGACGTCATCTTCGTCACCGTCGAAATCACGACCTTCAAGAGTCAGACAGTAAGCCTGCATGACCGTGTCGATCCGGCCGGCGCGTTCTTCGTTGGTGGGTTCTGTTGCAATCAGATTTTGTAGTTTGCTCATTAATAACCTCCTTGGCCATAATCGGGCAGTGACCAAGCCCCCTACTGAGGACTCGTGCCCCTGCCAGTCGGTCAAATCAGCCCCCGTTCAGCAAAACTCAGGTAGCTGTCGCCGATGATGATGTGATCCAGGACCCTGATGCCCAGGAGATCACCACACTCCTTGATACGCTTGGTGATATCCAGGTCCTCACGGGACGGCGACGGATCACCGGTGGGGTGGTTATGCATCAGAATCAGGGCCGCCGCACTTACCATGCAGGCAGTTTTGAACAAATCTCTGGGGACCACGATACTCTGATTCAATGAGCCAACAGACACCCGATCGAAACAGACGATCCGGTTTTTGCCGTCCAGGTGGAGTGTAATGAAGTGTTCTTTCGCCTCCAATCGCAGGTCCTGGAACATCTCAAAAACCTGCCGAGCTTCCGTGAAGCGCTTGGAAACCCAGTCCGGGGCGTCCTCCCTGATGATTTCAGTCTTGAAGCGAGCTTCAATTCTCTTCAGAACAATCCTTCGTGTTTGCGGATCAGTTGAATTTCCGAACAGATCTATCTCCTGAAATTTCATCGTGCTCTCCTTTCAACGGGAGAGAACAGACGTCCCGGTCGGGAGTGCTGTTCTCTCCCGACACGGGTTTGTTTTAACTTCATGGCATGTTCAAGTCACGTAACTCACGCCTCCAATTGACCAAACTGCAACCGTTTCCCCATCTCGTCATGGAGCCTGATATGCTTTTCCATGATGGCGTTGGGCGGGCAGCTTTTCAGGGCTTCGGTACAGGCGTTGTAGAATGACCAGGCGCTCCGCTCCCGGAAGACATCATGACGTGGACGCAACCATTCGTCCCGTACAATCGGAATCTGGCGCGGGCTGAGGATGTCCTGACCGAAGAGGATGCCCAGGGTTGAGAAGGCGTCGGCGTTGGAAAAGGGGATTTCCCCCATCCGGTCGGCAGCAATCTGGATCGTGCGGTAGTTCTTCTTACTTCTGTAGATGGTGGAGATGGCCAGGTCTTCCAGGGTGGTCCAAATATTCTTGGTGTGTTTCCTCATCACGGCGATGTCGCCGGTGAGAGCCAAGTTGTCGCAGATGAACACGCTGGCGCCGATGGCCATGCCGACACTCATGGAGCGGTCATAACTGTTGCGATAGGCAATGCAGAGGCCCAGATCCGCTTCCTCCTTCTTGAACTGGAGCATTGCGAACAGCTGTTGTCCCTGACGGGCCAGGGCGTACTTCTCCCCCACCAGGCAGTAATCGGTGAGGATGTCCCTACTGATGGTCAGGAGCCGGTCGGTCAGCTGATAGTGGCTTACCGGTTGGTAACTCTCGGTCTCTTCGGGCAGTTCAATCAGGTCCAGGTCGTGCCGTTTCACTTCGATTGCACCGCGGTGCAGCATCATTCCTTCCATGGTCATTCTCCTTTCGTTTGTAGGAGACGGACCATCCCCAGGGGGAGAGAGTCCGCCCCCAGGGGGTTGAAGGTTAATTGAGTTTTCAGGCAGCTTTCGCCAGTGGCTGCACCGGGAGCTTCCTGACTTCAAGTTTTGTGTAGCCTGCCTTGGGCCTGCTGCAGTTTTTGTACACATCCGGGAAATCCGCCTTGAGCATTGATGCGTCAACGTTTTCACCCGCTGCGATGGTTGTGGTCGTCACGGCGATTCCGTCTTCCGTGACACCCTGGAATCTCTTGCCGAAGAAGGCGATCAGCTCCTTCTTGATCGGGTCGAGGGTTTTCTCCAGGTCCTTTTTTCTCCGGTCGAGACATTCATACTCGGCAACGCGCTCGGTTACCTCCAGGGGGATTTCCTGATCCCTGTGAGCCGGGCAACCACTGCGGTAGGAACAGAAGCCGCAGAGGATGCCGGGCAGAGTCGCGGGTGTGATTCTGCCGGCCTTGGCCTTTATCAGTTCCTTGCCCTTTTCCACGTAGTAATCCAGCAGGGTCATGTCCGGGGAAAAGGAGTTGAATTCCTCCTCTTCACCGGCGGAGAGATCTGAGGCGATAATGCTCCCCCGGATCTCGTGCCCGCTGAACCTGACCGCAATGAGTCCCAGCTGGATGTGAAGCTGATCCACCCAGTTGCCGTAGGGCTCAACAGGTATGCCGTTGGTTGTCTTGCATTCGATGATCTGGATTGAGTTGTCTTTGTGTTTGATAACGAAGTCGAGGTGGGAGCCGATGGGTTGATCAGGGTGTTCGACGACCAGCTGGCGGGTGAAGCAGGGTCCGGTGGCTTTCGGGAATTCCGCAGGCAGCACTTCCTTAAATCCCATCACCCTAAAACGCTCGGCCTGGTCAATCTCAAAGATATGCCCTCGCCGCTTCTGACGCAGTTCCTTGGCTGATGGTAATGCGGGCAGGGTCAGCTGCAGACATACCTTGCGGTGACAGCCGCAGATCTCGGAAGCCGTGGCCATCTCGCTTCTGGGTCGTGAAAAGTCGTCCAGGCTCTTGGTGTTGACATGTTCCAGTCTGAGAAGCGCCTGGGTGTTGAACGATACCAGTTTGCTCATCTCTTCTGTCTCCTTTCGGGATTGGTCCGGAGGGAGACAGGGTGCCCCCGGAAAGGGAGTCTGTCTCCCCCTCGGGGTTGGTGGTGGGTGATCTATGAGTCAGGTTTCAGCGATGCACAAATTATACTGGGATCAGATCAGGCGGCTTCCCTGTAGACCCAGGCCTTGCCGGAGGAATTCCACCTGAAACCCTTTGCCTTAAGAAACTCCTTGGAGGGGGTGTCCTGGTAGGATGGTGTGGCATGCACCTCTCCGGTTGCTTCTTCCATCTTGAAGGGGATCCGTCGGGCAGCCAGGGCGGTGGTGATTTCGGTTACCTTGCTGACCGGTTTTTCTCCATTCTTGGGCTTTGCGTCCAGTGCCTTGACAGCGATGGCCATTTGATCAGAGGGAAGCTCTGCGAGTGTTTTCACTCCCAGAAAGGCGAGGAACTTTTCCCGGTTGGCTCCAACTTGAGTGATTTTCGTTTCCAGTTCCTGTAGCTGATCGTTGGTGATGAATTGAGGGCCTTCCGGTTGCTGTTCAGCTTGGCTAAGAGGTCGCTCGGCAGCCTCTCCGGAATACAGCCATTCCCGAATTGCTCTCCCGTGTTCCTCGGCCAGTTTTCCGAAGAAACCGTCAAAGATCCCGGTCCGGTCCTTACTGGATGTGGCGATGTGACGTTCCTGGTCTATATCGAAAACAAGAGCAAATTCGTAGTCAACGCCTTCACGCTGAACAGGCGCCAAGCCGACTTTTTTAGGAACCTTCTTCCCTTTTTCATCTTCAACTAGAATGTACTCGGTCTTGCTGCGCATGGTGGCGATGATGTGCAGTGGTGACTGGAGCATGGCATCGACCAGGGAGTTGTGCTTGGGAGTCGCTTCGCGCCATCCGGCAAATTTGTTGCCATTGGCCGATACGGTTTTGGCGTCAACCAGTTCCAGGATGCCGCCGGTGCCTGCCCAGGCGTGGGAGAGGGAGTCGATGATCAGCAGGTTGTAGCCTTTTTTTTCCGCTTCCCGGATGCCGCTGATGTATTTGTCCACGGTGAAGGGAGGTTTGATTACGTCCACGTCGTAGTTCCCCAGGTGGGCGTACAGTGACGCGCTTTCGTTTTCAGTATCGAGGATCGCGATCCTTCCTTCAGTTCCCACAATGCCAAATGCCAGTTTGAGGGCGGACATGGTTTTGCCTGAACCTGCGGGACCGCAGAGGCCGATACGGGCTTTCACTCTCTGTCTGACTGCTTTCTTGAATGCCATGGTCTATCTCCTTTCTCACGGTTGTACCCGGACAGAGGAGACGGACCACCCCCCAGGGGTTGGTGTCTCCCCGGTCGGGTTGGTTAATGGTTATGGATGGTTAGGTTATTGCCCTAAAACGGGTAGTCGTCTCCACCGGAATTGGGTGGCTGGTTGAAGCTGTCCGGAACCTGGTCGCCTTCGCGTCCGTTATCCTTTTTCGACAGCATCTGCAGTCTTTCGCCGACAATTTCGGTGGTGTAGCGATCCTTTCCGTCACGGTCCTGCCATTTCCTGGTTTGGATGCGTCCCTCGATGTACACCGTTTTACCCTTGGCCAGGTGTTCGCCGGCAATTTCCGCCAGACGTCCCCAGAGGGTGATGCTGTGCCATTCGGTCCGCTCTTCCCATTCTCCTGCCTTGTTCTTGAAGCGCTCGTTCGTGGCAGCGGAAAAACCTGCCACAGCGGTCCCTGATGTCGTATAGCGGATCTCAGGGTCCTTTCCCAGTGTTGCGATGAGTAACACCTTGTTCAGACTTGCCATGACTGCCTCCTTTCGTTGGTTTCCCGGTCGACAAGAGACATTCGCCCAAGTGGGAGCGGTATCTGTCTCTCCCGAGCGGGATGGTTGGGCACAAAAAAACCCAGAACGGCGTAATTGCCGTAACGGGTCGGTAGAATTAAAAAACAGGAGGGGTCCCGATTCAGGACGCACCTATCCTCTGGTGTTATTTAATGTGTTTGTGTGGTCGCTGAGTGCTTCAGGGCGTCCGGTCCGGAAAGATTACCCAATTCACGTAGCATTGTTTAGTCGGTGTAACGAGGGTTCACGATGATGCAACCAGGTTCGCCGACTCTTGATGGATCGCTTGCCGTGGCGATCTTTTCAGACACCGGGGCTTTAACCGGTGAATTAGTCTTTCCTCAGGAGAGGTAAAGATGGGTAGAGAAATATGATATAAATTTAGCATAAAGGCAGATACTGTCAAGAATGTTTTTATTATATATCAAATTGTTACTTACTGAAACATCCTGAGACAGAAATTTAGGAATCGAAAACAAACAATGAGGCGGTTTGATTGTCTCGGCCAAATTCAGCGATATCAAATTGTCTCCACATCCAACTTACCGGCTTCGCAACGCTGAACATGGACTAAAAAAACAGCTACCGTTCCCTGATGAAATAACAGTCAAAGGCATTGATCCTGCTGATCTCGATTTAGGATCCGGATGAGTTCACCCTCCCATGCAATGAGAGCGGCCTGTTTCTCTTTATCGTACTTATATTTGTTATAAACTTTCTTTATCCCTTCCTTGGTGTGATTCAGCACCTCTTCAGCGTGTTCATCCGGAATGCCTATTCTCGCCATTATGGTCCGGGCAGTCCTTCTGAGATCGTGAGGGGTCCAAGGCGTCATGCCGTAGTAAGGCATCTTTGTAATCTCTTTCGCTTCTTTTTCCCCAGAGATCTTTTTCTCCATCTTGCTACTCACCAATTGCGCAAGACAATTACGGCCTATGGGCCTGCCTTCGCGTGGGGAAGGAAAAACATACCCGTCAGATTCTTCAATCAGACTCAGTGCAGTAGGCGTGAGGTATACCCGGTGCTCTTTACCGTTTTTTGCACGTCCCGCAGGGATGGTCCACCAATTACCGTCAATCTCCTTCGTATGAAGACCAGCCACTTCGTTAGGCCGCTGCGCAGTAACCAGAACCAGCTTCAAAGCCCGTTTGGTCTTTTCAGCGCCCGGTCCTTCGGTTATCCTTATCCATGCTTGTTTACTTCATCATCGGATAAAATACGCTCTCGGTCTTTCGGTCGAACGGAAGGAACAGCCTTGCTGATTTTGATAAAGGGTGAGGCGTCGATGTATTCCCTCTGGAGGGCATAGTCAAACATCGAACGTGCCGCCTTGAGTACATTACGTGCCTGTCCGGGGGCACGAATTGCCACCTTCTCAATCAATGCAATTGCATCCCGACGCCGGATGGTGGTGATCAATCGGTCCCCCCAGACAGGAATCACATCATTAAAGAGTGACATCCTGTTGGTATTATACCAGCTTGGGGAATGGTTTTGCTTTGACCACTCCAGATACATCTCCGCCAAAATGCTTACCGTTAATTCCTTTTCCTGATTTTCGGCAATAACCGGCATAACCGGTTCTGGTAGGTTGACTTGCACCTGTGGGTCTTTACCCTCGGCAACGAGGATGGCGGCATCCATGAATTTCTTACGGGCAATTGCAAGCGAGGTGGCTGGGTAGATGCCGAGATTTAAATGCTTGCGTTTTCCAGCCAAAGTATATATATACATAAACGTCTTGCAGCCGGAGGGTAGCACCTGAACAGCAAACCCCCGGCCTTCTCTTTTGTAATATTTGCTGTTCTTTGGCTTCAAGCTGGAAATGAGTTTGTCAGTAAATGATATTCCCATTGTGCAACCTTTCGTGCAACCTCTATGCAACCTCCGATGGCTTGGCTAGGGGTGAAAACAACTGAAACATCCAGACACAAAATTAGCAGTAAAAGATTGATGTGTCAATGACTTACAAAGGTTTAGCGAGACAAGATGTTGCATGGTGAAACAGCCTGAAACGGCTGTTTTTGAGACTTACAAGCTGGATGTCACAGGTTCGATCCCTGTTTCGCCCACCAAACCTACAGGGAAAGAAATCCTTTCCCTGTTTTCTTTACTGCACGGAAGTACACCATTGGGGTTGTAGCTCAGTTGGTTAGAGTGCCAGCCTGTCACGCTGGAAGTCGCGGGTTCGAGCCCCGTCAACCCCGCCATTCAAAAAAGGGTATCAACCTAGCGGTTGATACCCTTTTTCTGTTTCATTGCATCCAGATCAATTATCAAGAGAAGGAACGTTCCCGAGGAAAAGCCCATGTACGAAGCAGTCTATGCGCACGAGATGACCAAGGATTCCCCCCTACCCTTCAACTTGCCGGAATGGATCGCCCTGGCCCCGTTCGAGGAGTACCTGGGAATGAGGATCGATGAGCTTGGTGAGGGACTGGCGGTCTTAAGCATGCCATTTCGGGTAGCCCACTGCCAGGGTGTCGGCCTTATGCATGGCGGAGCAGTGGTTGCCCTGGCTGACACGTCCCTGGCAATTGCGATTAAGACCCTGTTGCCGGAGGGCACTCACTTTGCAACCATAAACATGGAGTTGACCTTTCATGCTCCCGTTCGCTGGGGTACCCTGAAAGCCCATGCTTCGGTACGCGAAAGAAAAGACAGGGACATTGTCGGGCAGGTGGAGCTCGTAACCGAGGATGGCATCTCAGCAGCCTCATTCCGGGCAACATTCAGGGTTAAACGTGAACAAAAATGAAAACCCCAGGTCGCCTCCGTCATGACATCTTCAGTCGTTTCATCTTCTCCACCAGCGTCGTGCGGTTAATTCCCAGCAACTGAGCTGCCTGGGCCTTGACTCCGCCTGAACGTTCAAAAGCCTGCGAAATCAGATTGCGCTCTATTCCTGCAATCAGTGCAACCAAATCAAGACCGCTTTCGGTCAGCTCAAGAGTGAGATCACCGGGCAACGCCTTCTGTTCGGACATTCCAGCCGGGAGATCTTCCACCTGAATGACATCCCCCTCGGTCAGTGCCACCAGGCGCTCCACCAGATTCTCCAACTCACGCACATTCCCAGGCCAAGAATGCTGTTCCAATGCCTCAAGCGCCCTCCTGCTGATGGTCAACAACGGCCGCTCCATGAGTCGGCAGTATTTTTCAAGAAACGCGCCAACCAGCGACATGATATCCTGCATACGGTCGCGTAGCGGCGGCAGATGCAGTGGAATAACATTCAGGCGATAGTAAAGATCATCCCGGAAGTGTCCCTGACGCACCTGTTGCTCTAAATCGAGATTAGTGGCGGAGATAACCCGTACGTCGAGCTTTACGGGGGTATTGGAACCAACCCGCTCCAGTTCCTGCTCCTGAAGAACCCTCAACAATTTGGTCTGCAAATGCAACGGCATGGTACCAATTTCGTCTAAAAAAATAGTCCCGCGATTGGCCGCCTCGAATTTTCCGGTTTTGTCCTTCACCGCGCCGGTAAAGGAACCCCGCACATGTCCAAACAACTCACTTTCCATCAGTGATTCGGGGATGGCGCTACAATTCACGGCGATGAACGGCTTTTGTTTTCGCGGGCCGTTAAAATGGAGCGCTCGCGCAACCAGTTCCTTGCCTGTACCCGATTCTCCGGTAATCAGCACCGTTGAATCGGTTTTCACGATGCGTGACATTCTCTCAAAGACTATCTTCATAACCGGGGAAGAACCGATGATATTGCTGAACTCAAAACGTTTTTCAAGTTGTTTGCGGAGATACACATTTTCAGAGAGCAACTGTTGCTTTTCCAGCGCCTTTCTGATGACTATCAGCAACTCCTCGAAATTTACCGGTTTGGTTATGTAGTCAAACGCCCCCTCTTTCATGGCGCTGACCGCGGTTTCCGCGGATGCGTAACCGGTTATTACGATCACCTCCGTGGCGGGAAAGCGACTCCGGGAAATATGGAGAATTTCTATCCCACTCTTGTCCGGCAGAAACAGATCCAGAACAATCAGATTAAATTGCTCCTGCTCCATCAAGGCCAGCGCTTCTTCACCCGTTGCGGCCGACAGAACACCATACCCGCTCGACTTGAGGAGCAATTCCAGCACCTCGCGGCTGGAATCGTCATCATCAACCACCAATATCCGTGTTTCAACACTCATATCACAACCCCAAGCCTTATCTGATTGGGGGCATTTAATCGTCAATCGGCTGCAAATGCAACTTCAAAATGACGGGCGCCCCCATTCGGTTCACAAAACCACATAAACAAAAACCCCACCATACATCCAGGAGGGGCTTTGTTCATACCGCAGCTGTCTTCACACCTGATATCAAACTTTCAATTGCCCGTCACTGCACGTATGGCCCGTTCCAGACCATCCAACAGCTGTTCCAGTTCACCAGAGGATATACAGAGTGGAGGATAAATCACCACCGTATTACCCAGCGGCCGCGAGAAGATCCCCTGTTTACGGGCCTCAAGACAGACGCTGATGCCAATCTTTTGCTCCCAGGGATAGGCGCGTTTCGTGGCCTTGTCAGCCACCAGTTCAACTCCGGCGGCCATGCCGCAGTGACGGATATTTCCCACATGGGGCAGTCGTGAAAAATCAGACAGTCGCTCCGCGAGTCGGGTAATTTTCGGTTGAAGAGCTTCAAGCAGTCGATCGCTCTCAAACAGATCCAGGCTTTTCAGGGCAACGGCACAGGCCAGCGGATTGCCGGTAAAGGTGTGCCCGTGGAAGAACGTCTTCAGTTCGGCGTAATCGCCCAGGAACGCTCCATAGACACGCTCGGATGTGGCGGTTATGGCCAACGGCAGATACCCGGCTGCAATACCTTTTGAAATCGCCATGATATCCGGAACAACATCCTCGTGGTTGCAGGCGAACATGCGCCCCGTACGCCCGAATCCTGTGGCAACCTCATCGGTGATCATCAACAGGTCATACTGGTCGCACAGGCGGCGAACTCCGGCCAGAAAACCTGGCGGCTGTACAATCATGCCCCCTGCCCCTTGGAGGAGCGGCTCGATAACCAGTCCCGCACAGGTGGCTGCCTGCTCTTTCATGATGCTTTCCAGCGCATCAAGACATTTCATTCCACAGGATGTTGATGAGTCGCAGCCCAACTCACAGCGGTAACAGTATGGTGACGGCGCCTGAATCGTATCGAACATCAACGGACGGAAGGTGCTGTGGTAGATATCGATCCCCCCCACACTGACCGCCCCCAACGTATCTCCATGGTAGGCGTTGCGGAAGGTTATAAAGCGGCTGCGCTCTGGATGGCCGCAATGGGTCTGGTACTGATAGGCCATCTTGACCGCAACTTCCATGGCTGTGGAACCGTTATCCGAGTAAAAGAAACGCTCAAGACCAGTCGGCATGATCTCCGCCAGCCGGTGCGCCAGAACAATACTCTGTTCGCTGGCCAGCCCCAGCAGGGTGGAATGTTCCAGACGGTCAACCTGTGCCTTGAGAGCTTCATTCAGCTCCCTGCGACAATGACCATGCACATTGGTCCACATGGAAGCCACACCATCCAGATAGCGGTTTCCGTCACTGTCGATCAGCCAGCTTCCTTCGCCACGGGTAATGACGATCTGTTCGTCCCGCTCCCAATCCTGCATTTGGGTGAAGGGGTGCCACACATGGCGTTTATCCCACGCGCGCAACTGTTCAGTCGAATACATTTCCCACCCCCAAGTTACCCAGCATAATGTCTGTTTCAGGCTGTTCAGTTAGCCATCCGGCCAGCCTCTCAACCACCGCAAACTGATCCTGGTCATCCAGGTGCGGCCAAACACCCAGCAATGGAGGGCCGTTCAAGGTTTCTATCTGCCGTGGCGCACCCTGCTCTGCCAGATCCGGAGATTTTGGGTAATTGTTGACAACCACCCCTGCAACGGCCAGCCCCAGCTGGCCTGCGCACAAGCAGGTCAGCAGCGTATGGTTGACGGTTCCCAAGTTCGGACGCGCCACCACCAGTAACGGCAGATTCAGCAGCCGGATCAGATCCGTTGTCAGCAATCCTTCGGCCAGCGGCACCATCAACCCTCCGGCACCCTCCACAATAACCACATCATGGCGGGCAGCAAGTCGGTCATAGGACACCCTGATCCGGTCAGCGTCGATCCGCACACCGTCCAGCCTGGCCGCTTCGGCCGGTGCCAACGGTTCGCGCAGCAGGTAGGGGGCGATATCGTCGCTACAGGCCAAACCCGCGGCGCGACAGAGCAGCAAGGCGTCGTCCGAAACCAGCTGTCCCTGTTCTTCGCGGCAACCGCTGGTAACCGGCTTCATCACACCCACATTAATCCCTTTGTAACGCAGGAGCCGAGCCAGGGTTGCCGCCACAATCGTCTTGCCAACACCGGTATCGGTCCCGGTGATAAAGATGCCCCTGTTCATGCGCACTCACCCACCGTCAACCCCAGATCGGTGAGCATCTGATGGTCCTGTTCCGGTTCACGCCCCGGAGTGGTCAAATAGTTACCGGTCATCATGCCGCTGGCGCCAGCCAGAAAGATCCAGGACTGTAATTCACGCAGATTTTTTTCACGCCCGCCGCAGACCGTCAGGCTTTTGTTCGGCAGCATAAAACGATACAAGGCTATGATCTTGAGACACTCCAGCGGCGTCAGAAAATGTGCGTCAGCCAGACGGGTACCCTCCACGGGGTTCAGGAAATTGATCGGCACCGTATCCACATCCAGTTCACGCAGGGTTTCAGCCAGTTCTATCCGATGACTGAAGTTTTCCCCCAACCCGAAAATACCGCCGCAACAGACCTTCAAGCCCACCCTTTTAACCGCCCGAACCGTTTCCACATCCTCCTCATAGTCATGGGTCGTACAGATGCTCGGAAAGAAGCTGCGGGAGGTTTCCAGGTTGTGGTGGTAGGTCACCATACCGGCCTCCTTGAGCAGTCGGGCCGTTTCCTCACCCAGGATTCCCAGGGAACATGAAGGATCAATGCTTGTCTCGGCCTTTATGCGTCGCAGGGAGCGACAGATCGTTTCCAGCTCCTTACCCGGTTTGATGCCGGTGCCGCTGGTAATGATGCCATAGCAGCGGGCGCCATTCTGCTCGGCCCCCTTGGCGCAGCGCACAAGCTCCTCTTCATCCACCAGCGGGTAAACCTGTACATCGGTTTTATGCGCGGCCGACTGTGCGCAAAATGCGCAATTTTCAGGACAGCGCCCGGATTTGGCATTGATAATCGAACAGAGCGAGGTTGAATTCCCCTTGAAATGCTCCCGTATCCGTGATGCCTCGGCAAACAGCAGATGCAGATCAGACCCGTCGGCGTCCATCAAACGGAGTGCAACATCCCCCCCCACAACCGCTCCTTCAAGCACGCTATCAGCACTTTTTCGTATAAAAGTTCTCATGGTTCCTGTCACCTCCGTTACAAGCGATAGCACAGCATCCAGCCATTGTCAACCCACCGAGCAACCTTTGTTAACAAGCAATAAAGCTGCTGCCTTTTACATATACAAAACCATCTTTTTTGTAATGGACTAAAATACTACAGAATGGTATCGTAAATTCCATAAACGCCTTAAAATAATGCTCATTATACCATCACAATGACCTCGCCAACCAAGTCACATACAGTCTCATGGAACGGCCATCCCCAGCTGTGGACCCTCATTCTGACGACGGTCCTTGCAGTAGGCGCCTCTGTTTACTACCTTCATCAGCAGATTCAACAATCCTTCAGCGAAACCCGTATCGAACTTGCCACCATAGCCGATTTAAAAACATCCCAGATTGTGCAATGGCGAACGGAACGCATAATACAGGCGGCGTCCATACAATCCAGCTCCACGATTTCCCACCGTATCAATGATTTTCTCGCTGGAACGGATACGGGCACCGTCAGGAATGAACTCTGCAGCTGGATGGAAAACCTCAAAAACGTAGCTGGTTACCGTCGAGTAACACTCTTTAAACAGAATGGAGACGTTTTATGTCAGGCGCCCGATGACCATCAACGGCCCAGTCCCCATGAGCTCGACATGGTTGCAACGGCCTCCGCACAAAAGAAAGTATTTTTGTCGGATTTTCATTTCGACACCTCCAGCAACAGTATCGACATAAACCTCGTTATTCCGATCCTGTCTTCGACGGGGAATCATTCCACCTGCGTAGCAGTACTGCTGCTTGCCATAGACCCACACACATTTCTCTATCCACTTATCCAATCCTGGCCTACGCCCAGCACCTCCGGCGAGACACTGCTGGTCAAACGCGACGGCAATGATGTCCTGTTTCTGAGCAATCTGAGATTCAGGAAGAACTCCGCCCTCAGATTCAGAAAACCGCTCACGCAGAACACAATGCCAGCGGCACGGGCCGCACTCGGACAGGAGGGGATCTTTGACGGGATCGACTACCGGGGTGCCCCGGTACTGACGGTGATTCGTCGCATTCCCGATTCACCCTGGGCCATGATTACCAAGATCGACAGCAGTGAAATATATGCGCCGATCTCTAAACGGATCTCGTATGTGGCAGCGTGCGCTGTCATGCTGTTGGTCTCGATCTGGTTGGGAGTTTCCCTGTGGTGGTTCAGAAAGCGTGAGACCTATCAACGCATGCTGTATCAAACCGAATTGAAACTAAACGATGATCTCAGAAAAGCGGAACTTTCATTGCAGGAAGCCCACGGCTTGCTGGAACAGCGAGTCACACAGCGCACACAAGAACTTTCGGATGCCAACGCCAAACTGAGACAACAGATTATCGCTCGGGAGCAGCTGGAGAAACGGCTGCTGGAAGCGAAAAAGCTGGAATCCATCGGACAGATTGCCGGTGGTGTCGCCCATGAGGTCAGAAATCCCCTGAACGCCATACTTTCCGTAACCGAGGCGCTCTTCAGGGAGCAAGAAATTGAGAACAATCCCGAGTACAAACCCTATCTGGTACATGTCCGCACACAGGTTTCCCGGCTGGCGCACCTGATGAATGACCTTCTTGAGCTTGGCAAGCCGATTCCCGCCTCGACTTTTCAGAACATCCCCCTGTTTGACCTGTGCGCCGAAACACTTGACCTGTGGAAATCATCGGGTATGGCGGTAAACAAGCGGGCCGTACTCAGCTCGGATCATGAAAACACAGGTGCCCAGGTGCTGGCTGACAAGCTCAAGCTGCAACAGGTTGTTTTCAACCTGCTTGAAAATGCAGGAAACAACAGTCCCAAGGGAAGCAAGATAAAGCTCCACCTCAAGGAATCGGATAGCAACGGTTCAACCAACACAATGGCAACAGTCCTGATCATCGATGAAGGCAGAGGAATTTCAGCCGACAAGATTGAACGCATCTTCGACCCTTTTTACAGCGACCGCAAGGGAGGAACCGGACTGGGGCTGGCACTGGTAAAACACTTTATAGAGAACATGGGTGGAACGGTGCGCATATGGAACAATGATCCACCGCCCGGTTGTACTGCGGAAATTAGAATCCCGCTTGCCACCCAAAAACAGGAGGAACAGGTATGAAATCGAAAATCCTGTTGATTGAGGACGACGACTCCACCCGCTTCGGGTTTGTCAGGTATTTTTCAAAAGAGGGCTATCAGGTTAGTGAAGCAGCAACTCTTTCCGAAGCAACCGAGGCCATTTCCACTATTTCGTTTAATGCAATTATTCTTGATATTTCCTTACCCGACGGCAATGGCATTGACTTTATCGCCACCGCACGCGCTTACGCCCCCAACATTCCGATCATAGTCATTACCGGCGCAGGTGATATTCCCCTGGCAGTGGAAGCCATGCAGTGCGGAGCCGATAATTTTCTCACAAAACCTGTTGATAATGCCGCATTGTCCGCTTTTCTGCGTAAAACACTTGAAATTGGCGACTTACGACAAAAAGTGAGCGACAGGAAGCGATTGGAGCGACCAGAAGAACTTTTTTTCGGGGAGTCTCCGGTCATGCAGGAGATACGCCATCTGGCACAGACATCGGCCAACAGCGACAACCCGGTCGTTATCATGGGGGAAACCGGCACCGGCAAAGGCATGCTCGCCCGCTGGATCCACCGCCAAAGTGCTCGCTCGGCCCACGAATTCGTAGAAATAAACTGTTCCGGCCTCAAGGGAGAAATGCTGTCGCGAGAACTGTTCGGCAATGCCCGGGGCGCCTATACATCGGCGGATCAGGATCGCAAAGGACTCCTGGATATAGCTGATCGAGGAACCCTCTTCCTGGACGAAATCGGCGACATGGAACTGAGCACGCAATCCCAGTTTCTCAAGGTGCTTGAGGAAAAGAGTTACCGCAGACTGGGAGATGTGAAGCTCCTCAGGAGCGATTTCCGCCTGCTCTGCGCTACGCACCACGACATCGAAACACTGGTGCAGGATGGCCAATTCCGGCGCGACCTGATGTATCGCATCAATCTGATGTCCATTACCATCCCGCCACTTCGGGAGCGAATGGACGACCTGCCGGCACTGGTCGCCTATCTGCTGCATGAACTCGGCTCATCAGATGCAGTGATCTCAAAGGACGTCATGAGTATACTCAGGGCATACAGCTGGCCGGGCAATATCCGGGAGCTGAAAAATGTGCTCGAACGTGCGCTGATGCTCTCTCCCCGCGATGCGATTCTACGCCAATCGCACTTCACCAGCCTGGGAAACAACCAGCACCGTAAAAACGGGGAAACCCCGCAAACCATACGGGAACTAGAGGAACAGCATATCAAAACAGTTCTGAAACAGATGGATGGCGATGTTGAAAAAACCGCTCGGCACCTGAATATTTCCCGCGCTACCCTCTATCGCAGACTCAAACAGAGCAGGGAAGAAGAGAGCTAGAACCTCGGTTGTATGTGCATCCGCATTCTTTTAGGACAAGGCTTTTCGGATGGCTGGCCATACTTAATTTCACCTGCTCCCTCCCCCTGTATTCGTCCCCCCTACCCTTGCGTCAACAGCGCTAAAAAAATATCATCCCCACCGTCTCAAATTGATTTAACAATCTCATTTTGAAACGATCAATTCACTACGCATATCTCTATTCCACTGAAAACCATCACTATTTTACTCTATTCATTTCGGCACACATCTTGATATCAAAATACCATGAACGCCAATAT
Organism: Desulfuromonadales bacterium; assembly: GCA_013377095.1. Taxonomy (GTDB): domain Bacteria; phylum Desulfobacterota; class Desulfuromonadia; order Geobacterales; family Pseudopelobacteraceae; genus Pseudopelobacter. The sequence goes on from JACAAY010000081.1 coordinate 19,023, forward strand.
CCCCAACACACGAGCAGCCAATCATGAACAAAGCGCTTCGGAAAGACAGCGAATCCTGATTGTTGATGACGAACCTGCTATTCTGTTCGCCTATCAAAAGCTGTTCGAACGGGAAGGGTATCTGGTTGATGTGTGTGAAACGCCTGACCAATCAATGGAGATGATAAAGAATCGAAGCTACTTTGCGGTTATTTCCGACATGAGGTTTGGGGGAACGGATAATGAAGAAGGGTTCAAAATACTGCGCTCTATTCGTGAAAAGAAACAAAAAACCATAGTCATTCTGATTTCAGGCACCGGCGAAAGCACCGGAGTTCAAGCGTGGCAAAATCTCGGTGTATCGCACTATTTTGCAAAGCCGGTTCAACCGGAACTCCTCCTGTGTGCACTGAAAAGCGCTGGGTGATCCCTTGCTGAAAGAATCACTTTTCCCTTTTGAAACACAAAACAATGTTTTTTTAATCAATAATAGTTTTCTGTCACAAATCATGTATACTATTCTTTACAAAAATAGTAGAAACAACATCGCAAACTTCCCGGTCTCCACTACGGTCTTCAAGACGCCGACAGACTGTACATAGATGAAACTATTTTTCTGAACACGACACACATATCAGCAGGCAAAGGAATATGCCCCATGACAAAACCGGTTTTTGAAGCACTACGTTTTTTCGCCATTGGGTGCATGGTTGTTCTTCTTGCCGGACACGCCCAGGCAGCTGCCAATCCATACCGGAGGATGGTTGAGCATTATGCCCCACCCGATGTTGTCCTGGTAAACCAGAACGGAGAGAAAGTACATTTTGTCGATCTTGTACAGTCAGGCAAACCGGTTATCGTCGACTTCATCTACAGCGCCTGCGCAGGTGTCTGTCCGGCGCTCTCCGCAGGTTACGCTAATCTTCAAAAAAAGCTTGGCCCTGAATCGAACAACGTACATCTGGTGTCCATATCCATAGACCCAGAAAATGATACCCCCAAAGTCATGCGGGAATTTTTGAAACGCTATCAGGCAAAGCCTGGCTGGGATTTTCTGACCGGATCGCGGGATGACATTGACAAGCTGATGTACGCGTTCAACGCTTACATCCCCAACAAGACGTATAATTTTCCATTGACCTTGATCCACTCACCAGCAGATGGCTCTTGGATCAGGCTTTTCGGGCTCTTGAGTAATGATGATTTTTATAATGAGTGCAAACGGGTGGGCGTAAAATGACCGCTTCAACTCCCAACAGACGAATTCAGAGCATGACCGTGTCGATTACCTTCTTCGTGCTTGTTCTGTTTGGCATCAGCCTTTCAAATTCGTCAGCTGAACCAACAAAAGAAAACCTGGCTCCCCAAGAGCAACTCCGCCTGGGTGAACGGATCTATCGCGAGGGTATTCTGTCGTCGGGTGAGTCGATGCAGGCTGTCATCAAAGGAGACATTTCAGTACCCGGTACATCCTTCGCCTGTGTCAGCTGCCACCTGCGCAGCGGCATCGGTTCCTATGAGGGAGGAGTCGTTACCCCCCCCATCAACGGCAGCAGGCTCTTTCAGCCGTTGAAAATGGAATACAAGCGCTCCGAGACAGATCAGAAATACTTTCCAACCGTGCTTGTGCGCCCCGCATTCAGCGATGAAACCCTGGCAAAGGCGCTGCGGCGCGGAATCGACCCGACAGGAAAAACCCTCAACCCCGTCATGCCCCGCTATATTCTTGGGGATACCGACATGGCCCTGCTGATTTCGTATCTGCGGACCTTGTCGGCGCAGTTTTCTCCCGGTGCTTCGGACACGACACTCAATTTTGCAACGGTTATTACGGACGATGTCCCCCCCGAACAGTACGAGGCCATGCTTGCCCCCCTGGAACAGTATGTCCAGCACAAGAACAGCATGATCAACTTGTTCAAAAAAGAAAAAAGAAGCGAGCGCATGGCTGCCGTCATGCTGAACTCCGCCGAATTGATGTACAAGAAAATGACGTTGTCGCGCTGGATGCTGAAAGGGGCACCGGAGACTTGGCGCAGCCAGCTGGAAGAGTACTATCGCAAACAGCCGGTCTTTGCCCTGGTGGGGGGGATTTCACATGGCGACTGGAAACCGATCCACGACTTTAGCGAAGCACATCAGCTCCCCTGTCTGTTCCCCCAGACCGATTTCCCGGTTATCTCCGAGAGCGACTGGTATACGCTCTATCTTTCCAAAGGTTACTACCAGGAGGGCGAAGGTGCTGCGCGCTACCTGAACAACAGGGATGAACTTTCAAAAGGCGGCAAGGTGCTGCAGCTTGTCCGCGCCTCCCATGATTCCCAGGCACTTTCGCAAGGCTTCCTGGAAACCTGGCGCGAACTGGGACACGACACTCCCGTAACGATTCCTCTGAACGCCGGACAACCGGTATCGAAAGAATATCTGCAACAACTGCTGGAGAAAGCGAAACCGGCTGCCATACTGCTCTGGGATGATGCCGGCGCCTTATCGCTGCTGGAGCAGCTGGCAACAGACGTGACCCATCCGGTCATAGCCATAGTCTCCGGAACCCAGCAAAAAACAAACCTCGCGGCAATCCCGGAAAAGGCGCGGGTTTTCACCTACATCACCTTCCCATTCCGCCTGCCCCAGGACGAACAACGTAACAGCATTTATATCGAACCATACAAGAAGAACCCGAAAACCGATGACGCAGTTGATCCGATTCTCAAGCGTTCATTCATAGCCACCCAAATGCTGACCGCAGCATTGATGGATTTACGCGGAAACTATTACCGCGATGGTTTTTTCGATGTGATCGGCATGATGGCTGACCAGAAATACCCCCTGTATGAACGCCTGAGCTTCGGACCTGGCCAGCGCTACGCGTCAAAAGGCTGCTATATTGTCCAACTCGGCAGCGGGGCAAAACCTGATCTGATCAAGAAGAGCGACTGGGTGATCCATTAAGTGCCGTAACTACCAACATTTTCAATAAATTACTTTCTACGCATCACATCAAACATCCAAAGGAAGGCGCTATGCACAAACTGATCGTAACCATCCTGATTGCCCTGTTTGTCACCCCTGTTTTTGCCGCGGAGCCCTCAAAAACAGAGGAACAGAAAACCCTCTACGCCGTCGGAATGGTCGTGGCACGACAACTATCGGTTTTCAATCTTTCTCCTGCTGAATTTGAAATAGTCAAACAGGGGCTTACGGATGCAGTCACCGGCAAAACGCCTGAAGTGCAACTCAGCGCCTATACGGACAAGATCCAGGAATTGGCTCGGGAAC
>JACAAY010000082.1 GCA_013377095.1 Desulfuromonadales bacterium
GTTCGAGATCATCCGCGCATCCCTGGCAGGCGTTACCGCTGACCGACGCATCCAGGCGCTGCTGATCGCCTTCTGTTTCGGCGCATTCATCGAAGGCGCCGCCGGTTTCGGCACGCCGGTGGCCATTGCCGGTGCAACCCTGGTGGGTCTCGGATTCCGTCCGATCTACGCCGCCAGCGTCTGTCTGATCGCCAACACTGCTCCGGTCGCCTTCGGCGCCATCGGTATTCCGGTTGTGGCCCTGGCGGGTGTCATGGGTTACACGGATGAGGGCTTCAAACTCTCCAAGATGATCGCCCATCAGCTCCCTTTTATCTCGGTCTTTATCCCTTTCTACACTATCCTGATCATGGTTGGCTTTAAAAAGACCATGGAAGTACTGCCCGCCGTCATCACCTGCGGTGCGACCTTTGCCTTTCTGCAGTGGATTACCGCCAGCTACCTGGGCCCCTACCTGCCCGATATCACCGCATCCCTGGGCTCCATGGCCGCCCTGGTAATACTGCTGCAGTTCTGGCAGCCACCCACCACCTACCATTTTGACCACGAGGAAATGGCCACCAAGGAAGAGCACGGCTACAGCGGCGCCGAGATCTTCCGCGGCTGGGCTCCCTATCTGGCACTGACCATCTTCGTTCTGCTCTGGGGTCTGCCGTCGGTCAAGGATGCCCTTGACAAGGTCTACAAACAGGTCTTCACCGTTACCGGCTACCACGAAAAAGTCATCAAGGGCGTATCCAAGCCTGAGGACGGCCTGAAGAAGGCTGAAGCGGTCAAAGTCGAGGTTGACAAGCTGTTGACGGCACTGCCGGTCACGGAGCCGAAACTGACCGATACGATTGCCAAGCTGAATGCGTTGAAAAGCCAGGAAGAGACCATTGCTCCCATTGAGCAGGGACTGGCCGGAAAAGGCGCCATCCTGACCGACGAGCGTTTCGCCGCCTTCGAAGCCATCCTGAAAACTTCCGGCGCACTCAGCAAGATGGCCAAGGACCTGGAAAAAGACAACCTGATCGCCAAGGACCAGCTCAAACCGCTTGAGAAAGCTCTCAAAGGTCAGCTGCCCACAAAAATTGCCGCAAAATATACCTTCAACTTCCTGTCGGCAGCCGGCACAGCCATCCTGATTGCCGCCCTGCTCTCCTCTTTCATCTGCGGCGTCGGCATGGGCGATGTGGCCGGGATCTTCGGCAAGACCTGCAACGCCATGAAATTCCCGGCTGTCACCGTGGCTTGCGTACTCGGTCTGGCCTATATCATGAACGTCTCCGGCATGACCAACAGCCTCGGCCTGATCTTTACCAAAACTGGCCACTGGTTCCCGTTTGTGGCGCCCTTCATCGGCTGGCTGGGTGTTTTCCTGACCGGTTCCGACACCTCCTCCAACGTGCTCTTCGGCGGTCTGCAGAAAGCCACGGCCGAATCCCTAGGACTCAGCCCGGTTCTGATGGGTGCATCCAACACCTCCGGCGGCGTCATGGGCAAGATGATTTCCCCCCAATCCCTGGCCGTTGCCTGCGCCGCCTGCGGCATGGTTGGCGAGGAGGGAACCCTGTTCCGCTTCACCCTGAAACACTCCCTGTTTTTGACGGCAATTGTGGGTGTCATGGTCTACCTGCAGGCCTACTATCTGCAATGGATGATCCCCTGATACAAAGCTGTTGAAAAGCCAGGTTTCCCGGCATGAAAAAAGCCGGCTGAGAATTGTATCTCAGCCGGCTTTTTCATACTCCCCGTTCTGTGCCCATCGTTTTTGGTGGATGAGGCTTCCGAATAAGGCTACTGGATTTTCAAGACGATCTTGCCGAAATGCCGGTCCTCCTCCATCATGCGATGGGCCTCAACCACCTCATCAATACTGAATACCTTCTCGATGATTGGCACAATGGTGCGATCGGCGAACTTGGGCAGGGCCCGGCGGGTGAATTCGGCCACGATCTCCCCCTTTTCGGAAACCGGACGCGAGCGGAGTACGCTGCCGATGATCTGCTGACGCTTAACCATCATCAACGCCAGGTTCAGTTCAGCTTTGATGCCGCTGGTAACACCGATAACCACCATGCGCCCCTTGTAAGCCAGGGAGTTCATGTTGGGAGCCAGGTACTTGGCGCCGATGTGATCCAGGATCAGATCGACCCCCTTCTTGTTGGTGTACTCCTTGACCACTTCACTGAAATCAGGTGTTTCGCGATAATTGATCAAAAAGTCGGCGCCAACCTGCCTGACCCGTTCCAACTTTTCAGGGGACGCCGTAACGATCAGCTTGCTGGTGGGGGTCAGGGCGCGGCAGAGCTGAATAGCCGCGGTATTGACGCCACCGCCGCCACCATGCAGGATTGCGGTCTGGCCATCTTTGAATTCTCCCAGGATAAAGACATTCAAAAAAGCCGTAATATAGGATTCACAGACGCAGGCAGCTTCCTCGAAGCTCATACTCTCGGGAATTGCCATCAGATGACTGGCATAGGCCACGGCATACTCGGCATATCCGCCGCCACCAACCAGCGTCATGACCCGGTCGCCCTTCTTCCAACCGGTGACACCGGATCCCAACTCCTCGATAACACCGGCAACTTCAAGCCCAAGTATTTCGGAATCGCCCGCTGGTGGTGGATATTTGCCCTGCCGTTGCACCATGTCGGGACGGTTGATTGATGTGGCAAACGCCTTTACCAGTACCTGCCCTTCGCCCGGCGCGGGACGATCGACTTCGCCCAGCTTGAGAACCTCGATTCCACCGAAACCATCCATTAAAACAGCTTTCATGGGTACTACCTCCCTATGCTAAGTTACGTGTAATCGCTGCAAAAAAATGCTTGAAAAAATCACTTGGAGCGCTAAAAAATGTAGCCGCTTCATCGGCGTTTGTAAACACAAAAATACCTGTAAGGTTCCTTGATTTTTGAAGATATTTCTGCCATAACTGGCTGGTTTGATGTTCAAAAAACTACTGACGGATACTGTCCATGCATATTATGGTTACCAATGACGATGGAATTCACGCCCCCGGCATCCTGGCGCTGGCATCCGCCCTGCGGGTTCTGGGTGAAGTAACCGTTGTGGCTCCGGACCGGGAGCGGAGCGCCGTCGGGCACGCCCTGACCCTGAACTCTCCCCTGCGGGTATTCGAACTGCGCGATGGATTTTATGCCGTAGATGGTACACCCACCGATTGTGTCAATATGGGGATCCACAGTCTGCTCCCCTTTCGCCCTGACCTGGTGGTCTCCGGGATCAACCATGGCGCCAACCTGGGGGATGATGTCACCTACTCCGGCACCGTTGCGGCGGCCATTGAAGCGACCCTGATGGGGATCCCCGCCATTGCGATCTCACTGGCCACGTTCGACCGCATCGGGCACTTTCCCGAGGCGGCCCAGGTTGCCGTGCGGGTTGCCCGTCAGGTTATTGCCAATGGCCTGCCCGAGGACACCTTTCTAAACGTCAATGTGCCAAACTGTCCAGACATCGAGCTCATGCCTCCCCTGATCACCCGCCAGGGCAAACGTTCCTTTGTGGGCAATGTCATCGGCAAGACCGATCCCCGCGGCCGCAAGTACTACTGGATCGGCAGCGGCGAGGCAGACTTCAACGATTACGAAGGCACCGATTTTCACGCCATAAATAGAAAGCATGTATCCATAACGCCCCTGCACCTTGATCTGACCAACTATGAATCCATGAAAGTCATTTCCGGCTGGGATTTTTGAACGTCCCATCAGCAACAGTTTGTCTGCGAAGCACCTATAAGCCCGCATGGAGCATTGAATGAATTTCGATATTGCACGAAAAAAAATGGTCCAAGATCAGATCATGGCCCGTGGCGTTACCGACCGAAGGGTACTGGACGCCATGATGAAAACACCGCGGCATATTTTTGTACAGGAAGCCATGGCTGCCCAGGCCTACAGCGATTCTCCGCTCCCCGTGGGCGAAAAGCAGACAATTTCCCAGCCCTACATCGTCGCGTTGATGACCGAACTGCTGGAATTGAACGGTTCGGAGAAGGTTCTGGAAATCGGCACCGGGTCGGGATATCAGACCGCTATTCTCGCAGCCCTGGCCGATCGCGTCTATACAATTGAACGCATCCGACCGCTGGCACTGCGAGCCAGAAAATGCCTGGACTCGCTGCGCATGTTCAATGTCATGCTGCGGATCAATGACGGAGAAGGGAGTCCGGTTGGCTGGGAGGATGAAGCGCCGTTCGATGCCATCATCGTCACCGCCGGGGCGCCGGCCATTCCCGATGTGCTCACCGACCAGCTCAGCCCCGGTGGTCGCCTGGTCATACCGGTGGGTAACGAATTCGAGCAGCGTCTGCTGAAAATTGTCAAGAACGATGACGGCACGCTTGAGACGTTTGCCTCCATTGGCTGCCGCTTTGTGCCGCTGATCGGTAAACAGGGTTGGTAATGGAAAAACTTTTCATATGAAACTGGGGGGATAGGCTGATGAAGAAAGACGAATCTCTGCTGGAGCACGGCTTCTCGGTGGAAGAGCCGCTGGCCGACGCTGTCGATGAACCGGAAGAGCCGCTGGCATTCGCCGAGGATGACGATGATGACGACGATGCCGAAGCGGAGTTGCCAGCCACCGTGCTTGAAAGTTTTGATGACGCCATCAAGATCTACCTGCGAGACATCCAGCGCACCCCGCTTCTGACCCCGGAACAGGAAAAAGAGGTTGCCCGCAAGATTGAAAAAGGGGATATGGCTGCCCGCAACAGGATGATCGAATCAAACCTGCGACTGGTGGTCAAGATCGCCAAACGCTACATCAACCGCGGCCTGCCGTTTCTGGATCTGATTGAAGAGGGCAACCTGGGGCTGATCAAGGCTGTGGAGCGGTTCAGCCTGGCCAAGGAGTGCCGTTTTTCAACCTATGCAACCTGGTGGATACGCCAGGCCATTGATCGGGCGCTTGTCAACCAATCCCGCACCATCCGCTTGCCGGTACACGTCTCAGACGATATCAACCGCATGGCAAAAACCACCCGCAAACTTTCCCATGCGCTACAGCGGGAACCGCACCCCCACGAAATCGCCGAAGAGATGAATGTCAAACTGGCCTACGTGCGTCGGTTGATGACCCTGCTGCGCCGCACCTGTTCCATGGAGACCCCTATTGGCGACGGCAGCGACTACTTCCTGATTGATACCATCGAAGACACCTCCATGGTAGCCCCTTCGGACCTGCTGGAGAACATCGATCGCTATGAACAAATTTCAGTGCATTTTAGCAAGTTGAGCGAGAGTGAGCAGAAAATACTGGCTCTCCGTTTCGGCCTTGACGACAAGGAGCCCCAAACCCTCGACACCATCGGCAAAAGCTTTGGCGTCACACGGGAACGGATTCGCCAGATCGAGGCCAAGTCGCTGGAAAAGCTGTACCACTGCATGAAACCGACCTGAGAACTTGTTTCAGGGCAGTCATGCCCCAACCAACATCGAATTCCAAGGAGAACCGTATATGATGATGGACGACCTGAAAAGTATCATACGAGATATTCCCGATTTCCCCAAAAAAGGGATCATCTTCAAGGACATCACTACCCTGCTACAGGACGCCCAATCGTACCAGCGCATGATCGACCTGATCTCCCATCGCTATGTGGGAAAACAGATCGCAAAAGTGGTGGGTGTGGAAGCACGCGGGTTTATCATCGGCGCAGCCCTGGCCTACAAGCTGGGAGCGGGAGTCGTGCTGGTGCGCAAGCCGGGCAAGCTCCCCTCCGAGACCTACAGCAAGACCTATGAACTGGAATACGGCACCGACACCCTGGAAATCCACCGCGACGCCATCAAGCCGGGTGAACGGGTCCTGATCGCCGACGACCTGCTGGCTACCGGAGGCACCATGGCGGCTGTGGTCGATATGGTCCAGAGCATGGGCGCAGAAATCGTTGAATGCTGCTTCATGACCGAGCTCAACTTCCTTAACGGACGCGCCAAACTACCTGAAGGTAAGGTCTACTCGCTGCTCAACTTCTGACTTCGGAAAGCTGGGACAATAGAAATCAACGGCACTGACAGAACATCCCGTCCGTCGCTAAATAAGTTGAAAGCACGCATTATCTCTGGTATACATATTCATCTTTTTCCACAGGTCCCCGTAGCTCAGATGGATAGAGCACTTCCCTCCTAAGGAAGGGGTCGGACGTTCGAATCGTCTCGGGGACGCCAAATATCAAAAAGGTCATTTTTCGCAAGAGAAGTGGCCTTTTTTCTTTGGTACTCACAGTTGGATTCCGCAAGCATATCAAATGGTTTCCTGAAATTTGCCTTGAGTTCCCCACTGCCGAAAGTCGAGTTCGAATACACGTAATTGAGCAATTCCCGCTTTTCACCCGGTACCTGCCCCAAATACAGACTGGACGCCTTTTGCGCGAGTTCGAGTAAACGGGCCGCACTGTCGATACTCTCCCCCTTTTCCTGCCTACATTCCTCCATCCGGAATTTGATATCAGTGAGTTCTTCCCTGAATTTGTTGCTCAGCCGTTTGTATTCGTCTTCCGATATGGTGCCGTCCAGTTTATCCAGATACATCTTTTCAAGCCGGTCTTCCTGGAGCTGTTTTGTCTTGGTCAATACCTTGAGCTGCCCTTCCTTCTGTTTCCTCCCTTCGGCTGTCGATTGCTTCATTACAGTGACGATCCATTTCATGACATCATCGTCAATTCTGATTTGGCCCAACGATTGCGCGAACTGCTGGTCGATCAACTCTTCTCTGGCATATTTGCCGGGGCATTTGCCTCTGTTCCCGGTGCAGTGATAATAAACGTATTTCCCCTTCTTAATTTCGGCTACAACGGCGCAACCACAGTAAGAGCATGTCAACATGCCCTGAAACAGGAAATCGTGCGTCTGGCGGCCCGTGGGACAGCTTGAGCGCCGATCCATTGCACGCTGCACCTTGTCGAAGAGTTCCTTGGTGATGATCGGCTGATGAGTTCCGTTGTACAGGAGGCCTTTCCAGTAATAATCGCCGTGGTAAATCGGATTGGTCAGCATATCGTACACGGAGCTTTTGGTCAGCTTGTTGCCACTTCTGCGATGCACCAGCCCGATTCGTGCAGCTTCTTTGCTGGCGTCTTCCAGAGAATGGACGCCTTTTGCATAGAACTGGAACATCTGTTTGACCAGCGAAGCAAATTCCGGATGAGGCTGGATGATTCTTTTTCTGTTCGGACCTTCGACGTTCTGGAATCCGATAGGGGCAGATGAGGGCCAAATGCCTTGCCGGGCCTTTTCGGTCATGCCCTTCTGGGTTTCTTCGGAGAGGTTGTTGACCATTCGCTCCGCAAGCAGCACATTCAGACCATGCGCGAATTTTTCATGACTTTTTGATTTCGGCGTAATGATCGCGCCTTCCTTAACCAGATGCACATTGACACCCAGTTCGTTCATGACTGCCAGGTCCTGGACATTCCGATAAAAACGGTCGGTTTTTTCAACCAGGATTGTGGTGCAGGGATTTTTAGCGGGCGGCAGCTTGCCCTGACTTTTCAGAAACGCCACCAGTTTGTTGAATTCAGCCCGGCCAGGGCACTTGGCGCTTTCAACGTCCATATAGGTATAAATGATGTCCAGATTCCTTCTGTTGGCGTAGTCCATCAGAAGTTTCTGCTGGGCGTCGAGCGAGAAACCTTCCTGCTGCTGCTCCTTGCTGGAAACCCTGATGTAGATTACCGCCGTAGTCGTTAAAGATTTTGATGGCGCTGGAACTATTTGAAAACGTTTTGCCCTCATTCTGATACCTCCGTATGATGTTTACTTTGAAATTGTTTTAGCATTGCCTACGAGCAAATTGTTTGCCTGAACCGCTAATCGTCAATTACTGGCGAATGCTGTTTTTCCGGATCACAGCTCTGATCCCAATGATCCAGCAGCCTGAAGAGCCCCGACAGATTCTCGATCATTTCACGGGCATCTTCGGACGCCACGTCTATCCCGGAGCGCTCTTTCCAGAATTCGATTGTGCCGGTAAGCAAATTGCTTTTCGACAAATCCGTCAGGCCTTTCCCATTGTCGAGGTCTGGGTGCGGACAGCTGACGATTCCGTCGGGGATGGGCACGTGACCACCCCTGACGGAAACGAACTGTTTTGTCCGCCCGGAATTATAAGAGAGAGTGTGGGGTTCGGCAATCGGACTAATACGGTGACAGGTAGATTTTTTTGGATACATAATGATCCTCCTGTCTCTTAGATCAGGCCCCTGTCCGGTGACTCGTCTTCGCCCCCATAAACTCAATAAAATCAGCACCATCCTTTCGTTACAGCCACATTGTTTTTTTGCCTTGAAAATCACCACACACCGTTGCCAGCAGTCAAAAAAACATTCACACACGGAAAAACAATTTTCCAGCATCCGAATAAAACAACTCCTGAGGCCTTTGCTGGAAAAACAAAAAACACCTCTTTGATTTTTGTATTGACAAAAACCACACTACCTGTTATACGTAAAATCACAAAAATCACAGGAGGAAAACAGCACAATGCCGCGTGGCGGAAAAAGACCTAATTCCGGGCGAAAACCGGGATCAGACAACCGAACTGTCCGCTGGCCAATAAGATGGACAGCGGGCGAAGCGACTGAAATCGAATCTGCAGCTGAAAAAAACGGACAATCTCCGACTGATTTTATCCGCGGCTCGACTCTCGAACGCGCCCGCAGACAAGATGACAGTCACGACCTTGAAGATTGCGCTTCAATCACAACCTTGGAGGATTGAAACGATTTCTTCTCTGACGATCATAAAGACAGGAGATGACTTTGAAAAAAAATGCTCTGCCGGAATTTAATAAAATGGCTCAGAAATCCAGCAAAATCACTGTCCGAACTGAGAATAATATCTGTGGCCAGGCTCTGGTAAAATCCGCTAACAAGCGGCAAGAAACTATGTGTAGCGTGAAAATCACGATGAAACGCGCTCAACCCCTGGCAATCCAGTTTGTACGCGGGCTCAGCTGGTGTGTTTTGCAAATATTCATTACAAAATATTTCCAGGGGATCATCTGATGCGTTGAAGGGAAGTTTTCCATTTCAAGCAACAATATTCCTTGCCTGCAACTGGTGATAAATCTGTACGATCTGATACGATACGATACGGAATCGTATTAGGTTAAAATTGCCAGGGGCGCGCTGAAGCTGAAGCGCCACTTCCTCGCTCGATTACAAATGAAATCATTCATCAGACCAGCCGGACCGCTCAGAAAACGTGCTCTCCTTCTTTTATAGATCAGGAGCCTGTCCGTAACCGTCTGGCTCCAGGTAATTCAAAACAAAAAATAAAAAAGGCCAGCCCGGTAAAAACAACCCGGTCTGGCCTTTTTTATTCAATTACCGGAAATCTACATACCGGTCTACGAAACCCAACGAGCCCAGCAGAACGCCTATTTTGGAAGTCTGCAGGGCTTTTACCTATACGGTGATCTACAAATACTCTGAATCCGACACCAAATCCAATCCACTAAACAATGACAGTCTCCACTCCCGAAATCAATCTATAACTAATATTGTGTATTGCTATTCTCTTTGACCCCAAAACTGTTTTTCCCGTTGTTTTTTCGTAAAACACATAAAAACAGACTGGCGTGTTTACAAAACACTTCAATTGTTTTTTTGTTTTTCACATATGGAATATGCGTGGCATAAGGCAAGAGATTCCTAAGACTAAATGCACTATTTCGACACAAAATGTGTTTTTTGATTTTATTATGTTTACAAATTCAAAACAAATAACATATAATTTTGTCCATTTTTCATTCTATTACCCATATAATGCTTGCAGGGCGGCTCACAAAACAAAAATAATATCTCCATATCAGTGTGTTAGCAGCTTTTTTTATTTTTTTGGGCGAATATATGTACATGTTTTTTGTTTTTTTTGTTTTTTTATATTTCAAGCTTCAAAACAAAAAAACAATTTGTTTTTAACGGCAATTTAATCCGATTGTATCAATGGGGATTCAAATTTCCTTGACGATGCCAGTTGTTTTTTCTGGTACAAAAAACTAGAACTCTTGCTGACTTATCTAGGCGTATTTTAGACAATAGTGGTCAGCACTTTATTGAACGAAATCGAGTTATATGTTTATCTGGAACCGTTCTTGATAAATTTCCGAGGCCTTCCCTCAAAGAAGAACATTATGCTTATTTTGGAAGAAAAACCAATAACAACATGTTTTCAGAAATTGCACCATTCAGGCGCCTATGCCCATTTCTGCTAAATTCGGCATCAGACTGGCTTAATCGCAGTACAGTTGCTGCGGATATTTTAAAATCGATAGGAATCTCCTCAGCAATGACTCTGCACTTTCGAAGTGGGCAGGGTTCATCCAGTTCCTATAATCAATCTGATCCTGCTTTTGATCTGGGTTTGGACCTAGATAAACATTTTGATTTATTTGAAAAAGTTGAAGTTGATGCTGTTCTTCAGGGGACAGTATACTTGGAGAGTATTACCTTTGTAAAGTCAGGAAACAAAATTCAACTTGTAGATTTAAGCTCTGGAGAAAGAGCTTACGTTTTAACTATTCTTGTTCTTGCATTTGTTACAGTAGATAATACTTTTGTACTTTTTGATGAACCTGAAAATTCGCTTCACCCAAAGTGGCAGTCATCTATTGTTAGTGACATGTGGAAAACAATATCCAAAGTATCGGTCAACTCACATACAATAATTGCTACACATTCTCCGCTAATTGTGTCTGGAGCTGCTGGACACAGTTGTTATATTTGTGACCTTCAGTCAGACAAGGGGTGGATTCCGTCTCAAATGTATGGAAAAACAAGTGATTCTATTTTAAAAGAACAATTTAGCCTCTTGTCTCCTAGGAGTTATTCGTCGATTATTGCAATACAAAACGCCTTATCCGCAGCCACAACTATTGAATCTGATCCAAATAAATTTCGCATCGCGTCAGATGAACTTCTTGGTCTTAATCTTAAATTTGATAATGATGATCCATTGTATGCAACAATCAATACAATTAAGGAATTAAGGGGGGCAATGTTATAATGCTTGGACCCTCGTCATTAGATCATCGATTGATTCGCAGAATAATCAAACAAAAGAAGCACAATAATTTTGTTAAGCTACATAACAGAGGTAAAATTAAATGGAACGATAAATCTTTGAGTGCTCTTAAGCAGGAGATACGGCTAGCTTTGAGATCTCAGCAAGAAGGAAGATGTATTTACTGCAGACGAATTGTTAAAATTGAACGGAGAAATGCTTACGAGGCTATAGAACATTTTTTAGATAAGTCAAAGACCCATTATTTGAAATGGTCATTTTCTTGTGTCAATTTAAGTTTAAGCTGTCATCCCTGCAATATTGAAAAATCTACACGTGATATGGGAGACGCATCGGTTCAAGTTTCACCATGTTATACAAGTACTGCAGGTGAATATAAATGGTTGCATCCTTATTTTGACGATTATCACAGTAATATCGAAATAAAAGAAGGATGGGTATACAAGGTCAAACCAAATGCACCTCAAAGAACACGTGCATTTAATCTTATAACGGAATGTAAACTGGATCAAATATGCAGTATTGAGGCACATTCTGAAAAATTTTTAAACTCTCTCAATAGATTGACATTGTTGATGGGAAAAGCGCTTGAAAAAGGCCAAATTGAGCGATGTAGAAGACTGCAACAGATATCTCTTAAGTTACAGCATGATTTCAACCCATTGGGGATGCCCGTCACATAACCATCTACAAATAAGATGCTCCAACGATTAAGAGTTTATGCGGTAGCGTAGCAAAGCGTAGCTGCCGTATAAACTTGTGTTGAACTAAACCGTTTCGGCCCCGCCAGCTATATTGTGGATGGGCTTCTTGGCTTGACCCACTTTCCATCATTATCGGCGTCCAGATTGACCCATCTGCCATTTATAACTTGCTGATATTACGTTAGGGGATGGGTCAATCTGGACCCCGTTGCCCGTTGCCGGGTCAAAGTTCGTCGCCTATTGGGGGTCAAATCACCAAGCCGATCCACAAGTTAAATGTGCTGAATGTATTCGGGCTTATTCAACTTGTGTTTTCGGCCAAGGCTCCAGATTATGTGAGAGCATGTATTCGTCATATGCACGTATCGCTTCTTCATAAGCGGTGTACAGGTCAGATGCGCTGGTTGTTTTGAGATAGCTTGTTTTTTCCTGCGTTTGTATCGCCGTCTTATCCTTCCCAAACTCTCCTTTTGCTGTACGATAAATCACTTCTTGATACAGATTTATATCAGAGAGCCCTTTTTTCAAAACCTGACGTGCACTACTTCTGAAATTTTTAAAGACTTTCAAATCATCTTTGTCCAATTCCTTATTACACATGTATTTATATGCGCGAAAATACACAAGTAAATTTGGGGTAAAAGGTGCTACTGGCTGACCATCAACTATTTTTTCTGATGCTGATGTTGTGATAACATTATTAATAATTCTCATTTTTCCTCCAGATTATTTTAATGGTTTTTTTGCATACAACATTAAGACTGCTATACAATTAGTTTTTCATTGAAATTAACTATTCATGCTGAGATCATTTATTCTCGAACGTGAGAAATATCAGCTTGACTTACAAAAAAGTTCGAAGTGCGTTGGCTAGGGGACGCCAATAATAACAATGGGTTACGGCACACACCGCAACCCATTGTTATTTTGAGTAACCTCCCAGGTAACCTCCACAGGCCTGATAGCTGTTTTATGTACCCTCTGAGCTATGGCCTGAAAGCGAGCTTGACACTAAATCCAAACTCCTCGTTAGCTCCCTTGACGTAAATGCATTGCTGTTGTGCCTCCCCTTCCCTCTCGATGAATTCCTCCAACCTCGCCGCAGCATTTCAGGAATCCAAGGCGCATCGGGCACAAACTGGCACGGGCCACCAGCGTTATTCATGCCCATGAAGGCAATGAAACAGTTTCTTTCCAGTGCAGCAGAGTCGCACCAGTTCCTTTCATCGCTTAACAAATCGACTGTATAATCATCCTCAATGGGAAAATTACGGGGATCGTCTCCCTTCTCGAATAGGTACCAATATCCACCCAGAGCGCCGTTAAACTCCTCCATGGAATCCATCAACTCCTCATTGTTATCGTGGCACTGAACGGCATAGGCCTCTATCGCACATTTACCTTTCAATGTCCGTCATATTTTTCTCAGTCAGTTAAGCAAATTTTTTCGTTTTATATCGCACAACCTGATGAGCACCAGAAAGAGGCAGCAAGCCAGACAAACTGAATTACCTGTTCCGAACAAACGTGGTCCGAAAATCTGAGGTGGTTAAAGTATAGCCGAGGACATGGGGGATGAGACTCTAATTCGGAAGAGGGCTGTTTTGCTACACCCCAAAGGCAAACTTGGCGGGCAAACCGTTTGATGGGTCGCCGCGCAGAATTCCGAAGGATTTGTGTGAATCAATAATTGACTCGGAGATGAGGTAGGTGTTGCGGGCCTGGATCTCCATGAATACCGCATCCGGCGGTGAAAAGTCGTTGGCTGAACAAAATGCGCTGGCACAACTGAAGACGTCCTCCAACTCATCGACCTTCACTATGCGCTTGGTATTCAGGTAGATTTCAGGCAGTTTTTCGAGCTCATGCCTGACCATCGCACTGTTTGAAAACCTTTCCGAGTAGATGCAGGAGATGCCCATCCTGTCGGCAAGCGCATTGACCTCTTGAATCAGGAGGGCGAAGGCATTCGCAAACTGGCTATTAATCTGCTCCTGAACCTCCCCCTCCTCCACCCTGTACTGGGCGGTTGTTTCTATTGCATCGACGAACAGGAAGGGATACATCTCGCGTCCTGTCTGAGGGACGTCGACGAACAAGGGCAATAAGTGGCATTTTAGTACCGGCTTTCCGTCAACAGTTACAACGAGTATCTGGTAGTTGCAATCCAAGATCCATGAAAAGACAGTCCAGAAGATGTTTTCCGTCTGACAATTGCTTTGCAAGTGCCTCTTGTCGGATGTGCAATCTCCAAAGGCCCTGCCCAGCTTCAAATACGAAAAATCCCTTGGGGCATAGGTTAATTCGACGCCGCGACCCGAAGCGAAGCGTAAGGAATTGCAGCCAGGAAGATCGATAAATCCGGAGAGTTCCCCGAGCGCATGTGCAATCTCGTCGGCATACCGGTTTAAAGGGTAGAGCCTGGAGTCGATAAAGGGCAGATTCTCTAGAACCTGTCGAGCCCTCAACCCGGAAAGGAGGGTATGCAGGTGTGGCGACCTGCTGCCACTCGCTATTTTTCTGATAATGGATTCGATTCCTTTGGAAATGATACTTTCCTGTGGAATCGAGTTCAGGATGTCTTTTTTCAGAACCCCGTTGGCTAACAGTGCTGCATTAATGTCAAAGCTCGAAAGATGATCCAGGGTGGCTCTGTTGGCACGAATTACGCCGGCTACGTGATGCTGATCGTTGAGATTGTGCAACGGCGCGACAGATATCCCGAACTCCCTCTCATAATCCCGGTGCCAGGTTGAATAGAAATCGATGACGAATGGCTTAAGGTTTCGTCGTCTGTCAGAAGAAAGCCAGGTTTTCAGGCTGAAGCCCAGATCCAGATTCAAAACTTTATTGGGATCGCGCTCATCGGCGTCCCCAGCGACAGTTTTAACGGGAGACAGCAACCTGTAGGAGCTGGGTAAAAGCCCGTAAAGCGTCTTCGCCTGCACCAGTGATATGAGGAAGGCCCCTTCATTGCTGCTGTAACCGGTAATATTCGGATTGTACATTGCCTTGTATGCCCCGAGAGCTGTCTATGCTGTTGCCTGTTCCGGGGTTGTATTTAGCCGCATGCCTACCCCATGTAACAGATTTAACAGGGTGCGGATTTCCGGGTTTCCCCGACGTGAAAGGGTGCGATACAGACTTTCTCGATTAAGATGTGTGAACCGGATTCCGATTGCAACCATTATCGGCGCCGAATGTTGACCCACCTACCACCCATATCTCACTGCATTTACATTGTTGAATTGGTCAAGCTGGACGCCGATTCTGGGTCAACTTCTAAAGCTGATCCACATCTTATTCTGGAAAATTCGAAAAAAAAGCGGTCCTTATACGTATCGGGCGATAAGGGCCTTACTTGAAACAAAAATAAAGCCGTTGTAATAGCAATCACGCTGCCGTAGAGCATCGTTATACCCAGAGACTATCCTGGTGATGCTGATCACATATCTCAAGGAGATATTGCTATAAAGTTGCGCCTGGACACCACCCCAAGCCACACAAAATATTGATTTATTTGAACTTTTTCAACACCCAAGGTGCGGTTGTTTTCACTTACTGAAAGATAAGCGGCCAACGCCATGACAGCCAAACATCTCACCATCCCAACTCAGGAGGAACTATGAACCGCTTCAGGGAAAAAATGAAATTTGCTATAGTCCTGACAACCGCATTAGTAACTTTGGCCTCATCTTCATATGGCGCCGACTCAAAGTTCAAGAAGATCAACAAAGATGGCACTGCAAACATGGTCTTTTCCGACACCAACATCAAAAAGGGCGCAGAGAATAGATCCACCCTCAAAACAAAATTTGACGACACTGAGAGCATTTATGCCCGGGCCTACTTTTCGTCAAAATTCGGCCAACTTAAGGGTGAGGAAGAGGGTTTTATTGATATCTGGATTGATGGCAGCCATGCAAAACGACTTAACTTCACCAACAAGGATATATCAGCCGACAAAGACCAGACACTGATCTATGTGTACAATACCAAGGATTATCCAGCTGACTTCAAGGACGACGTTTGGGAGAATCTGACTTCAGGAGAGCACAAGATTCACCTGGTGGTTGGCAAAACCAAGTTTATGCGCGAAGGAGTTTCTGTAGAGGACCAAGGCGACAGACTTGCTCTCAAGCGTGATGACGTCCACAAGGCAGTCTACCTTTCCGATGCAACATTTACCTTTTTAAAACACTAACGGCCCGTTTTTATTTCAACTTATCCACAAAAGCGCGACTGCCGTCTGTCAGTCGCGCTTTCTCGTCTTGGGTGTATGTATTCATAATGAACTCAACAAATGGGGTATCAAAAAGTAGCTGGCCGCCCTATATGCGAGGCAAGGATTGTCATACTATTCCGCTCACCGACAGGTAAGGAACCATGCTGCCATCCGGTCAGCGCGCCGGTATAGTTCCTTATGTTAGATACAACTTCAATCAGAACGATATGACTGCTCGGACCACCAGCATCTTTGCTCAAGGAAAACTATCATGAAAAATATTTTTGTTGTCGGTCTGTTCCTGCTTCTCAGTCTTGCCGCTTGTACCCCTTATATGTATGGCGTACCCCAGGAGAGTTGGGATCGGATGAGCGAACCGGAGCGAATAGAAGCCATGCGGGTCTATGAGCGCAATGAGCAGTCTCGCCGTCAGGCTGCCGAGGAACGGGCACGCACCCGGGCCATTGAGGAGCAAACACGCCGCCAAGTTGCCGAAGAGCGAATTCGCCATGAGGTATGGGAGCGGGAACAAGCTCAGGCGCATCAAGCCGCATTGGAGCGTGAGCGACGCGATCGCATCGAAGCGATTCACCGGGGTGAGGGTGCCTACGGGAAGTTGATTCGGGTCCGACTACAAGGTGGCCTGATCAGGATTGGCGACCGATTGCAGCGCTACAAGCCCCTTATATTTACCATAGCGGATGGCGAGACACGAAGGATCGACGTGGCCGATAACCGGGGAACGGCAGCTGACCTGACCGTCTCCTATGCCGACGGCACCCTTTCGCTGGAGGGGGCTCACTTCTCCTACGAAAAGAACTGGGGACGCGGCAGGACCTATGCCAACATCGGCACATCCAGGGGACCGGAACTGCGCGGGGCAGAGCTGTTCATCGAGGTTCAAAAGCGCTCTACCCGTTTTGAAAGGGAGGCGCCACACTTAGAGATCATCCATGAGCCGGAAGCAACACCCGTGATCCGGGAAAGAAAACACCCTGTTGCAACTGTATCAAGCGCTCCGTTTATCAGTGGTAAAACCCTCAGGTGGGAGTCTGATGCACAAGGAGGACAAAACGGCACAATCTACGTAACATCTTCAAATGGCTCATCCTTTTTCCTGGAACAGAAAAATTTTAAAAACAGAGCCGCTGGGATCATAAAACTGGAAGGCACAATCAAGGACGGTAAAGTTTCTGTCTACAACAGCAAGTGGAACGAAACCTGGATCGGCACTGTACACAATGGGATCGTACACGGTAACATCAACAATAAATATAATTTCAGAATTTCAGAATAGAACTCTTCAAAGGTGAATACCGGTTCAGCGTATCGATATCCTGTCTATTTTTGACAAACCCTGGCACATCACATCCTATCCGTTGACAACATTGACCGGCGCTCCGGCGAGAAAACTCCTCAGATTGTCCACGGCAATGTTCAGCAGTCTCGCACGCGTCTCAACCGGTGCCCAGGCGATATGCGGCGTGATGATGCAGTTATTGGCGGATAGCAGAGGGTTGTCGGCCCTCACTGGTTCGATAGAGACCACGTCCAGGCCAGCAGCGTAGACCTTGCCTTTGTTCAGCGCCTTTGCCAGGTCCTCTTCCACAATCAAGCCGCCGCGGGAAGTGTTGATGATAATTACACCATCTTTCATCCTGGCGATGCTGTTTCTGTTGATTATCCCCCTCGTCTTTTCGGACAGGGGGCAGTGCAGAGAGATGAC
The DNA here is from genome assembly GCA_013377095.1 of Desulfuromonadales bacterium. GTDB lineage: Bacteria > Desulfobacterota > Desulfuromonadia > Geobacterales > Pseudopelobacteraceae > Pseudopelobacter. The sequence goes on from JACAAY010000082.1 coordinate 17,698, forward strand.
GTCAGACTTTGCAAACAGTTCATCCATTTCCACGTATTTCACGGTTTCGCTTTCAAAGGCCTCGACTCTTCTGCTGCCGCCAGCCAGAATCCTCATCCCCAGCGCCTGCGCAACCAGACCGGTCTTTCGGCCGATGTGTCCAAACCCGATGATTCCCATGGTCTTGCCGTCCAACTCGATCAGCGGCCGCTTCCAGTAGCAGAAGTCCGGGCTCTTTGTCCAGTCTCCCGCCTTGACGCTCTGGCCATGCAGGCCTATGTGATGGCATATTTCAAGGAGCAGGGCGATGGCGAACTGTCCGACGGCGCTCGTTCCGTACGTCGGAATATTCGTTACGACTATTCCCCGTTCACGAGCGGTTTCCACGTCAACAACATTGTAGCCCGTTGCCAGGACCCCCACGTAGCGAATCGCCGGGCAGGACTCCAGCACCGTACGGCCTATCACCGTCTTGTTGGTGATGACGATTCCGGCGTCTCCTATTCGCTCGATTGCCTTTTCAGCCGGCGTTCGATCGTATACGACCGTATCACCGAGTTCCTTTATCCCATCCCAACTCAGGTCTCCAGGATTCAGCGTGAATCCGTCCAGCACAACAATTTTCATGATCCACCTCCATTACAGGGCATGAGAATCCCGCATAACGGCCGCTTTGCCGGATGGCTTTCAGGTCCTCAAGCGTAAACAGCATGTGAACCTTTCTCCGCATCTGCAAGCCGGCAACACTACGCCTCCCACCCGATTCTACCACTTGCTCATAATTATTATACTTATCAATATAGCCTTACATATTGAAGATTTAGTGGTTCGCGTCTGCTCTGGGCTGTCTTTACTGAACATCCTTCACTTAATGTAATCCGATTGTTTGGTTGTTCGATATGCTACAAACGTCGAATCAACTTACCAAGCGAAGGGAGTATATTCTTTATTTTTTTATCGGCAGTGATCCGATCTGTTACGCCTTTGAAACTCACAAATATTTCAGCACCTGGATATCCTCCTCCTTGACACGCATATCCACCGTGATTTCCCATGAAATCCAAGATTTCTTGTCTGTTACTGTTATTGGGGTTTAGCGGGAAAACAAAACCAAGATAGTCGCCCGAATGAGGATTATTATAGTGTGTCGCGATTATCTCAGAAGTTTTCCAACCATTTTGTATTGCAAAGGTCTTGTTTGAGGCCCTGGCCACCGGCATGCAGAACAAATAAGCTCGCTTTAGCATTGCGGTCACAGCATTTATTTTCTTCATAATTCTTGTCCTCTATTGTCGACTCTAGCTATTCACGACGTCTCGATGCATTAACGTTTGGTGGTTCAGCTGGCGGTGGATATGAAAGTGCACTTGAACGTAGTGCAAGTGTACTCTAGCAAACCACGAGAAGATATTTTATTGTGTCCTGAGTACTGAATAAAAAAACGCACACAGCAGGGTGGTATACTGGGCAAGGGACAACCATATGGTGAATTGATTGTGACACGGACTTTCGGGGCTGATAGAATGATCGACAGAGGTGAATAATCATGACTTCAGTTCAACGAATGCCGGTTCTGTTCATAGGTCACGGCAGCCCGATGAATGCGATAGAGGAAAATCAATTTGCAAAGGCCTGGAGAGAAGATGCCGTAAAAATTCCACTTCCGAAGGCAATCCTCTCTATTTCTGCTCATTGGGAGACCGATGGCACCATGGTTACTGCCATGATGTCACCCCGTACGATTCACGACTTCTACGGTTTCCCGGATGAACTCTTTCAGGTCCAGTATCCCGCGCCTGGTGCACCGGAATTGGCGGACCGTGTACAGGAACTGATTGGAGCTGACGAGGTGAAAACCGACGAATCATGTGGGCTCGATCACGGCACCTGGTCAGTGCTCCGGCGAATGTATCCCAAAGCCGACATACCGGTAATCCAGCTGTCACTCGATCGGAAAAAATCCCCTCAAGCACATGTCGAAATGGCGAAACGGTTGCTGCCGCTCCGTGATGAAGGGATACTCGTCATCGGGAGCGGAAACATCGTGCATAACCTCAGTCTCATACGCTGGCATGATGACACCCCGTACCCCTGGGCGGCCGAGTTTAACTCCCTTGCAACCAAGCTCATTCTTGGGGGGAAGAGAGACAGATTAACCGATTATCCGTCACTCGGTGAGGCGGCATGTCTGTCGATCCCCACCAACGAGCATTATCTGCCGCTTATCTACTCACTGTCTCTCGGGACGACCGAAGAGCCGGTTTCCATTTTTGCGGATCAGATCGTTTTCGGCTCGATCTCTATGCAGTCGGTGAGGATCGGGTAAACTTTAAACAGACAGAGGAGACTTCATGAAACAATCACTTGGCGCAAAAACACTGCTCTTTCCCACACCCGTATTGATGGTCGGAACCTACGACCAGGCTGGCAAACCAAACCTCATGACTGCTGCATGGGGAGGTATCTGCTGTTCCGATCCCCCCTGTGTTACCGTTTCCCTGCGCAAATCCAGGTACTCCTATGACAGCATTGTGGAACGCAAGGCGTTTACCGTCGGCATCGCCAACGAAGCGAAAATGACTGAAGCAGACTATGCCGGCATTGCCTCCGGGCGCAACGTCGATAAATTCGCCGTTACCGGTTTGACTCCAGTCAGGAGTGAACTGGTGGACGCACCCTATGCCGCGGAGTTCCCGCTGGTTCTTGAGTGCCGCCTGCTGCACACCCTGGAAATCGGGATTCACACCCAGTTCATAGGCGAAATCGTTGATGTGAAGGCAGACCGGGATACCTTGAGCGATGACGACCTCCCTGACATTCTCAAACTAAAGCCGCTGGTCTTCGATACCGCTCACAAAGGGTATCATTCGGTCGGGCCACTTCTCGGCAAGGCCTTCTCCATCGGGAAGAAACTGTTATGACAACGGAAACCTCCTCTCTGGACAGAGCCCTGGCAAAGATATGCGAACATTGTCCGGTCTGCCTCCACGCCCGTTTTCTCCAGCAGGGGATAGTCAAGGAAAGCTATGATGAGACGGAAAACCACTTCACCAGTTCTCGATTTCATATGGTTGTTGGTGCTGGGACTCATGCTGGGGCATCCTCTCTCACCTGAAGAGGTCCGGGCCGCTGACACGACCTACTTTGTTTCCTCAAGCGATGGCGCGGATAGCAACACCGGCCTGTCATCAGTATCTCCATTCAAAACCATAGCCAAAGTCAACGCGCTGGCGTTGCAGCCCGGCGACAGGGTGCTGCTCAAATGCGGCGATGTCTGGCGGGCTGAAATGCTGGTTATTACTAAATCAGGCACGGCCGCAGATCCCATCACCTTTGGCTCCTACCCTGGCGGCTGCACCAATAAACCCATTGTGTCCGGTGCACAATCCATCAGTGGCTGGACTGCTTATGGCAGTAATATTTATTATGCCGACCTGTCGGCCGGGGCCAATGCCGCTCAATTTCCCCATGGCATCAACCAACTTTTCCGCAATGGCGACCGGCTCCCCCTGGGCCGCTGGCCCAACCTGGACGCTGGAGATGGGTACTCAACCATTGACAGCCAGCCATCAACCAACAGTATCACCGATGCCCAACTCCCTGTCGTTGATTGGAGTGGCGCAGTCGCCCATATTAAAGGGATGCGCTGGTATATCCTCAACCGTCAAGTAGCCGCTGTCTCCGGCACAACCCTGACGGTGGGCGCTGATCTCGATTGCTGGGGCGGCAACTGCACCGGCTGGGGCTATTTTCTCAATAACCACCTGAACACGCTCGACCGAGAGGGGGAGTGGTATTACAACCCGGCTAACCACCGGGTCTATCTGTACACCACCAGCGGCGCGCCGTCCGCCGGTCAGATCGAAGGCTCTGTTGTGATAAAGGCCGATGACCGTTCCTGGGGCGGGATCATGCTGGGGCAAGATTTGACCGGCAGCGGCATTTCGTATGTTGGGGTTGAAAACCTGGATGTACGCCGCTGGTTTCGACACGGCATCGCCACGCCCACCAATTTGGCAGGCTACGAAAACCACCATCTTGCCATACAAAACAATAGTGTCAGAGATGTTGATGGTATCGGGATCAACCTGATGACGTGGGTTTACAGCGCGCAGGATGGCCGGCCCGATGGCTGGCGCGGCGGCTACAACCTCGCCCTGGGCAACAACACCATCGAGCGCGCCAACAACATGGGCATCAACATCTACGCGCGGCAGTCAACCCTGATTGACAATGTTGTTCGCGATGTCGGCCTGGTGCAAAACCTGGGTGCGGCCGGGTTGGGGTGCGCCTTTAACGCGGGTGAAGGCGCTTGCACGGAGGATGGCGACGGGATTCGGATAAAAATCGACAAGGCTGACGACACCGGCAACAACAATACCCTTACCGGCAACCGCCTGGAGCGCATCGCCTACAATGGCGTGGACGTGTTCGGCCACCACAACACCCTGGACCGTAATGTTATTACGCAGGCCTGCTACACCAA
>JACAAY010000083.1 GCA_013377095.1 Desulfuromonadales bacterium
GACCTCCCTAAGATTCCCATCTGACCTTCACTCTTTCCCCCAGTTCCTTGGAGACGGCTTGTATCGCCTCCCTGGGGAGCCTTTGTTTTGAGGAGACAAAGCTTATTTTTCCCGCGATCCTGCGCGGGCAGCTGATATCCCCGCTCCCGCTCTTCATCTTCAGCAGAAGCTCGGGGAGCAGCCGGGACGTTCTGCTCAGGATGACATCAACCCTGCAGAGCCTCTCGCGGCCGGCCAGACAGATCAGACTGACCCTGGTCACATAGAAGTACCAAGCATCGCCGATGCAGTACCTTCCCCGCTCCCGCTGAGGTTGAAGTTTGAGAGGACAGATTCCGCTGACCTCCCGTCGTCTGAACAACTCGTCCATGCGAATCAGGACAATCAGGGAGCCGTTGTCCCGTACCCGGTCAGTTGTCCCCCGGACGATCGTCCCCTGGAGGGTCTTCAGGTAGTCAAGCTCCACCAAGGATTTGCGCTTCTGCAGTTCAGTCCCGACCCGGTAGCGGCAGAGGCGGAGCAGCTTCCTGCTCAACCGGCCGGTTGGCAGCTGTTCCAGATCAGCGCTGCCGTCTTTGCTTCTTTCACGGAAGATCAAAAGGTCGTACCCGGAAAAGAACACGACAACCCTCTTACCGAAGGATTCGCTCAAAGTCGCGGAAAGGGTCCGTTCCAGGAGTGTTCTGGTTTCCATTTGTGGAATCCGGTACTCCCGGGCAATTTCAGTATAGAGGCTTTCCAAATACATCGGTCCAGGGGTTCGGCAATGAATCGAGAAGGTTTGGAGATAGAAGTTGGCTAGGTATTTCAGCTGTCCCTATATCAGCAATGATGGTCGCGATCCTGCCGGCGTATCGCTCCCTTCTTCCCGGGGTGTTGCTGTGGTAGCAGCCGACCGCCTTCCAGTTGTAACCGTGGCGCCGAACACACTGCGCCAGGATCCAGGCCCCGGTCCTGACGTTGGCGCAGGGTTCGCCCAGTTTCATCCAGTGATCCAACCCTACAACCTTTGCCCAGCGGGAATTGATCTGCATCAAGCCGTAGTCGTAGGTGCCGTTGCCGTTCCTGCCGATGGCAGCCGGATTCATGTTGCTCTCGTGCCGGGCAATGCCCCACAGGAGCAGCGGGGATATGCCGTACTCCTTTCCCGCTTCCTCGAAACAGAAACCCCAAGCAGTGGCCGGGAGCAGGAAAGCAAGGATAAGTGTCACCAGGTGTTTCATCGGAGCCATTGTTCACCTCTTGAATGATATTTCTTCCTACCTATAATTATCCAGTTGGGGTGTAGCTGTTTTCTGAGATTTTTTTCGGTCAGATATGAAAAAGCCCGGTAGCGTCTGGAAACGGTACCGGGCAAAATATTGGGGGTTCAAATATAGCTGCTAAAAACGATGCTGTTTAGAATGAGAAGCGAGTTTGAAGATTTCAAAGATGATGGTTTCACGATGTTTCACCATATCTTCGCTTGTAGCAAATTACATTTTTGGAGGTTGGATGAATGAGAGGTTGCATGAGAGGTTGCATAGGCATTTTTGGAAATAAATAAAGGGTTAGACAACTAAGTCTAACCCTTTATTATTGTTGCCATTTAAATGGTGGGCGAAACAGGGATCGAACCTGTGACATCCAGCTTGTAAGGCTGGCGCTCTCCCAGCTGAGCTATTCGCCCGAATATGTTAAATGGCGGGGTTGACGGGGCTCGAACCCGCGACTTCCAGCGTGACAGGCTGGCACTCTAACCAACTGAGCTACAACCCCGCAAACGACATCACTAATATTTTTACGTCACCACAACAAGTTATTTCTTTTTGTTTACCGCTTCTTTCAAAGTCTTGCCTGGTTTGAACTTGGGAATCGTAGCCGCGGGGATATTGATCTTTTTCCCGGTCTGTGGATTCTGACCCTTACGCGCCGCACGTTTTGTTGTACAGAAGGTGCCAAAGCCGACCAAGCTTAACTTGTCACCTTTTTCGAGTGCTGCGGTTACAGAAGCTATGAAAGCATTTACCGCTTTTTCGGCATCAACTTTTTTAAGCCCTGACTCTTCTGCTACTGCACTAATCAGTTCCGCTTTGGTCACGCTACACCCCCTGATTTTTTATGTGCTGCAAGGAGAGTCAGTTTTTACCAATTCCACCGGGAACTGTCAAGTAAAAAGTCTTGCAAACGCACAATTCATGGGGCACGGGGGCTTTTCTTGTTGTATATGCCGCTTTTATTAAGTTTAGTTTAGCGTGCCGCTAAACACTCTTGGGTGCCAAGGATACGGGAGAGCGTCAGGCGGCGTCGCTCACCAGTTGCTCATAGACAACAATCGGCTTTTCCTTGTTGTAGATGACCTCTTCGTTGATGACAACTTCCTTGACATTTGGTTGAGACGGAACTTCATACATGATGTCAAGCATGGAGTTTTCCAGGATAGACCGCAAGCCTCGCGCACCGCTGTTTCTTTTAAGCGCCTCTTTTGCAATGGCAACCAGGGAACCGTCGGTGAAACGCAGTCGCACATTCTCAAGATCAAACAACTTCTGATACTGTTTTGTCAGAGAGTTTTTTGGTTCTTTCAGAATCTGAACCATGGCATCCTCATCCAGCTCGGTGAGGGTGGCCAGCACCGGCAGTCTGCCTATAAACTCAGGAATATAACCATATTTCAAGAGGTCGTCAGGGGTGACGTTGAGCAATAGCTCGCCCAATTTCTTTTCAGCCCGTTTTTTGACGTCGGCGCCGAATCCGAGGCTTTTCATGCCAATACGCTGTTGGATGACGCTGTCCAGGCCGGCAAAGGCGCCACCGCAGATAAAGAGGATGTTGGTGGTGTCAACTTTCATGAATTCTTGCTGGGGGTGTTTGCGACCACCTTTGGGTGGGATACTGGCAACGGTGCCCTCGATAATTTTCAACAACGCCTGCTGTACTCCCTCACCGGAAACGTCACGGGTCAGGGATGGCGATTCGCTCTTGCGGGCAATCTTGTCAATCTCGTCAATGTAGATGATCCCCTTCTGGGCCCGTTCCACATCATAATCCGCTGCCTGCAACAGGCTGAGAATGATATTTTCCACGTCTTCACCAACATAACCGGCCTCGGTCAGGTTTGTCGCGTCGGCCATGGCAAAGGGAACTTTGAGAATTCGAGCCAGGGTTTGGGCGAGCAACGTTTTACCCGATCCCGTGGGCCCCAGCAGCAGGATGTTGCTCTTCTGCATCTCCACGTCGCCCGGCTTGTTGATGCTTTCGATACGCTTGTAGTGATTGTAGACAGCGACGGAGAGTACTTTTTTGGCCTGCTCCTGACCAATGACGTATTCGTCGAGGACATCCTTTATTTCACGGGGCTTGGGCAGTTTCTTCAGGTCCGGTCCGAGCGCTTCATCCATCTTCATCTCTTCGGCAATGATATCATTGCAGAGTTCGATGCACTCGTCGCAGATATATACTGCAGGCCCGGCAATCAGTTTTTTTACTTCTTCCTGGCTCTTGCCGCAAAATGAACAGGTCAGGTTTTCCTGTGTGGTTTCCCGTCGGCTCATGACACACCTCCGCTTACAGGATCAGGTTTTCTGGTGAAGATAGCGTCGATCAGACCGTATTCCTTTGCCTCTTTGGCTGACATGAAATAGTCGCGATCGGTATCGGATTCTATTTTTTCCAAGGGCTGCTGTGTCAGGTTCGCTAGGATGTTGTTGAGCTCATCCTTCATGCGCAATATTTCCTTGGCGTGGATACTGATGTCCGTGGCCTGTCCCTGGAACCCGCCCAGGGGTTGGTGGATCATGATGCGGGAATGGTCGAGGCTGAAACGCTTGCCTTTCTCACCCGCCGCCAGCAGAACAGCGCCCATGGAGGCAGCCTGGCCGACGCAGATAGTGGATACCGGCGCCTTGATATAGCGCATGGTGTCAAAAATTGCCATTCCGGATGTTACAACTCCACCGGGGGAGTTTATGTAGAGATGGATATCCTTGTCAGGATCTTCTGCTTCAAGAAACAACAGCTGGGCAATAATAAGATTGGCAACCTGGTCATCAATACCACCACCCAGGAAGATTATGCGTTCTTTGAGCAGGCGGGAATAGATGTCATAGGCCCGCTCGCCTCGACCACTCTGCTCAACAACCATTGGAATATACATGATACCCTTTCGTTAAGGCCTTCAACACGTTTTACAGCATAGTCTCTATTGTTTTCTGAATCTGCCGTGCAGCCTACGCTTCCGGTGCTTTCGGCTCCGTCTCAGTGATTACTGCGTTATCCAGTAGAAAGCGGATCGCCTTGTCTTCCTTGATCTCGGCAATCATCGAATTTTGCGCTGAGCGGTTGGTTGAATAGTGCTCTTTGATCCGCTCCAGCATTTCCTTGTTGCCAGCGGCTATCTGCTCGTAGCGTTGTTCTATCTCTTCATCATTGACGACAAAGTTCTCTTTGTCAATCAGCGACATTAACAGCAGGCCTCCCCGTACTTTGTCCGTGGCGGCTTCATGGAAGCGCTCGCGGAATCCGTCGTCATCCATACCCATCATTTCAATGGACATTTTACGGCCTTTGAGGCGGTTTTTGAGATTTTCAAGCATCTGATCGACCTGCCGTTTAACCATCGACTGGGGGACCTCAATCGGATTTTTCTCAATTAAGGCTTTGATAATGCTTTCTCTCTGTTCGTGTTCGATACGATCAAGCTCATGTTTCTGATGGTATTCAATCATCTTTTCCCGTAGCTGTTCAACGGTTTCAAAATCGCCAAACTGCTGGGCAAATTCGTCATTCAGTTCGGGCAGTTCCTTACGTTTGATTTCCTTGAGAGCCACCTGGAAAACGCCCTCCTTGCCTGCCGCGGCGGGGGTGCGGTATCCTTCGGGCAGGGTTACGCTGACCTGTTTTGACTCTCCGCATTTCATACCCACAAGCTGGTCTTCAAAGTCAGGCATCAGGCTGTATGCGCCGACTTCAACCATGGCATTCTCTGCGTTACTGGTCTCTTCCGGGCACCCCTCCACCGAAAATGAGTAGTCGATGGTCACGGTGTGGCCTTTTTCCACAGTACTATCGTCATCCACCGGAACGAGTTGAGCCATGTTTTCACGCATGCGTGCGATCTCATCCTCAATTTTCTGCGGCTCAAACGTATAGCGTTCCCTGGTGATTTCAAGACCGGTGTAGTCTTTTAAGTCGATCTCTGGCATTACTTCAACCAGTGCACTGTATTTGAAGGATGAGTTTTCTTCGAGGATGTCGCTTTCGATGGTTGGTGCATCAACCGGCTCGATTTTATGTTCAATCAGGGTCGAGTAGAGTGTCTTTTCGTAGAAACGCCGCATGACCTCGTCACGCATGGAGTCACTGTAGCTGCGCTTGATCAGTTGCAGCGGGGCTTTTCCCGGCCGGAAACCCTGTATTTTGGCCCTTCTCTGGATGCCTTGATACGCCTTTGCGATTTCGGAATTGACCTGATCAACAGGAATTTCGAAGCTGATTTTTTTGGTGACAGGGCTTAACGTTTCGACTTGAACCTGCATGGGGAATGACCTCACATTGAATGAATTGGTTTCTGATCTGGTTTAAGACGGGGCAAGCTGTTTAGTGGTGCGAGAGAGGAGACTTGAACTCCTATACCTTACGGTGCCAGATCCTAAGTCTGGTGCGTCTGCCAATTCCGCCACTCTCGCACAAATTTAAGCCTGTTTGCTGCTCATGGAAATATGTGATAATCCAATGTGAGCAGAATATCCATATTTATGGTAATTGCTTCCTGCGGTCAAGGAATATTTTATAGTATCCCCGCTATCCGCCAGCGAGCTTTACCTTGTAGCCACGGGTTTCGAGTTCTTTGATCAGGATGTCGCGATGATCTCCCTGGATTTCAATCGAACCGCTCTTGGCCGTTCCTCCACAACCGCAACGCTTTTTGAGGGCTCCGGCCAAATCCTTGAGCGCCGCATCAGTCAAGGGAACACCACTTATGACAATGACCGTTCCGCCACCGCGTCCCTTGACTTCGCGGCGCAGTCGCACGAAGCCATCGGACGGCGCCTGTGGACTCTTGGGTGTCGAGGGGGCTTTTCGGTCAGACCGTACCCGGCCGGTTTCGCTGGAATAAACCAGTACATTGTTGTCATTGTTCTTCATGGAATGTACTTTGTATAGAATGAGCAGCTAACCGTCAAGTCTCAATACGCCAACTCAAAGGCGTTGATGATATGTTCGACCGCGTGACGTCCGTCATGGTCAAGCAGTATGGCGATTACATCAAAACGTGCGTTGTTGTTGTGCAGGCGTTTTTTTGAGAGCCAGGTCAGGGCTGCCTTGGATATCTGGCGCTGCTTGAAGGGGGTCACTGCCAGTTGTGGAACGCCGTAGGAGAGGTCGCGGCGGGTTTTGACCTCCACAAACACCAAGCTCTTTTCTCCCCCCAGTTCGCGGGCCACGATGTCCACCTCGCCACCCTTGCAACGAAAATTACGTTCCAGGATCTGGTAGCCCTGTTTGCTCAGGAAGGAGACGGCAATGTCTTCTCCCCGGTTGCCGGTACTCTGGTTGGTCGGGTGTTCCCGTTCGGTGACGGGGGGCGGTTTTTTCCCGTCAAACCGGCTCACTGCAACCGTTCCAGGAATCCGATGGTTTTGACTGCCAGGTAATACGTGTCAACAGTGCTTGTTGTGGTGGGGTAAGCGTCGGATCGGTGTTGGGTATGCATGCGTTCCGGTCGTGCATTGATTCAGTGCTCTCCATTAAGCAGGATTCGGCCGACCTCATGGCAGGAGGCAGCCAGGAAGTTTGCCCCCTGCAGCTCTTCAGGATTCCCGTAGCCCCAACTGCAACCGATGGTGGTGATTCCGGCCCGCATGCCGGCCTGGATATCATTGCTGCTGTCCCCCACCATCACTGTGCAACCGGGTAACAGCCAACTGCTCCACAACCTTCAGCAGCGGCAGGGGCGAGGGTTTCATTTCCTCAAAGGTGTCACCTCCGCAGATGATCCTGAAAAAGGAGTTTATCCCCAGGGACTCCAGGATCAGCCTGCTCAGTGCCTCATTTTTGTTTGATACGGCAGCCAGGGTGATGTTGTGTGCAGCCAGATTTTCCAGCGTTTCCCGTACTCCGGGATACAACCTGCTCTTGTCAGCGATGTGCCTGCGGTTGTACTCCAAAAACCATGTCAGGCCCCGTTCGATCTCTTCTTCCTGATCAGTCCCGAGCACGCGCTGTACGAGATTACGGGCACCCTTGCCCAGCAGTGGGCGCACTTCGGCAGGGTCAAGAGCAGGGCTGCCACAATGGGTCAACATGTGGTTGATGGCATCGGTCAAGTCGCCAAGGGAATCCACCAGTGTACCATCCAGATCGAAGAGGGCTGCGCGGACAATCATGCCGGCTTTGCCTTGGCAGGTTTGGCATCCGTCGGCAGTACGATGGTCGGCGTTGTGGCGGGTCGGTACAGGAGGAATGTTTTACCCAGGATCTGGGCAACGTCTGCGTTGCAGGCACTGGCCAGCAGGTCGGATGATTCATGCTTATCCAGCGTGCAGCTTTCCAGTAGTTTGACCTTGATCAGTTCGTGGTGGTCGAGGGCGGTATTTACCTCGTTGATCAGCGCCTCCTCAATCTCTTTTTTGCCGATCAGGATGACCGGCTTGAGTTTGTGCCCGAGAGCACGCAGGTGGCGTTTCTGTTTTCCCGTAAGCATGGGGTATCTCCTTGCATATTCGCAACTGATAATCTGTTTGTCGTTGAGGTATAGCACACGGCATGATGCGGGTAAACCATCAAATTGTAAGAAAATTGTTTTCGGAATATCGGCTGGCAACCGTTACAGTCCGGTGACAACTATCTGAAAAATGATATACATTCATTGATATTTATGTTATAAAAGCAAAATTTTGAGTCGTGCCACCGTATATATTTTTCATCAGCGTCCACCAGGAGCTTTGTGCATGAATCCATGTAAATACAAGATTTCAAGCTCATTGACATCATTAAATGCCGAGGCGGTCGAGCCGGTTCAATTTCCAGCGCGAAAAGCCCGTTCCAAGGTGCATCGTCTGCCCCCATCCATCTGGAAGAAGATGGTCGCCGAAGGTAAAAGCCCCCTTGACAAGGCGATTGAGCGTACGCGGGACTTCTTTTTTCGAGAACAGCTGCCTGACGGTTACTGGTGGGCGGAACTGGAATCCAATGTAACCATCACCTCCGAATACATCATGCTGTTCCATTTTCTGGGCATGGTGGACAAGGAGCGTGAGCGCAAGCTGGCCAATTATATTCTCAGCAAACAGACCTCCGAGGGGTTCTGGACGCTCTGGTACAAGGGGCCGGGCGACCTTTCCACCACCATCGAAGCCTATTTTGCCCTGAAACTGGCCGGCTATTCGGCCGACCATGCTGCCATGCGCAAGGCCAGGGAGTTTATCCTGGCTAACGGCGGTATCATTAAGGCCCGTGTTTTTACCAAGATATTTCTGGCCCTGTTTGGTGAATTTGCCTGGTTTGGCGTTCCCTCCATGCCGATCGAGCTGATGCTGCTCCCCGACTGGGCCTACTTCAATATGTACGAGTTTTCCAGTTGGTCGCGTGCCACCATCATACCTCTGTCGATTGTCATGTCGGAGCGTCCGGTGCGCAAACTTCCGCCGCTCGCCCGGGTGCAGGAACTTTTTGTGCGTCCGCCACGGCCGACCGATTACACCATTACCCGCGAAGATGGGCTCTTGACCTGGAAGAACTTTTTCATCGGCGCCGACCATCTGATCAAGATTTACGAATCTTCACCGATCCGTCCGTTCAAAAAGCGGGCTATTGCCACTGCTGAGAAGTGGGTCCTGGAACACCAGGAACAATCCGGTGACTGGGGCGGCATCCAGCCGGCCATGCTCAACTCCATTCTGGCGCTGCACTGCCTGGGGTATGCTAATGATCATCCGGCGGTGGCAAAAGGGTTGGAAGCTCTGGCGAATTTCTGTATTGAGGACGAGGAGAGTATCGTGCTCCAGTCCTGTGTTTCGCCGGTGTGGGATACGGCCCTTGCGCTGGTGGCCCTGCAGGAAGCGGATGTCCCGCTCGACCATCCTGCCATGGTCAAGGCGGCCCAGTGGTTATTGGATCTGGAGGTGCGCCGCAAGGGGGACTGGCAGGTGAAATCTCCCGAGCTGGAACCGGGTGGTTGGGCCTTCGAGTTTCTCAACGACTGGTACCCGGATGTGGATGATTCCGGTTTTGTCATGCTGGCCATCAAGGATATCAAGGTCCGCGATAAGAAACATCGCGAACAGGCTATCAAGCGCGGTATTGCCTGGTGTCTGGGAATGCAGAGCGAAAATGGCGGCTGGGGCGCGTTCGACAAGGACAACACCAAGTACCTGCTCAACAAGATCCCCTTTGCCGACCTGGAGGCGCTGATCGACCCCCCCACCTCCGACCTGACCGGCCGCATGCTGGAGTTGATGGGCAACTTCGACTACCCCAAGACCTATCCGGCCGCCGAACGGGCGCTGGAATTTCTCAAGCGCGAGCAGGAGCCTGAAGGTCCTTGGTGGGGACGCTGGGGGGTCAACTACCTCTACGGAACCTGGTCGGTTCTGTGCGGTCTGGAAGCCATTGGCGAGGATATGAATCAGCCCTATATCAGGAAGGCGGTCAACTGGATCAAGTCAAGGCAAAATAACGATGGGGGTTGGGGCGAGTTGTGTGAGTCCTACTTTGACCGAACGTTGATGGGCTGTGGACCGAGTACCGCATCCCAGACCGGTTGGGCGATTCTGTCGCTGCTGGCTGCCGGTGAGGCCGACTCCAAAGCTGCTGCCAACGGGATCAAGTATCTGGTGGATACCCAGAACGAGGACGGCACCTGGGATGAGGACGCCTTTACCGGAACCGGATTCCCCAAATTCTTCATGATTAAATACCATATCTACCGCAACTGTTTCCCCTTGACGGCATTGGGAAAATACCGCAGGCTGACCACCAAGAAGGGGTAAGGTTTTCGGGCAACAATTCAACACTGTTTCGCAGGGGGGCCCCGAGTTTTACGCAATCCGGGGCTTCCCCTTTTTCAGCGGCTGTAAAATACTCACAGCCTGCAGAGATTTCATCGTGGTCTGATCAGCCTGGCAACGATGTTTCGGGAGCATATGAAAACGTTCATCACCGGCGCAACCGGGTTCATAGGAGCAAGCATCATCAGGGAGTTGCTGAAAGAGGGGCGGCAGGTGCGCGCACTGGTGCGAGCGGGATCGGATACTTCCAACCTGGCCGGGCTTGAGGTTGAATTCTGGAAGGGGGACCTGCGCGACCACGACAGTCTGGTCAACGGTCTGAAGGGGTGTGATGTCCTCTATCACGCAGCTGCCGATTATCGTCTCTGGACCCGCACACCCGAAGATATGTACCGCATCAACGTGGAAGGCACCGCTTCCGTTCTGGAAGCGGCTTTGAAAAACGGTCTTTCCCGCGTGGTTTACACCAGTAGCGTGGGCACCCTGGGCAACCCCGGAAACGGGACACCGGGAACCGAGGATACACCGGTGGGGCTGAGCGATATGGTCGGGCATTACAAGAAAAGCAAGTTCCTGGCCGAGCGCGAAGCGGATAAATACGTGGCCAAGGGGCTACCGCTGGTGATTGTCAACCCTTCCACACCGGTGGGACCGCTGGACATCAAGCCGACACCCACCGGAAAAATCATCGTTGATTTCCTGAACCGCAAAATGCCGGCTTACCTTGATACCGGGCTTAACATTATTGCTGTTGAGGATTGCGCCCGTGGCCACCTGCTGGCCGAAAAACGTGGCGCTGTGGGTTCCAAATATATTCTGGGCAATACCAATCTGACCTTGTGTGCTATATTCAAGTTGCTTCAGGAGATAACTGGTCTGCCGGCGCCGAAAATCAAGCTGCCCTACGCACCGATCCTAATGCTCGCCTACATCAACGAAGGGCTCTCAAAAATTACCGGTCGGGTGCCGCTGATTCCCCTGGCCGGGGTGCAGATGGCGGCTAAATTCATGTATTTCGACTCCTCCCGGGCGGTCAGGGAGTTGGGATTGCCGCAGACATCGATAAAAGAGGCCCTGGGGCGTGCCGTTGAGTGGTTCAGGGTTAACGGGTATGCATAAGGTGTCGCGACGCACTGCACCCGCTTTCCGGGTTGCCGTAAGGCTCGTGTGGAACGTCAGTGATGGAGAAAGAGCATAATGTATCAGCATCTTACACATATAGAATCACCTGCTGATCTGAAAAAAATGAAACCGGAACAGTTGCCGGAACTGGCCGCTGAGGTGCGCCAATTTCTGCTGGACATGGTTTCAGTAACCGGCGGTCATCTGGGGTCGAACCTGGGAACGGTGGAACTGTCCATTGCCCTGCTGTACTGTTTTGATTCGCCTCGGGATAAGATCATCTGGGACGTGGGACACCAGGCCTATACCCACAAGATCCTCACCGGCCGGCGCGACCGTTTCCACACCCAGCGTCAGTACAAGGGGTTGTCCGGTTTTCCAAAACGCTCCGAATCTGAACATGATGCTTTTGGCGTGGGGCATTCCTCCACCTCCATTTCCGCCGCGCTGGGCATGGCCGCCGCTGCCGACCTGTCCGGCTCCCGAAACCACTCCATTGCGGTCATCGGCGACGGTTCCCTGACCGGCGGCATGGCTTTTGAGGCGCTGAACCAGGCCGGTCATCTCAAAAAAAACCTGGTCGTGATTCTCAACGACAACGAGATGTCCATCTCGAAGAACGTGGGGGCCTTTTCCTCGTTCATCTCCCGCAAGATGACCGGCAAATATTTTCGCGACCTGAAGAAGGAGATGCAGGGGCTGTTGCGCAACATACCGGCCATCGGCTCCGATATCCTGCACTTTGCCAAGCGGGCCGAAAATTCCCTGAAAGGGTTTCTGACACCCGGTTCACTGTTCGAGGCGCTAGGCTTCGATTACCTGGGACCGCTGGATGGTCACGACCTGCCGCAGTTGATCGAGGTCTTTAACAACATTACCCAACTTGATGGACCGCTGCTGGTGCATGTCTTGACAACCAAGGGAAAGGGTTATCAGCCTGCAGAGCAAAACCCGGATAAGTTCCACGGTGTTGGCGCTTTTGATCTTGCCACCGGCAAGGGGACTGCCAAGGGGTCGGTCAAGAGCTATACCGATCTGTTTGGCGAAGCCATGCTGGATCTGGCCGAACAGGACCCCAAGGTTGTGGCCATCACAGCCGCCATGCGCGATGGCACCGGTCTGAAGACCTTCTCCGAGCGTTTTCCCAAGCGTTTTTTTGATGTGGGTATAGCCGAACAGCATGGCATGACCTTTGCCGCCGGTCTGGCCGCCGAAGGTTTCCGACCGGTGACCGCCATCTATTCCACCTTTGTGCAACGGGCCTATGACCAGGTGTTTCACGACATCTGTCTGCAACATCTGCCGGTGACCATCGCCATGGACCGGGCCGGTCTGGTGGGCGATGATGGACCGACCCACCATGGTGTGATGGACTATTCCTATCTGCGGCATCTGCCCGGCCTGACACTGATGGCTCCCAAGGACGAGAACGAACTGCGTCACATGCTCAAGACTGCCGTCTGCAGCGGTGTTCCCATCACCCTGCGCTACCCGCGTGGCGCCGGTCAGGGGGTGGCGCTGGACAGGGATCTGAAAATACTGGAGATCGGCAGGGGCGAAGTGCTACGCGAGGGAAGTGATCTCTGTATTATCGCCATCGGTTCCACTGTCTATCCAGCGCTCCAGGCCGCCCAGACCCTTCACGTGCAGGGGATCAGCGCCGGTGTGGTCAATGCCCGTTTCATCAAGCCGCTGGATGCCGAACTGATCCTGTCCGTTGCCGGATCATGTGGTCGGATCATGACCGTAGAGGAGAATGTGCTGCAGGGTGGCTTTGGCAGCGCCGTGCTGGAACTGCTCAACGACAACGCCATGCAGCATGTCAGAATCAAACGGCTCGGTATTCCCGACCGCTTTGTGGAACAGGGTTCCCAGGCCCGGCTGCGCCAGGACCTGGGTATCGACGCCGAGGGTATCGCTGCTGCCGCCCGCTTGTTTCTGAAATCGTAATCCCCGGGTTTTTGTTTTTTTTATGAATAGTGAAAGGATGTTCTTACATGCGTTTTCCGCTTCGTCTCAACTATGATCTGACCAAATACATCATCGGCAACAAGTTGCGCAAGGTGGAGAAGTATCCGCTGGTGCTGATGCTCGAACCGACCCATCTCTGCAACCTGGCCTGCTCCGGATGTGGCCGGATCCGCGAATACGCTGATACCATGCAGGAGATGATGACACTGGAGGAGTGCCTCGCATCGGTGGACGAATGTCCGGCGCCGGTTGTCACCATCACCGGCGGCGAACCGTTTCTCTACCCCCAGATCAACGAACTGGTCCGGGGAACACTGGATCGCGGCAAACACATTTACTTCTGCACCAACGGAATCCTGTTGGAAAAAGCGCTGGATGGCCTGACACCCCACCCCAACTTCACCCTCAACATCCACATGGACGGCCTGGAGGAGACCCATGACCGGATTCTGGAGCGCAAAGGCGCGTTCAAGATAGCCCTGGAAGGGATAAAAAAGGCCAAACAGCTGGGATTCCGCGTCTGCACCAACACGACTATCTTTAAAGAAACCGATCTGATGGAGATCGAGATGCTCTTCAACCTCCTGGAGGAGATCGGTGTTGACGGCCTGCTGGTGGCCCCCGGTTTCGGTTACGAGGCGGTGGGGGAAAAGCTGTTTCTGGAACGGCGCGACATCGAGAAGAAGTTCGCCCAGGTGTACGAGATGAGCAAGAAACACCGCTTCTTCTCGACACCCATGTATCTCCGCTTCCTGAAGGGTGAGAAGAAGCTGGAGTGCACCCCCTGGGGCAATCCGACCCGCAACACCCAGGGATGGAAGGCGCCCTGTTACCTGATCACCGATGCCCATTACCCCAGCTTCAGGGAGATGATGGAAAAGACCCAGTGGGACAAGTACGGTGTGGGCAAGGACCCCCGTTGCGCCCAGTGCATGATGCACTGCGGTTTCGAACCGAGTGTGGTCAGCGAGATTGGTAAAAGTTGGAAAGATATCTGGGAAATGTTTATCTGGAATTTCACGTAGGTTCTGGTCAGCATCAAGCAGTTTTCGACTCTTGCTACCACATGATGGTTACAACGCGGTCAACAAGTCGATATAAAGCTATTCACAATATTATCCGCTGATCCTAACCAAGGTGTCAGCGGATTTTTTTATGTACATGCCTGAGCAGCATTTTTCTCCCTCGTGACGCTGTATCTCTTTGGAACATTTCACGAAATGTCTTGACGGTCAATGTTTCCCCCTGTTAAACAACTCCAAATAAATAAGTAAATATTTATATGCGCGTCTTCATGTTGGCGGCAAGGAGTAAAACAATGCAGCTGGTTCGCTATTGTCTTTTGATCGTTTTTTTTCTGGCTATTTCGCTCCTGCTGCTGAATTGTGGTGGAGGTTCAGGCTCGGGTTCAGGATGGGGATCCGGATCAGCTTCAACTCCCACCGGCACGGCATTGGGCCTTAATTCTGCCAATGAAATCCAGGATAATGCCGGGGCATGGTGGGCCAGCATCAGTACACTCGCCACTGCACTTGAGGGTGGGCACAAGATTCCGGTTGTCGTCGACTTGATTCTGGGAGAGGGCGTACTGCAAGCCCTGACGATGAAAAATGCCAAACTCGACAAAGTGGTCTTGCTGCTGACCGCCGAACGGCTGTTTGACGGAAACGGCTGGCAGCACCGTGGATCGGATGAAGGCATGTCTACCCTGCTTACCCCAAGTGGGCTGCCCATTCAAGGGGGGAGTCAGGGCGCCATCAGTCCCCGCTTCAACAAGTATCCCTATCGCACCCCGGTGGATGAGCTGGTTGAACTGCCTCTCCCACCCATCATCGGCAAACAATCTGTCACATTCCAGGTGTCCGCCAGCGTCATGCAGGATCTGCCGCCCGGGTTGTATCGCCTGCGCGTGAACTTCGGCGTCCGGGCCAACTACAGCAGCAAAGCCAATCCTGACAATTACGTCTACTATGACCTGCACTACAGCAATTTTACCCGCCACCCGTTCCATGATGGTTCATACTTCTTTTCGTCGCCCCTGCTCCCGGCCAGCGGCATGGACGTTACCGGTAAAAACATAGACGCCAACGCTATCCAGGCGCGGATTCCATGGACCATCCTGAATGGATACAACTCCAATGGCTACTCGGGTGTTGTTTGCGATGAAGACAGCGCACGCTTTGCCCTGGGGCAGCTCAGCCTGATTCAGGACGAAGTCGTCCTGCCCCGCTACTATACCGGCGGCAATTACACGATCGGTTACAACCTTGAACCTGTCTTTCCGTTTGAAACCTATTACACGCGCGATGGCATCGACTGGGACTGGACCAGGGGCGAGATGAGTCTGGAAATCACCAACCCGGATGGCGCGATCAGCTCGCAGCCGGCTACACCGATTGTCGCCAAATCATCCAGCAGGATGGGGCCGACTACCAAAAATTCCGCCTTCACCGCCTGGAAACCGCCCATGTATGGGCACTACAGCGTCAGGCTCAAGGGGTGGATGCAGGATACATCCGGTCGTCGCTATGAGGGTGGCGGAACCTACGGGTTCTGGGTTGCCCGACGCATGACCATGGCTACCGCCACGTTTCCGGGGATGGCCTACCAGACCGGCTATCAGTATGGCCGCGATATCAGCTTCTCACCCCCCCTGCCGGCTGAGGTCGAAATCACCGCCACCCTGTATCCGAACTCCGATCCGGCCCAGGCCAACGTGGTCAGCAGCAAGGGGACGGCAACCGCTGGCGGAATCTTTGGCGTGGCCCAGGGGATGAAACAGCTGCCGCTCAATCTGCCCGGCGAATACCACGGCAAGATCTTTGCCAGATACACGGACAGGGATGGCGAGCTCTGGATCTGTACCATGCGTCATGCCGGCGTGGTCTATCCGGCCGATTCCGGCATTGTGGCGAGAGGCAAGAAGCTGAAGATCAACAATACCTACGTTGACCGTGGCGAGACCAATTTCGAGGGGTACTACAACAGCCCGACCGACTACAAAATGCCGCACATAACCTTTCCCTACAACCCGGGTGATCTGTTGCTCATGGCCAGCGAGAACCAGGGCTACAACAAGATCGAGCCGGTGCTGATCTATGAAGACAAGGGGGTTGCAACGAGCTGGGACAGCGCGCTTGATGATGTCGGCAGAACCAATCTTTACATGCAGACCTCCAACGGCCTGTCGCCGCACATGTTCCCCGAATACATTACGGCCAGGCAGTATTACTATGCCGCTGCGCCGCGGCCTGGTTTCATGTCACGTTTTCTGGTCGGCGACAGCAGTATGCGCGCGCCGTACTGGCCGACCAGCCCCAATGATTTCGGGGGCCAGATCGGCTCCAGCTACAATGGCGACCAGCCGGGTGACCTGTACCGATTTATCGGTGGAGTAGTCCGGCAGGAAACGGGTAAGACTCCCACCTATGCCGGCTATATCTCATCCGGAGCCATCCTGCCCAAGGGCAGCAACAACAATCGCGTGGTGGCCCCGGGCAGTGCCGATATCGTTGGCTCCAAGGGAGAAAAAGCCCGCATATTCCTGACACCGGGATTCCGTCCCGGCATGGCCTATATGCTGGGCGCAACCTGGCGACCGGCACTGCAGATAGATCCGCTGCTGCCGGTCACTGTTTCGCTGACACTGACTTTCCCGGATGGCAGCAGCATAATAGATGGCGGCGTTGCTTCGGCAGCTGATGGCTCCTGGGCCGGACAGGCGCAAACGCTGGATCAGCCGGGCGTCTACCGCTACAGTGTCAGCGCCAGTTGGGGTGGATTCACCGGTACGATACCGGGCTTGCCCGCCAACGGCGGTGAATTCTACGTGATGGGACCGAAACCGGCAGGGGTGCAGGGGTTAATTGTCGATCGCTCCAAGGAATCGATCTTTTCACTCTCCGACAAACTGCGCATCGCAGGCCGTTCAACCGGCAGCACGGTGCACTATGCCCTGATTATGCCCGGCGCCGTGATCGCCCAGGGCGAGGCCACTGTCGTCAATGGCGCGTTTGAGATCGTGCTTGATCCGGGAGAAATCAACAGAAGCTCGCCGATCTACGATCTGATCAACCGTGTATCCGGTTTGCTCTGGGCGAGCCAACCGGCAAACGAGCAGTGGAAGAGTACCCGCAAGATTTTGCACCTGTCGCTGTTCTCGAAAGAAAAAACCACTGACGGCACGGAATACTGGGATTTCCACCGTATCATCACCCGAGGAACAACGGTGCTTTCAGTAAAGTAAACCGATTTCAAGAAGTTGTGTCCAGAACCTCCCGCAATTTTATGGACAGTTCGGTGATGGAGAATGGTTTCTGGATGAAGTGGACTCCTTTGTCGAGCACGCCACGGTGAGCAATGATGTCGGCAGTATAGCCCGACATGAACAGGCAGGCGAGATCCGGGTTGCGTGTCTGAAGCCTTTCGGAAAGTTCGCGGCCATTCATTTCCGGCAAGACCACGTCGGTCATCAGCAGGTGGATCCGGCCAGCATGCTCATCGGCCAGGCACATGGCTTTTTCGGGGGTGCTCGCCGCCAGAACGGTATAGCCCTGGATTGCGAGCATCTTTGCGGTCATTTCCAGGATTGACGGCTCATCCTCCACAAGCAGGATCGTTTCGTTGCCTCGTGCAACAGGTAGCGCTGGACTCTCCGGCAGTGTCTGCTGCGCCTCGTGTACATACCGGGGCAGGTAGATGGTGAACGTTGTACCCTGGTTTGGTTCGCTGTACGCGTTGATAAAGCCGTTGTTCTGCTTTACGGCGCCGTATACGGTGGCCAGTCCCAGGCCAGTGCCCTTGCCCAATTCCTTGGTGGTGAAAAAAGGTTCAAATATACGTGCCAGTGTTTCCCGTTCCATTCCGCAGCCATTGTCGCTGACGGCGAGCTGCACGTACTCTCCGGCAACAAATCCCTCGTGAGCGCTGCAGTACTCCTCGTCGAAGACGCTGTTTCCCGTCTCAATGGTCATTTTCCCGACGCCGGAGATTGCGTCACGGGCATTGACGCACAGGTTGGCCAGGATCTGGTCGATTTGGGACGGGTCCACCTTGACCGGCCACAGATTTGCCTTTGGCCGCCAGTTGAGATCAATATCCTCACCGATCAGGCGTTGCATCATCTTGAGCATGCCTGCCACGGTTTCATTCAGATCGAGCACTTCCGGTGCGACCGTCTGTTTGCGGGCAAAGGCGAGCAGTTGCCGTGTGAGGTCGGCGGACCGTTCCGCCGCCTTGACCATTTCCTTCAAATCGGCCAGGAGCGATGGCGACAGATCCGGTTTCATGAGGGCCAGTTCAGCATACCCGAGGATGACGCTCAGCATGTTGTTGAAATCGTGCGCTATTCCGCCTGCCAACTGTCCCACCATTTCCATCTTCTGGGACTGCTGGAGTTGACCTTGAAGTCTGGTTTTTTCCTCTTCGGCCCGCATGCGGGCAATGGCGCCACCGATGGAGGCAGCAACAACTCCCAGGGCAGCCATTTCCCCGGCAGACCAGACATATTCTGCATGACAGTTGTCGTATCCGATGAGCCCCCATAAACGTTTGTTTACGGAAATGGGCATTAACAGAATGGAAACTATGTTTTGTGGTTCCAGAACGCTTCGCTCGCTCTCCGGCAGGTTTCTGACCAATTCGCACACCGGCAGGTTCCTGCTCAGCATGTTGTAGGAGTAGGGAGCAACCTGAGCAATAGGGAAGTTTTGCAGTTCTGGATTACTGATTTGGGCAATGATACCCTCACGAACCCACTCATGCCGCATGCTCATCACTATTTCGCCTGTGCTGCGGCTTTCGTGAACCTCAAAGATATATGAGCGATCCTGTCCCGAAGCCTGTCCCGCTAAAATCGTGGCACTGCTCAGTGCCCGATCCAGATCATTGTCTGACAGGAGAATCTGTCCAATATGGGCAGCCGCTTCCAGAATCAGATCGCGTCGTTGCAGGGTTTCCTCTGCCCATTTGCGCGCCGTCACGTTGACATGGGAAATCAGCACGGTACCCGGTCGGCCAAGGAATGGTAAAACCCGCATGGAGAACCAGCGTTGCTCGTCGGGAGAATGGCAGGTGTATTCGAGTTCAAATGTGGAAAGACAGCCCTGTTGAACCTGGCGAATGCCCTCGTAGGCCGCATGGGCGGAACTGATGTTGTCCTCGGCTGACGAGTTCTGGCTGAAATATGTGGCGCCGGGGCCCCAGGTCCTTTCATCGCCAGCATTGTTTTCCCGTGCAAAGCGGATCCATGCATCGTTCACATCAAGAATTCATCCATCCGCATCCACCACAGCGAGATGGGCATCCGTTGAATTGAAGATACGCCGCGTGAAATCCGCCTGACAAACCAGTTCCTCTTCGGTCTTTTTTCTCCCGGTAATGTCGTGCAGGCAGAGCAGCAGGTTGTACCGGTCATTTACCTGAATGGGGGCCGTGGATCCCAGAAGCACAACTTCGTGTAACTGATCACCACGTATTAATGTGGTGCGTTTTTCAATGTTGTGATGCCCGGTCCCGGTCTTCAGGGTGTCTTCAATGGCCAAGCGTAATGTGCATTCCGGACAATTTAAGCCAAATCCGCAACCTCGGGGGTCGTCCAGGGCGTCGATGCAGCCGAACACATCGCATGTCTGCCCTCCAATCAGGTCATCTCCGGAAACGTCGGTGAAGGCTGTGAAGGCCGGGTTTGCGTAGAGAACGCGCCGATTCGCATCCACCAGACACATCATTACCGGTGCATGGTCGTAAATGGTTTTCAGTTCAGCCCGGCTTCTGGCCAGCTCAGCTTCGGCCCGCAGCCGCTTCTGAATCAGGGACCAGTCCCGGATAGCACGCAGAGCAATGCGAGGCATGGCTGCAAATGATTCAACAGACTTGACCACATAATCGATGGCGCCGGTCTTGATTGACTCTACCGCAAGCCGTTCGCTGCCCTGGGCGGTCAGGATGACAACCGGGTATTTGTTTTGCGCCAATTCTATCAGCCGACTGCCGTCGCCATCAGCAAGCCGGAAGTCCGTAACCACGAGAAGTGGGGTGTGTTTTTCAAGTATCTGGAAGGCTTCCCGTAGGGACGATGCCGTTGTCAGTCGATAGACTTCCGACGCGGTCTCGAAAGAGCGCTGAATCAGTTTGGTGTGGTTTTCATCACTTTCAACCACCAGAATCAGAGGGACAAGGGGATCATCGGTCAACATATATGTCTCCACGGGCTGAGTTTCACGTCGTGGCATTTCTGGTGATCCTCTTTCCTGCTCTCGATTGTATCAGGAATTTTTCTCATAACTTGGAACCTTTGAATTTTCTCACTAAAAGCCCTGATTATTTCCATACCGCTGAAGACTGCGCTGCTGCATGATTAGCGGTCACCCTGTATAGAACATGATCATCTTTGCTCGCAATTAATGTTCAGTGCTGAGGAAATACCCTCCTGAATGCCCTGCGGCAAAGGCTTGGCGGATTTTATGTCCACTTGGCATGGATAGTGTAAATCTATTGTTTCAAGGTGATCTGAAGAATTATCACCACAACAACCATCACACCCTGTCATCCAGGCGCCCGCGCCCCGTTCTCAGTCATGAGATGCGGGGCGTTTTGTATTTTAAGACTGATTGGGAAAAGCTGTCAGACATTGAATGGAGCACGCGGCTCACAAGGCTGGGGATCATGGAGCGCTGGTATCAGCCTTCATGAGGCGCCTGATTTCGCCACCCCGATACATACTGGCGTCCTCAGCAACGGACGAAGGAGATACCCATGAGGCAGATTGCGATTTATGGAAAAGGCGGCATCGGCAAGTCAACCACAACCCAGAACACGGTGGCCGGTCTTGCGGCACTGGGTAAGAAAATCATGATCGTGGGCTGCGATCCCAAAGCCGACTCCACCCGCCTGATCCTGCATGCCAAGGCTCAGAACACGGTCATGGATCTGGTGCGTGAGCTGGGAACGGTCGAAGATCTTGAACTTGAAAATGTAATGAAGATCGGTTACGGCGACGTCAAGTGTGTCGAGTCTGGTGGCCCCGAGCCTGGCGTCGGGTGCGCCGGTCGCGGTGTCATCACCGCCATCAATTTCCTGGAAGAGAATGGCGCCTATACACCGGATCTGGATTTCGTCTTTTATGACGTTCTGGGAGATGTTGTCTGCGGCGGGTTTGCCATGCCGATTCGTGAAGGAAAAGCGGAGGAAATTTATATCGTCTGCTCCGGCGAGATGATGGCCATGTATGCGGCCAATAACATTGCCAAGGGGATTCTCAAATACGCCACCTCGGGCAAGGTGCGTCTGGCAGGGTTGATCTGCAACGCCAGGAAGACCGACAAGGAGTTTGAGCTGGTCAGCGCACTGGCCGCAAAACTCGGCACCCAGATGATTCATTTCGTGCCACGTGATAACCAGGTGCAGCGGGCGGAGATGCGACGCATGACGGTCATCGAATATTCCCCGGAACATCCCCAGGCCCAGGAATACCGGGCCCTGGCGCAGAAGATAAATGACAACAAACTGCTGGTTATTCCCACACCACTGAGCATGGATGAACTGGAGGAGTTGCTGATGGAGTTCGGGGTTATGGAAGCGGATGATGAAAGTATCGTAGGCGTGGCAGAGGCTGCCTAACGCCCAGCCCTGCTACCGTGATCAGCAGACAGGGGGAACGTGTCAGACCCGCATGATTTGAACAGGTTGTCTTCTTAACCTGGATGTGAAACGTGTGGGGCTGGCACTCCTGATGTCTCTGACCTCCGCCTCATGGTAATATAATCGTTCCTGACACCAATGAGTGGTATACTGAATGATCTGTCATATAGAGCATCGTAACCTCTCTGAAAAGGAGCACAAATCATGAGCAAAAGCCTGGACAGCAAGAAAGGATTAAAAAAGGAGCCGGCTAAAACCCCGAAGGAAAAAAAAGCCGACAAAAAGATCAAGCATGCTGAAAAGAAGTTACTGGACAAAAGGGTTGGTTAAAAATTGGTAACGCAGGCTTTGTGGGGAGAGTATGGA
>JACAAY010000084.1 GCA_013377095.1 Desulfuromonadales bacterium
TTCGTATCAAGATAATCAGAAAAAAGCGTGCCATTTAATCCGGGAAGCAACACACCTACACCATTACCAACGGCGTTCCCCGTTGAAGTTTCGTCAATCCCGGCTACGCCTCCTCACGTCCTTACGTCAGAATTATGAGGCAGATCCGTAAGCGAGGCCGGGCGCGGCGACCGAACAGCCCTCCGCATCAAGCACCGCCGGCTGACCAGGGCCTGATCGGCTTCTGTCATTGATGCGCAAAAGGCCCCGCTTCTCTGTGAGAGCCGGGGCCTTTGTTTTATACAGTTTCAGCATGCGGCTTTTAGGACAGTTTCTTCTTTTCCTCACACAGTTGCGCAAAATGTCTGCGTTCCTCTTCGATTATGGCGTCAATGGTGTGATTGTCCGTAACCGGCACGAACGCCTTCAGCTCCTGATAGAAGAGCACGGAATCCAGTTCCCTCTGGATCGCAAAATCAAGCGCCTTGATGACATCGAAGGATTCGGGAAGAGATGCCTTGTTATCCTGGGTAAAAAAGACTTTGTTGTCGATGTAGTTATAAAAATATGCCAGGTATTCGCCTGGATAACTCTCAGGTGGTTCAAACACATCCGCCTTGGAAAAAAGGTCTTCGAACGACCTGTTATGCACCGTCTCTTCGGCGGCCAACCGGTTGAACAGCTCTTTCGCCCTGCTGTCCGATGAATTAGTGGCGGCCTCACGATAAAAACGCTCTCCATTCTCTTCCATGCGCATTGCAAACTGCAATATTTCACCAGCGGTTATGTCCATTATTTTGATCTCCCTTAATACTATTTATTTTCGCTAAACATACAACAACCCACAAATAAGTGTCAATCTCTAATGAACATAGTGAAGCCGGGTGAATCAAAAAAGGACCTTCAGCGCTCAGATGAACAGGTTATTATCGGCCTTTTCCGACGCCTCCAGGTAGGAGGCAACTCCGCCGACCTGGATACCGTCGATCAGCTCCTCCCTGCGGATGCCCATCAGATCCATGGACATCTGGCAGGCAACGATGGTAGCGCCCCCCTTGATTGCCAGCGCCATCATCTCCTCCAGTGAGGGGATGTTCTTCCGCCCCATGATTCCCCGGATCATCATACCGCCCAGACCGGCCATACTCATGTTGGACAGGGTCAGCTTTCCGCTGCCGCGCGGCATCATCCATCCAAAGGCCTTTTCCACTATGTTCTTGCCCAGTCCAGCGACCGTGTGCGGTTTCCGGAGGGCATTCAGCCCCCAGAAGGTGAAAAACATGGTTACCTTGCGCCCCATGGCCAGGGCGCCGTTGGCGATGACGAAACCGGCCAGAACCTTGTCCAGATCTTGAGAGAAGACGATGATGGTTTTGTCGTTTCCGCCTGAAAGAACCGGAGCAGACGCAGCGCCCCCCCTCTCGATGACCGCCTTGACAACCCCCTTTGTCACACTGATATCCCGCATTATATTGCCGGTCGCTCTCGCCCAGGAGGGAGCATCGCTGTAGAAACCGGGGTCGCTGGCCGTGATGGAAACGGCTTGGCCTGGCGCCAGGAGGTCCATCTCCTGCTTGAGACGCATGATCGGCCCGGGGCACTGGAGACCGCAAGCGTTGACCTCAATCACTTTCGTTGACGTTTCAATGACATTTTGCATGACAGTGGCCTGCTCTTTGTCAGGCTGCAGTGCAGGTAGCGATTCGATATCCGCTTCCCGGGGCGCCATGGCAATGTGCCAGGTTTCATAGCCGCCGGAGAGATTGAAACTGTTCGTAATTCCGCTGGCTTCAAGTACACGTGCCGCGTTGTAGGCGATCAGCCCCACGCGGCAGTAGAGGATTACCTGTTTGTCGCGGGGTACCTCGGCCAACCGTTCGCGAAGCTCGGCCAACGGAATGTTGACCGCCCCTGGAATAAAACCTGTGACAAACTCAGCCGGAGTGCGCACATCGAGAAGGAATATTTTTGCAGGATCGGCGTCTCGAAGATACTCCCACGAGGCGGTTCTGACCAAACCGTCAAGAATGTTCTGGGCCGCGAATCCGGCCATGTTGACAGGGTCCTTGGCCGAGGAATAGGGGGGCGCATAGGCATGCTCGATCTCGGCCAGGTCATCCACGGTCATCTTGCCCTTGATGGCCGTGGCAATCACGTCGATGCGCTTGTCCACACCGTTGTAGCCGGTTGCCTGGACACCCAGCACCCGGCGGGTTTCGGGGGAAAAAACCAGTTTCAGGCACATCTTCATGGCGCCCGGATAGTAGCCGGCACTGTCGTTGGGATGGATGATGAGCGAAGCGCAGGGTATTCCCTGCGCCCTGCACAACTTCTCCGAGACGCCGGTCATCCCCACGGAGAGATCAAAGACCTTGGCGATGGCGGTGCCCATGGTGCCGTTGTAGCTGCGCACCGTCTTTCCATGCATGTTGCCGGCAACGATACGACCCTGCTTGTTGGCCGGCCCTGCCAGGGGGATGGCTGTTTTCTGTTTCGTCAGGGGGTGAACAACCTCGATGGCATCTCCGGCGGCGTATATGTGTTCGTCACTGGTCCTGAGGTTGTCATCCACAACGATATGCCCCCGTGCGCCAAGACCGATTCCGGAGCCGGCAATGAAGCCGGTGTTGGGCTTGACGCCGATGGAGAGCAGGACCAGGTCGGCCGCAACCGTCTTGCCGCTGGTGAGGTGAGCGACGACACCGTTGCCGGCTCCCGGCTCGAAGGCAGCCACGCCATCTTCCAGCAGAAGCGGCACCCCGTGCATGGCCAACTCGCGGTGAACCATGGCCGCAATCTCGAAGTCGATGACATTCATGGCCTGCTTGGCCATCTCCACCACCGTTACGTTGATCCCCCGTGCCTGGAGGTTTTCCGCCATCTCCAGCCCGATGAACCCCGCACCCACCACCAGGGCGTTCCTGACCTTCCCGGCATCCACCATGGCCCGGATACTGTCCGAATCGGGGATGGTCCAGAGGGTGTGGATCGCCGGGTGATCGAATCCGGGGATGGTCGGTTTTACCGGCGAACCGCCCGGAGTCAGGAGCAGCTTGTCGTACGTTTCTTCGTACTCGCGGCCCGTTTCCAACTCCCTGACCCTGATTTGCCGCGCTTCGGGACGGATGGCGACCACCTCGCTCCTGGTGCGCACATCGATGTTGAATAGTTCACTGAAACCCTGGGGTGTCTGTACCAGCAGTTTTTCCCGCTCGGTTATGACATCGCCAATGTAGTAGGGGAGGCCGCAGTTTGCGTAGGAAACATGCTCCCCCCGTTCGAACACGATGATCTCCGCTGATTCATCAAGCCGTCTGAGGCGCGTTGCTGCGGACATCCCCGCCGCAACACCACCCACAACAAGGTATCTGGACATATTTTCTCCAAGTCAGAATTTGTTTGTTTGCTTGAAAAGCATTCCCCTTATCCGGGCAGTTTTTCAAGGCTAAGTATATTATACTTAATATATATAATATTTTGAATATATATGAAACTATTTTCTTGACGTCCAGCCAATATGTAACTAACTTTCGCCCCATACCAGCGGGGAATTGCCTGACTCAGAAACCGGATTTCCCCGAATCCCACCTGCGGTGAGAAAGAAAAATAACGCCGCAATTCCGGATAGTTCCATGTCCATCCGCTTACTATCCATCAATGCAGAAGGAGTCATCAACATCATGAATTCCTCACTTTTATCTACTTTAAAACGACTGCTCTGTTGCGGGTTGTTGGGATACGTGCTGCTGTCCGGCCAGACCTCAATCGCCGAAGCACAGGAGAGCTTCGCCACCCACCCCACCCTGCCCAGCGGGTATTCCTCCATCAGGGTTTTCGACAACCAGGGACGTTATGTCGGCCGGATCCTGTCGGAACACAGATACTGGGTCTCCATCGACCGCATCCCTTTATTCCTTCAAAAGGCAGTGATTGCCGTTGAGGATTCCCGATTTTATGAGCATGGCGGAATTGATATCCGGGGAATTGCCCGGGCACTGGTGAAAGATGTGGCGAAAGGGAGGATGGCCGAAGGAGGCTCGACCATTACTCAGCAGTTGATCAAAAACAAATATCTGTCCAATGAAAAAACAATCGACAGAAAGCTGAGGGAAGGCCGCATGGCCTTGGAGTTTGAGCAGAAATACACCAAGAAACAGATTCTGGAGATGTACTTTAACGAGATTTACTACGGCAACGGGGCCTGGGGTATTGCCCAGGCTGCCAGGATCTATTTTGACAAAAGCCCGGAGGAGTTGACCGAGGCTGAATGTTCCCTCTTGGCTGGCGTCCAAAAAGCACCTGCCACCTACAATCCCCTGGGCAAGCCAGCCAAGGTTTCGATGCGGCGGGACGTGGTCCTCAAGCGCATGTTGGAACTCAACATGATTACCCGCAAGAAGCAGACCTACCTGAGGGCCCACCCCCCTGCAATCACGCCTCCCAATCAGGCGCCCTATTATCTGGCCCACATCAGGAGCAAGCTGATGGAGCAGTATGGAGCTGAAGTGATTGAACAGGGAGGGCTGGAAGTTACGTCGGCCATGGATCTCAATCTGCAGAAGCTTGCGGAACGCTCCCTGAGCGAAGGAGTCAAACGGATTTCCCCGCAGCTGCAGGGCGCTTTGGTCTGTCTGAATCCCGCCACCGGGGACCTGCTGGCGGCCGTGGGGGGGACTGACTTCGCCAGAAGCCCCTACAACCGCGCTTTTTCGGCCAGACGTCAGCCCGGTTCAGCCATCAAACCGCTGATTTACGCAGCGGCCCTTGAAAAAGGGTATACCCCCTCCGGCATGTGGAACGACAATCCGGTAAGCTACAACCGGGGCAACAATGAAACCTGGAAACCACAAAATTATGGGGGAGAACAGTTTGGGGAGCTTTCCCTGAGGCAGGCCCTGGCACACTCCAACAATGTCATCACGGTAAAACTGCTGGAGGCCTTGGGAGTCCCTGATTTTGTGACGTTTGCCGACAAAATGGGGCTGCCGTTGCGGGCGCATAACGATCTCTCGCTGGCCCTTGGAACCGAAGAGGTCACCCTGCACGACCTGGTGCTGGCTTACTCACCCCTGGCAAACGGGGGAGGAAGACCAAAACCGCGCACTATCATCCGTATCTATGACCGCAATCGCAAGACATGGACGAATAACCCACCCATAATCACTCCTGCCATTTCCCCGGCCACGGCCTATGTTACGACCCAAATGCTGAAAGACGTCATGATCTATGGCACGGCCAAAAACCTGAAAAAATTCAGCAGGGAATGGCCATCCGCCGGAAAGACCGGGACCACCAGTGATTATCGGGATGCCTGGTTTATCGGCTATACTCCCCAGATGATAACCGGTGTCTGGGTGGGCCATGACAAACCCAGACCGGGGGGCAAGGGGTTTACCGGAGGCGCAGTCTCGGCACCCATCTGGGGACGCTTCATGCGCTCGGCACTGGCCGCGAAACCGGTGGCTGACTTCCCCCGGCCGGATACGGTGGTCTCCGTCACCATCAATCCCACGACCGGTTGCCCGGCAGCCCCGGATTCCACGGTAAAACGGAACGAATTCTATATCGCCGGCACCGAACCGGGCGAGACCTGTACCGCGCAGAGTGGGCATGCACCCAAACCATCACCACCGGCCACTCAGCCGCCAGATCCACTTGATGCGCAGCCCGGCAGCAATCCGATGCCGACGCAAATCGAAAACCACTCCCCATGAATGGCTGACTGAGTTTTTCATGTGCTCGGCAAATAAAAAAGCCCCGGTTCTCAATGAGAGAGCCGGGGCTTTTTGCCATGACTAAATAATCTAATCTCCCACCAGCGCCCTGATGAATCCGTTTTTATCCTCCACCAACGCGGTTATGAGAAACAGGGGATTGACCGGAACCTTGAGTACCTCGGGAACCTCTCCCTCACCACCGGAATCGCTTGTGTAGCGGTAGGCGATTTCACCCTCAAGTTCCTGCAGCATTTCCTGAAAGAGCGTCGTTTCCGGATTGTAGAGTTCGCTCAAAGGGCAAAAACCGGACAGGGCCTCGCCTTCCGATTCCACACTGAAGCGTTCCGGTACCGGCATACGGGTAGCCAGCACAAAATCGCTGACGGCAAACTGTTTCAGCAGAGCCATTTTTTCTTCATCCGTGCCGCATGCGTAATAGGCCCGACCGGCAAGACCATAGACGACCTTGTCGTCGGGATCATGGATAGCCCAGAGGTTAAAGATCATTTCAGTGGTGCTCATTTTTTCTCCTGTTGCGTTAGCTGTAGTGGTGAATCATCTGCTGGTGCAAAACTGCTTTCCAAGCTGGCCTTCATCAGGGCGGCAAAGGCCTCCCTGGTTTCCGGGTCGGCAATCGTGGCGGACTGTTCGGATATGAAGGCCAGCTGCCGGGGCGTCAGCCGTTTCTTGGGTGGCAACTCGTCAGCCAGAAGGTCCTCTTTGGTGGCGACCCGGCCGGATCTGAGAATGATATCCTTGACCAGCTCGCTCCCCAGGCGGGCATTCAGCTTATCCTTCATCATCCCCTTGAGGAAGCTCAGCTCCTGCATCCACGGCCCGCTGGACACCGCCACGGTCAGGGTTCCATTGATGATACGCACCGGCTGCGCGCGGGAAGCCACAACCGGTCCAACCACCTCGGACCAGAATCGCCAGACATCAATTTCCCTGAGGCGTTCTCCCAGGCCGCACACGGCAAGCCCATCCTGCAGAAGGTCCGACAGCGGCTTGGGAAAGCGCATCCTCGGCCGTTTTGGTTTCATTGCTTCCTCCGCCGACTGGCAGCCCCCCCTGCAATCTGTCCGACAATCGATCCTCCCAACGTGAGCGGGATCATGTGCCAGTCCAGACCGGCTTCAATGCGCATCAACACGATCAGGGGAATCGGGATATGGATCAACAGGAACCACATGAACGAATATTTTTTATAATTCTGCCGAATGTAGCCACAAGGAACGCTGACGATGAATGCCAGAAGAACAAGACCAACGCGGAGCGGGATTGAAGCTTGCATGTAGCGACTCCTTTCGTGCATAGTAGAAAGTCATGTGGATTTTGTCAATGATTGGAGCATGGACATAAGATGGAGAATCGATTAATGGTTCAGGAAGGGCATCTGCTGGCGGTTTTCAACTCCGCGCATCGGGTTATGAAGGCTGAAAGCATGTTGAAGTCACTCGGCCTGCCGATCCTGCTGATTCCGGCGCCCCGTCAACTGCAGACCGACTGCGGTCTGGCGATCCGCTTCCGCGAAGAAGACCGGGCCGACATCATGGCGGCACTGGAGCGTGAAAAACTGCTGCCGGAGTTCATCTCCCGCTATGGGGCGGAAACATTCACCACCATCTGGAATCTCTCCGATCATGGGGAAGTGGATCGTTGAAAGGAGTAGCAATGAATGAGAACAATCGACTGCCGCGGCATGGCCTGCCCGGCTCCGGTGATCAACGTAAAAAAGGCGCTGGAAGAGCAGACAGAACTGCGGGTGCTACTGGATGATGGAGCTCCCCGTGAAAACGTGTCACGCTTTGCCCGGAACCGCGGCTTCAGGGTAAATGAGGAAAGCGCCGAAAACGCCTGGCTCATCACCATTACAGGCGACGGCTCGACAACCTCACCCACAGCCCACGCATCCGACACAGGCGAGCGGGTGCTGCTGATCACCTCACATCAGCTCGGTGACGGACCGGAGGAACTGGGCCGTCTGCTGATGAAAAACTTCATCCACACGCTCCTGGAAACAGCCACTGTTCCGGAGCGCATCTTTTTCATGAATCGTGGCGTACTGCTCACCACCGAGGGATCGGATGTGCTGGAAGCCCTGGAAAAGCTGGCCGGCATGGGCGTGGAACTCCTCTCTTGCGGTCTCTGTCTTGATTATTTCGGACTGAAAGAGAAACTTCGCGTAGGAGGCACAACCAACATGCTAACCACCGCGGATAGCCTCCTGAGCGCCGGGCAGGTTATAAAACTCTAGAAATCAAATAGTTCTTGACAGTTTTCAGATGCATACTCTATAGTAAGCCCCTTTATTATCTTTCATATACTGAGATCCTATACACACTATGTTTGACAGCCTTTCCGAAAAACTTGAGTCGGTTTTCAAAAAGCTCCGCGGCCAGGGGGTAATGTCCGAGGACAATATCAAGGAGGCTCTTCGCGAAGTTCGCCTGGCACTCCTGGAAGCCGATGTCAACTTTAAGGTGGTCAAGGATTTTGTAGAAAACGTACGAAGCAAGGCCGTTGGCACCGAGGTCTTGCAGAGCCTCTCCCCCGGCCAGCAGGTGGTCAAGATCGTCCATGACGAACTGATTGCCATCATGGGAGGCCACGAGGACAACAGCCTCAATCTGGCGGTAAAACCGCCGGTGGCGATAATGATGGTTGGCCTCCAGGGCGCCGGCAAGACCACAACCTGCGGCAAGCTGGCCCTCCACCTGCGGGGCAAAAAGCGCAGAACGCTGCTGGTTCCGGCCGACATCTACCGACCGGCGGCCATCGACCAGCTCAAGATTGTCGGCAAGCAGATCAACATAGAGGTTTTCAACTCTTCTGCCGACCAGAAACCGGTGGATATCTGCACCGCTGCCATGAAATTCGCCGAACTGAATGGCTATGATACCGTAATACTCGACACTGCCGGACGCCATCAGATCGATGATTTTCTGATGGGTGAGCTGGCAGAAATCAACCGTTCGATTCAGCCGCAGGAAATACTCTTTGTGGCCGATGCCATGACCGGCCAGGAAGCGGTCAATGTAGCCGGTGGTTTCAATGACCGCCTGGGCATTACCGGTGTTGTGCTGACCAAGATGGATGGCGACGCCAAGGGTGGCGCGGCG
The DNA here is from genome assembly GCA_013377095.1 of Desulfuromonadales bacterium. Classification (GTDB taxonomy): domain Bacteria; phylum Desulfobacterota; class Desulfuromonadia; order Geobacterales; family Pseudopelobacteraceae; genus Pseudopelobacter. Next base: position 8,819 of record JACAAY010000084.1, read on the forward strand.
CTTTCAATCAAGGCCGTCACCGGCAAACCGGTGAAATTTGTTGGTATGGGCGAAAAGCTGGACGCGCTGGAAGTTTTCCATGCCGACCGGCTCGTATCGCGCATCCTGGGCATGGGTGATGTCCTGACGCTGGTTGAAAAGGCCCAGTCCGTTTTTGATGAGAAGGACGCTGAGCGGCTCAATCAAAAGCTCAAGAAAAACCAGTTTGACTTGGAAGACTTTCTGGCCCAGCTCCAGCAGATCAAGAAAATGGGGTCCCTGGAATCGATCATTGGCATGATCCCGGGCATGGGCAAGATGATGAAGCAGATGCAGGGCGCCCAGCCGAGCGAGAAGGAAATCAACCGTATCGAAGCCATCATCCGTTCCATGACGCCGGCCGAACGGGCAAACCATAACATAATCAACGGCAGCCGACGGCTCCGCATCGCCAAGGGAAGCGGCACGACCGTACAGGAGATCAACCAGCTCCTCAAACGCTTTACCGAGGCACAGAAGGTGGTCAAACAACTGCAGAAGCTCGGCCCGAAAGGCCTTCTCAAGGGCATGGGCGGACTCGGCAAGGGCAGACTCCCCTTTGGATAACATAATGGGTCACCATTTATAAAAAAAGCAGACAGAGACACTCAGGAGGATTCACCATGGCAACAAAAATCAGGCTTGCGCGCGCTGGCGCAAAAAAAAGACCGTTCTACCAGGTAGTAGTCGCCGACGAGCGCAGCCGCAGGGATGGACGTTTCATCGAAAACATGGGTACCTATGACCCGACCAAAAACCCTGCCGTATTCAAGCTGAACGAAGAAAAAATCCTGGCATGGCTCGGCAAGGGTGCACAACCCACCGATACGGTCAGACAACTGCTCAAAAAAGCCGGCATCTTGGACAAGGCGGCGGCATAGACGGTTCGGCATATCCCACATCCACCTCCGGTACGCCGGATATTTTCTATATGAGCAGAGGAATCCGACATGAAAGCACTTGTTGAAACCATTGCCAAGTCACTCGTCGATGACCCATTGCAGGTCCAGGCTGCTGAAGAGATGGAAGAGGATACGTTAGTCATCAAGCTCACCGTTGCAAAAGAAGATATGGGACGTATTATCGGCAAGGAAGGGCGGACAGCCAAAGCCATTCGCACCATCCTGAACGCCGTTTCCACCAAGGATAACAAGAAGGCTATCCTCAAGATTGTTGAATAAATGATTGATTCCGAAACCCTGATCCCCGTGGGGAAGATAATCGCTACCCACGGGATTAAGGGATTGCTGAAAGTACACTCCTTCTCGGGCAATACTGAGAGCCTACAGGCTTGTGGCTCTGTTACCCTCAAAAGTCGTGAAGGAATACAGAGCACCCATGAGTTGAAAAGCATTGCCACCTCCGGTGGCAAACTGCTGATAGGGTTTAAGGGTCTGGACGATATCAACCAGGCCCAGATTCTGGTGGGCAGCGAAATTTGCCTGTTGCGTAACCAGCTGCCGGCACCAGAAGAGGATGAATATTACTGGTGTGATCTGATCGGGCTCAAGGTTGCAACCATTGAAGGCGTCGAACTGGGCGTCATTGAGGACATTTTTGAAGCCGGAAGCAGTGACATTTATGTTGTGCGGAGCGGGGAACGGGAACACCTGATTCCTGCCATAGCCGATGTCATCAGAAGCGTTGATCTGAAAAACGGCCGGATGCTGGTCAGCCCGCTGGAAGGCCTGCTGGACCTATGAATTTTGACATACTTACGCTTTTCCCCGGCATGTTCAGCGGTCCCTTTGACGAGAGCATTATCAGGCGGGGCAAAGACAAACAGCTCATTGACATTGCACTGCATAACATCCGCGATTATGCCAAGGACAAGCACCAGGTAACCGATGATGCCCCCTATGGCGGCGGAGCCGGAATGCTGATGAAAGTCGAACCACTGGCTGCCTGTATGGAGGCTGTCAAGGCGCTTCGTCCAACTTCAACGGTCCTGATGACCTCTCCCCAGGGAAGACCCTTTACCCATAAGGTGGCGAAGGAACTGAGCGGTTGTGAGGGGCTGATCATCATCTGCGGCCGCTACGAAGGTGTTGATGAGCGCATTCGCGAACTGTTTGTGGATGACGACATATCCCTGGGCGACTATGTACTTTCCGGTGGCGAGATAGCAGCCATGGCTATCGTGGATGCGGTCACCCGCCTGATACCGGGCGTGCTCGGATGCGATGAATCAGCGACTACCGATTCATTCTGCAACGGCCTGCTGGAGTATCCCCAGTATACCCGCCCGGCGGAGTTTATGGGTTTGACGGTTCCGGATACTTTGCTGTCGGGCAATCACGAAATGATCAGGAAGTGGAGGCGCAGGGAGTCTTTGCGCAAGACAAGCAGACTGAGACCGGACCTGCTGTTGCAGGCTGACCTGACTTCAGAGGATCGCAAGCTGCTGTCGGAGCTGGAGCGGGACAATGGCTCAACCGTCCGCTAATCTGGCCATTGCCCTGTTGCACCACCCGGTGTACAACAAGCTGCGTGAGGTAGTCACCACCGCACTGACGAATCTTGACCTGCATGACATTGCCCGTTCATCCAGGACCTTTGGTCTGGACAGATTTTACATCGTCACACCGGCGCTTGAACAGCGGCGCCTGGCAGAGCGGATTGCGGGGCATTGGCAGGAAGGGTGGGGGGCGGCATACAACCCCGACCGCAAGCAAGCCCTTGACATTGTCAGGGTCTGTGCGACTCTGGAGTTTGCTGTTGAGGAGTTTCAAAGCGGGTTTACAAAACCGGTTCGGACCGTCATCACCGGCGCGGCACCACGTATAAACAGCTTGAACTGCCTTGATCTTCGCCAACGCCTGAAAGAATCGGACCAACCCTACCTGCTGCTGCTTGGAACCGGTTGGGGACTGACCGAGGAATGTTTTCAGACCGCGGATTACATCCTGGAACCCATTGCGGGCGCAGGCAGCTACAATCATCTCTCGGTCCGGTCGGCAGCAGCAATTATGCTCGACCGGCTGCGGGGAGCACGATAGATTCAAACACTTGCAACAAAGAGAGACATGGAGGAAGCTACTAATGAATACCATTGATTTTCTGGAATTTGAGCAGATGAAGAAGAACATCTCGACCTTCAAGGTCGGGGATACCGTCAAGGTACAGGTAAAGATCGTCGAAGGCGATAAACAGCGCATCCAGGCCTACCAGGGTGTGGTTATCTCCCGGCAGAACGGTGGCATACGCGAATCATTCACCGTCCGCAAGATTTCCAACGGTATCGGAGTCGAGAGAATTTTCCCGCTCCACTCTCCTTCGCTGGAGGCAATCGAGATTATTACCCGCGGTCACGTACGTCGTGCCAAACTCTACTACCTGCGTAAACTGCGCGGCAAGGCTGCCAGAATTCGCGAAAAGAAGTATGTTCCGGTTGCAAAATAGCAACGAAAGCCCCGCACAGGCGGGGCTTTTTTGTGTCCGCCATGCAGCAACCTGAACTCTTCAGTGCAGCCCCCATTGACAGGCAGTACTACGAACAACAGGCTCTCCATCGGGGTTACCGCATACTGGCCGGAATCGACGAGGCTGGCCGCGGCGCATTATGTGGGCCGGTTGTGGCAGCGGCCGTGATTCTGCCGGTAGGGGTACGCCTGGATGGAGTGGACGACTCAAAAAAACTCTCCCCCACAAAACGGGATCAATTGTATGAGCTGATCATGTCACGAGCAATTTCCGTGGGTATCGGCTTCGGCTCTCCCGAATTGATCGACCGCATCAACATTCTCCAGGCAACGCGCCATGCCATGCTGGAGGCGCTAACCGGGTTGTCACCACAACCCGACATGCTGTTGATCGACGGCATTACCACCATCAACACCCCCCTGCCCCAGAAAACTATCAAAAAAGGCGACTCCCTCAGCCTGACCATAGCCGCCGCTTCGATCATCGCAAAGGTTAGCCGTGACCGCCTGATGTGCGAGCTTGACAGCGCACATCCCGGCTACGGCTTTGCCACCCACAAGGGGTACGGCTGTGCCTCACACATGGAGGCCATTCGGCTGCTGGGTCCATCCCCCGTTCACCGGTTGACATTCAGAGGCGTAAAGGAGCATGTCCGGTGACGCTTTTCCTGATTACCTTCCTGTCACTCTACGGCGGGATGCACCTGTATGCGCTAATACGCATAGAACGCGCCTTCAATCCCGGACGGAAAGCCCTCGCTATCCTTCGTTGTCTGATGTTTCTAGGAACCGTCGCGCCATTCCTGGTGCGCATGTGCGAGCAATCCGGGCTGGAATGGACAACGCAGATCCTGGCCTGGACCGGTTACACCTGGATGGGTTTCATCTTTATCCTGATCTCAGCTCTGTTGACACTGGACATGTTCCGCTTGGTGATTTTCCGCATAAACCGCAAGCGGGGAACTGCAATTCCACGCTTCTTTCAGCCGCGCCTGTCTTGCGAAGCCGCCCTTCTGTTTGCGGTGATGGCATCAAGCTATGGTTTTTTTGAAGCCCGTGCCATCCGGACCGAACAGGTCACCATCGCAAGCTCCAAGTTGCCCTCAAACATCGCTCGCATCAGGATCATTCAACTTTCGGATGTGCACCTGGGGTTGCTCATCAGGGAAGAGCGTCTCAGGAAGGTACTGCGGATTGTTGAACAGAAGAGCCCGGACATTCTGGTGTCCACCGGTGACCTCCTGGATGGCCGACTGTCACGCCGGGAAGGAAGTTCGAACTATCGTATCATGGCTGCCATGCTGGCGGCTGTCAAGGCGCCTTCCGGCAAGTTTGCCATCACCGGAAACCACGAATTTTACGCGGGTCTGGACCAGTCGCTGGAGGTCATGAAAGCTGCCGGTTTTCGCGTCCTGCGCAACGAAGCGGTTGTCCTCGCCAACGGCCTGGTACTCAGCGGCAGTGACGACCCGGCCTGGAAACGGATGGCGCTGCCGGTGCCCCCCGGCCTGGCCGAACATGACCTGCTCAGGACACTCCCCAGCGACCGTTTCCGCCTTCACCTGAAACACCGCCCCGATGTTGAGGATCAGGACCAGGGGCTGTTCGATCTCCAGCTATCCGGACATACCCACCACGGCCAGATCTTCCCCTTCTATCTGCTGACAAAGCTTCAATTTCCGCTCTGCGACGGAACTTCCTTCCTGAATAACGGCTCAATGATCCACGTCAGTCGCGGCACAGGCACCTGGGGACCACCGATCCGCTTCCTGGCGCCGCCTGAAATAACCGTCATCGACATAGTACCCGCTACACCGACTCAACCTTCTTCCCGATAATTTTCGAACGTTCTGGAAAGGAGCTGTCAGTGTTTCAGATATTTTTGTACCGCCCGGTTGTGTTCTTCCAGAGTCTGGGAAAACTGGTGAGTGCCGTCCTGTCGGGCGACAAAATAGAGATAGGGTGAACGCGCGGGATGCAGGGCCGCCCTGAGCGCGTCGGCGCCGGGGTTGCCGATGGGACCGGGTGGCAGCCCGGGATTCAGATAGGTGTTGTAGGGTGAGGGGCGTTCAATATCAGCTTTGGTTACCGTGCCACTGAAGGCCCGCACACCGTAAACCGCCGTGGGGTCGCTCTGCAGAGGCATTCCGACCCGCAGGCGATTGTAAAAAACCGATGCTATCAGCGGTTTTTCTGCTGGCGAAACAGCTTCTTTCTCGATCATGGATGCCAGGGTAACCAGATCGTGGCGTAACACTGCTCCGCCGGCAGGGCCGGACGCAATGACCGTATAGTTTTTTTCAAAGTTGGCGACCATCTGAGCGACCAGTTGTTCTGCAGTCTCTCCCTGGCTCAGGTTGTAAGTCGCCGGGTACAGATACCCCTCGGCGCTGGCAGAGCGTATCTTGAGCCTGGTCAATAACCGCGGATCGCCGCAGGCTCTCAGAAATACCTCTCGCGCCAGAATGTGCTGCTGCTCGAGCAACTCCGCCGCCTGATAGATTGAATAGCCCTCAGGCAGGGTGAAACGCTGAAAATCAACATCGCCATTCTCCACCTTACGAAGAATATCCGCTGTTGTCATGGAATCGTTGAAGCGGTAGTCACCCGCTTTCAGGCGATGAGCCTGCCCACGCAGACGGCTGACAAGAATGAAATGCCAGGCGCTACGGATGATACCGCCCTTTTGTAATTCGGTTGCCAGCTTTTTGATACCGCTTCCAGGGGGGAAGGATACAACACGAACGATCCGGCCGCTGCCGGTCGGCACAAGTAGACAGAACAGGTACCACACCAGGAGAGACACGAGAAACAGGCGCAGCAGGGATGTCATCAGAAATCCGGGGTTATGTCTTAACGGAAGCATGGTCGCCATTATGTGGGGCTTTGGCCTCTGCGTCAAGCCGAGAGCGCATCTTGACATCGGCATGCAATGTTGCTACAGATTTCTCTCTGAAAAAATCCCTGTCACCATGAGTCATACCTCCGGAGGAGCCGTGCGCATAGCCGACCTGATTGCCCATAAAAAGCCTTTTATCTCACTGGAATTCTTCCCGCCCAAAGAAAAGGCCGAGTGGCCCGCGTTTTTCGGGACAGTGGAACGGCTGGCACAGCTTGATCCGCTATTTGTCTCCGTTACCTATGGCGCTGGCGGCAGCACCCAGAGTGATACCCTGGAAATCGTCACCCGGCTCACCCGGGATCATGGTCTTGAAGCCATGGCGCACCTGACCTGTGTTGGCGCCACGCCGGAAGCGATCCGGGCGTTTCTGGACCAGCTGAGCAAGGCGGGAGTTCACAACGTACTCGCGTTGCGGGGCGACCCCCCCAAGGATGCTCCGGCTGAGTTTGCAACCTGCAAAGAGCTGCAGTACGCATCAGATCTGGTCACCTTTATCCGCTCCGGCTATCCGGATCTGGGTCTGGGTGTGGCGGGCTACCCCGAGACCCATCCCGAAGCTGAAAGCCCTCGTAGTGACCTTGAGTATCTCAAGCTCAAACTTGACCAAGGCGGAGATTTTATCATTACTCAGCTTTTCTTCGACAATCAGAGCTATTTTGATTTTGTGCGCAGGGCGCGTGAATTGGGGATTGAAAAGCCGATCATACCCGGCATCATCCCGGTTGTCAGCCTGAAGGTCATCAACCGGATCATCTCGCTCTGCGGGGCGACCATTCCCGCCGCATTCATGGCAGAGCTGGAAGAGGCCGACCGTCGCGGTGGAGCTGCAGCCGTACAGGACATCGGAGTAGCATATGCACGGCGTCAGGCGCAGGAACTGCTGGCGTCAGGCGCCCCTGGAATCCACCTCTATACCCTCAACCGGGCCGACGTGATTCTGGAGCTGACCAAGGGGCTCTTACCATAACCACCTGGTCCGAGGGAAACCGTTTACACTGCAGCATCAATGGGGACAGCGATGTTTGAAAGATTTGGTGAAGATGGATATGCGCGGCCACTGGACGGCATCCGGCAGAAGACGCTGGTGTATGGCGACAAAACACTGATGGTGGAATTTCGCCTGACCAGGGGGGCCACTCTCCCCCGGCACTCCCATCCCCACGAACAGTCGGGTTATCTGGTCAAAGGGCTGATCCGGCTGACCATCGGAGAGGAGACCTATAATGCGTCTGCGGGGGACAGCTGGTGCATTCCCGGCGACGTTTTCCACAGTGCGAACATCATCGAGGATTCGGTTGCCATAGAAGTATTCTCCCCGGTGCGGAAGGATTACCTGCCTTTGAAGGGATAATTCCATAGTGCGTTCACGTTGGCCTTGCCGACCTGGAAACGTGAGAACCAGAAGAGGGCGTCCGACACTGGCCGGACGCCCTCTTTTGATGTAGGCACAAAGCTATTTTTTGAGCAGCATCTCCATCAATCGGTGACCTTCCACAACCAGACCGGTCGAGTTGGCCTGCTGCTCGTCGTAGCTGGCAGCCCCATTACCCTCCCCTTCACCACCGCGGTAGATGATAAACGGCACCGGGTCAGAAGTGTGGGTCATCAGGTTGACCGGCGTGGGATGATCAGGCGTACAGAGAATGGCGTAGTCGCCGAACTTCTTGATCCCCTCCATCACCGTCCCCACCACTTGGCGGTCAAAGTCCTCGATGGCCTGGATCTTGTGCTCCATATTGCCGGCGTGGGCAGCCTCATCGGGGGCCTCCACATGGACGTAGACAAAATCATGGGTCTCCAGGGCGGCCAGGGCGGCCTGAGCCTTGCCCAGGTAGTTGGTGTCGATGTACCCGGTGGCGCCTGCCACGTTGATGGAATCGAGTCCGGCGCACAGCCCGATGCCCTTGATCAGATCCACCGCCGAGATGACAGCCCCGCTCAGGCCAAATTTGTCCCGATAGGAATCAACCCGCGGTGTCTTGCCATGCCCCCAGAACCAGACTGAATTGGCTTGACATTTACCCTCCTGCTGGCGCTGTTTGTTGACCGGGTGATCGTGGAGCGCCATCTGGGCGTGGTTCATGATTTCGTTCAGCCGGTCGGCCCCATCGCCCGTGGGCAGGTAGTTCAGAATTGGTTTGCCGCTAATGTCGTGGGGGGGTGTGACCTGCATCCCATCCCGGCCACCGCGCCAGACCATCAGGTGACGGTAGCTGACGCCGGGGTGAAATTCAAACTCATCGCTGCCGAGCTTTTCCTGCAGGGTTTCCACCAGCATCCGCCCTTCGGCGGTGGTGATGTGCCCGGCGGAGAAATCCTCCATAAAGACCGTGGTGCTCATCTGCCTGAGGGTTACCAGATTCATACGGAAGGCGACATCATCGGGCCCCAGCGCAACCCCCATGCTGATGGCCTCCAGCGGCGAGCGGCCGGTATAGCAGGTGCGTGGATCAAAACCGAAAACCGAGAGGTTGGCCACATCGCTGCCGGGGGGCAGGCCGTCGGGGACAGTTTGGGCCAGACCCACCTGGCCATGCCGTGCCATATGGTCCATGTTCGGCGTTGCTGCCGCCTGGAGGGGGGATTTGTTGCCAAGTTCGCTGTAGGTGACGTCGGACATGCCGTCACCCAGGAGGATGATGACCTTCATATGAGCCTTTCCGGTTGCATCGGATGTGTGTACCGGAGGCATATTAGTTTCCGGATCAGTTGCTTGTCAACCTTCATGCTTCACTGAAAGGCTATTTCCTGACAAAAATTTCCCTGGCCAGGTTTGTGTCGATGGCAAATTCGGAATAGCCCACCCGAAAGATGTACGAGGGAAAGGATTGCACCAGGGTGATCTTGTTTCCCGGCAGTACACCCATGGCCATCAGTTTCTGCATCTTTTTGTTGTCATCGGTCTGGATATAGGCGATCTCCCCTCCCTGCCCCGACTTGAGCTCGGTCAGGGGCACGATGCCCAGATCACCCTCGGCGCGCGCCAGACGGCAGCACTCCCCCGGCGGAATCGGCTTGCCGTGCGGGCAGGTGGTGGGATGGTTGAGCATGGTGCAGACCTTTGCGTCAACCCCCTCGCTGAGCAGATGTTCGAACTGGCAGGCCTTGCTGTTGCCATCCTCGCCGCGAATGTTGAGCACATCCATCATCAGCCGTTCCGCCAGACGGTGCCGCCGGATGGTCATGCGCCCCTCTTCCCGCCCCTCGGGGCGAAAGTAGATCATCCCCTGCCTGATCTCAACCAGAGCCTGGTCGGTCAACTCGGCACACGCGGGGTCATCAAGAGCTATTCCCAATTTTGCCGGATCCAGAGCGGACAGTTTTTCCTCCTCAACCGCAATCCACAACGCCTCCAAAATTTCTTCCGCCCTATCTGACAGCTTCATACCCCACCTCTCTGTTGATCGTCTTTTTTCGTAAAAATTGTCCGCAGCTTTGCGATGAATTTCGGTTCCCGTGGATTTTTGTAATCACAGCGCGGACAGTGCACCGCGTGGCATCCACCAGGACAACCGCCACAGGCCTGCTTTGCCTGGTCCTCTTCAAACTCATGACCGCAGAATCCGCATTTCATGTCAGTATACCGGTTACCAGTAAAAACTGATTGAGAAGATAGCCGCTACCAAAAGCCGTCAAGCTGACGAACACACCGATCGCCCCGGCCACCTTCCAGCCGCGCTCCTTTTTCATGATCAGAAACTGGGCCACACAGGGGATGAACAGCGTCAGGGTGACCGCGGCAACCGTCAACTGGCGTGGGTTCATCAAACCCTTGGTCTGCAGGTCATACAGACCTGCGGCACCATAGTCCCGGCGGAAAAAACCAAAAATAAACGCCACTGCGGTCTCCCTGGGCAGGCCCAGGGACGCCATCACCGGTGTCATGGCGTCAACCGCCTTTTCAAAGAAACCGGTCACCTTTCCCAGCCAGAGCAGCACCGATGCCAGCACAAACAACGGCAGGATTTCCATGAAGTACCACTGCATGCGGGTATAGGTCTTGGTCAGCACATTGCTGAACTGCGGCAAACGCATGGGGGGCAGCTCCATGTAGAACATGGGAGCTTCACCCGGCATAAGCCGTGCGGCCAGCAGACCAACGACCATGAACAGCAGCAGCAGACAGATGCTCCACACCGCCAGTGCGCCGGGCGCCTTGGAGAGCAGCGCAATGATCACCCCCAGCTGGGCCGAGCAGGGAATCGCCAGCGACAGCAGAATCGTGGCAATGATTCGCTCACGAACCGTCTCCAGGGTGCGGGTCACCATGGTTGCCATGGTGTCGCAGCCAAACCCCAGCACCATCGGAATCACGGCTCGTCCGGTCATGCCGAACTTTTTGAACACGCGGTCCACCAGCAGCGCCAGACGGGGGAAATAGCCGGTATCCTCAAGAAAGGAGAAGAAAATGAAGAAGGTGGCCACGATCGGCAGAATGATTCCCACCGCATAGCGGATGCCGAGGGTGATGATACCGTATTCACCCACGAACAGCTCCTGGATGATCTCCCAGGGGATCAGCTGCTTCAACTGAGCCGTGACCCAGGGGTTGACCCGTTCCACAAAGATCTTATTCTCCAAAAGATCCACCAGCGTGCCGGCACCAAAATCGCCGACAAACTTGTAGAGACCGAAATAGAGCACCAGCATCAGCAACGGGACACCGGTCAAGGGCTGCACCGACCAGCTCGAAAGACGTTCAGCCCAGGTTATGACCCTCTTTTCAGGGGCAACAACCACCCCCTGGGTGATTCTTCTGACGATATCGTTTCGCTCCAGGGACAGATCCAGATGGAACGATTCACGCCGTTCAAAGGCTATCCCGTTGACCTTCTCGACGATGACTTCATACTGGCTCCCTTCCCGTTGCCGAACCAGTTCGGTAATCTCCTCATCCTGCTGCAGCAGCAGAAGCGCCAAGGTCCGACGGGAAAGGATATAATCGGCTTTCATCAGCCCTGCAACCTCTGCCACATTTTCTTCCAGCAAGCGGCTGTAGGAAAAACGCTGTGGTTCGGCATCACCACGGTAACCAGCTATGGCGCAGCGGATCTCATCCAGCCCGCGCTTGCGGGCCGTGGCAGCCCCTATCACCGGGATCCCCAGACGCTGCTGCAATAATTCCAGATCGATCTTCAACCCCATGCGCTCGGCTTCATCCATGATATTGACCACCAGGATCACCGGCAATTCGGCTTCGATCAACTGGATGGTCATGGCCAGCATCCGCTCCAGGTTACGGGCATCCAGTACATGCACCACCACATCGGGCGTCTCATGCAGGATGATCTCGCGGGCGACGCGCTCTTCCTCGGTGATGGTGTGGATGGAATACATGCCCGGCGTATCGATCACCTGCCAGATCCGGCCCTCGATTATGGCGCTTCCGCGGGACACCTCGACCGAGGTGCCCGGGTAATTCGACACGGTAACGTAGGCGCCGGTCAGGGCATTGAACAGAACACTCTTGCCAACATTGGGGTTACCCACCAGGGCCACCCGCTTGATGGTATCCCCGTTTTTCTGCTTGTGAGGTTGGTTAGTACCGCATGTCGCCATAGTCAGACCCTTTTATGCTTTTGATATTCATTTTCAGCAGATTACGAAAAAAAATCCCGGAGAACTCTAGGAAGATGAATTCAGTGCAGCGCGGCACGAGGCACAGAGGCCGTAAATTTCGAGTTTATGGCTTTTGATATAAAAACCGTGGCGTGTGGCTATTTCATCCTGCAGTTTCTCTATCGTCGCGTTTTCAAACTCGATCACCGCGTTGCAGCTGGTACACACCAGATGGTCATGGTGTTCCCCCTCCACAACATGCTCATAGCGGGTCTGCCCGTCGTGCAGCAATATTTCACGGGCCAGTCCGGCCTCGACAAACAGCTTGAGCGTGCGGTAGACCGTGGCGCTGCCGATACCGGGGTGGGCGCTCTTTATTTTCAGATAGAGTTCTTCAACGCTGATGTGTTGATGGGTTGCGAGAAAAAAATCGAGGATAATATCGCGCTGGCGGGTGGAACGAAGACCTTTGCCAGCAGTAAACCTGTTGAACACGCTCTTTTTTTCGAGAATCATCCGCCCTCCCTTAATGAATTTGAAATTCAATATAAGAGGGTCCAGTATTATTGTCAATCATTTTCAGACAACAACCAGAATACAAACCGTTGCCAGGTATGCCTCTCACGAAGAAATATGATGCATACCTTGTGACGGTAAGATGGTATAGTGAATAAAGGGAATGGTGAAAGGAGGTGACGACCATGAAAGACTTGAAACGTCCGACGATGAAACCACGCAGCATGATGAAAATGTCTCTGTCCGGCAAACATGGAATGATGTTTCGTCGCGCCGGTAACCACAATGCCCATATCATCACCCCCCATGGCAAGATCCAGAGCGGTCGCAAGGGACGTAAAGGGTAATGGTATAACTGATGTCTGACAATTAAAAAGCCCGGAAAATGCCGGGCTTTTTTTATGCGCCCCCACCGCGGGAAAGTGAAAAGGATCTCACAGGAACCGGGCGGGCCTGAATTTTGGCCTGAATTTGACGAAAAATCCAAACAGAGAAGAGGGGCGTAACACTACATTTATGAAAATATTCCTGATTTATATCCGCGACGAGGATTTCTACCGGCTGCTCCC
>JACAAY010000085.1 GCA_013377095.1 Desulfuromonadales bacterium
CAAGCACGCTACGTTCGCGCTTGGGCAAGCTCGGCATCAGCTATCGCCGCAGGGGCCGGGAAAACAACTGATAAGAAAGCGGATCCGCCGAAGTTGCACAGCATATAAGGGCAAATTTGCGGGATGACAACATGCTGGTACGCCTTGGCAAGGAGGAAGATGACGCTTCTCTCGGCATCAAAAGTTATGGATTTTCTCCACCTCTCGTGCGTTCATATTATGTTCTCTTTCCATGTCCCGCAACATTTCCAGAGCCTCATCACACCAGGCAAGCAACGCCCGACTCTCATTCATACAGTAATGTACAGCCATAATCTTGAACCTGACATCAGGATCGTCATTCCGTGAGACGAATTCTTTCTCAAATGACTCGTACTCCTTCAGCAATTCGTTATGCATCACTTGGAAACACTCCACATGCTTGGTGTTGTACTTCAGCTCTACCTTGCTGCCAAATATCAACTTCAGCAACAATTCCTTTCGCACTATTTGATATTCAATAGGACGGGAATGCAATTCCCTGAACTCTTGCATGCCTTTTTTCGTGAGGTGATATACCTTGCGATAAATCTTCCCTTTCTGTCTCTCCATGGTCTTTTCAACTAGACCGCCCAAAACCATGCGATTCAGCATGGGACCAATTTGAAATATTTGATTGTAGCTTTCACTCCAGACGTGACTTATTCGCTCCTTGAAGATTGTATTGATGTCATCCCCGGACTGTGGACCCATACTCAAGATTCCAAGAAGGAGATAACCTGTCTTGTTTTCATGTTCCATAATGACCTCCATACGTTGTGTTCAATTGCCACTTGGTATCCACTTAGGCACCTCCGGATTCAACTTGGGACTTCAATCATCAACTGACAGGACGGAAATGGTCTTAATTAAAGTATCCATGTCACACCACGATCCGGAATTCCACGCCCCGATCGGTATTGCGTACTGAAATTTTGCCATTCATACGGTTCTCGATGATAGTTTTGGACATGTAAAGCCCGATTCCGGTGCCTTTGTCTGTATCTTTGGTCGTAAAATATGGATCAAAAATCCTGTCAATTATCGCATCAGGGATACCACCGGCATTGTCCGATATGGTTGCCACATGCCTATGACCTTCTCTGAATAGATTGATTTCTATTCGTGGTGAAACAATCTTTCGCTCCGTTAATACGTCCCTGGCATTATTCAGGATATTGAGCAGGACTTGGCAATATTCATTTTGATATCCTGTCACAATCAGGTCTTCCTGTGCCTCTATATCAATCTTTATGTTTTGTGACTTAAAGCTGTCACCAACCAGGATGAGGGTCTTTTTGACAGCTTCCCTCAAGTTGAACTGCTTTATTTCCCGGTCAGGCCTTAAAAAATTCCTGAAGTCATCGATGGTCTGAGACATATGCAAGACCTGGTTCATGATCTGTTTGACGGTTTCATCAACATATTCGTCGCTGCATTCGCCCTGCTCATAGGTGGCTATGAGGTCCTGGATGGTGAGGGCAATCGTATTGAGCGGCTGTCGCCACTGATGGGCAATATTATTTATCATTTCCCCCATGGCGGCCTGGCGGCTCTGCTGCATGAGCAATTGGTCCTTCTCATGGAGAGTTTCCAGCGCTTGAAGACGCTCAACAATCTCCTTCTGCAAGGCCTGCTCCGCTTCCTTTCTGCGGGCCTCCCGGTCGAGGTTGTCGAGGGCGAAGGATATATCTGCTGCCAACTGCAGCAACAACGCATTAATTTGCCCATTGAAAAAGTGCTTTTCGCCGGCGTACATGGTTAAAGCGCCAATTGTCTTCCCGTTCAATTTAAGGGGTATGGCTGCGCCAGAGTAGCAGCCGTATTTTTTTGCCTCATTGTACCAGGCGGAGCCACGCGGGTTGCTCAAGAAGTCGTTTATGACTTGTAATTTCCCCTTGCGGATGGAGGAACCGGTAACCCCCATTCCTTTTGGCTCTTCCCTGACGGTAATCCGGATGTTGCCCAGATCACCATCGTTAATACTGTTACTGGCGACCGGTTTCACGATCCCGGATTCCTCGTCCACAAGCCCTATCCAGGCTGCTCGGAATCCGCCATGCTCGACGACCACCCGGCAGATTTCCTGGAAAAGCGAGTATTGGTCGGCTGAGCGCACAACGGCATGGTTGACCCCGCTCAGAATCGCGTAGAGCCGGTTCAGACGCAGTAACTGTTTTTCGGCCTTTTTGCGTTCACTGATGTTGTTGAAGTACCCGGCATCCAGTTCTTTGCCGTCGTGTATCAGGTAATTGGACGTTACCTCGACAGGGACCAGTTTACCCGAGGCAACCCGATGCAGAGTCTCAAAGCGCATCGATTTATTTTGCTTCATCTGCTGCCTGAACACTCCTATATTCCCCATATCGAATACCGGATCCCAATCGGGAATTCGCTTGGTAAGCATCTGTTCGCGGTCCATTCCGAAGTGTGAACAGGCAGCCTGGTTGACATAGACCATTCTCCAACCATCTTCGGGGTCGATTACATAGATCAGGTCGTTAGTGTTTTCGATCAAGGTCCTGAAGAAGGACGCTTCCTTCTCAGCCTGCTTCCGCTCCTTGACCTCCTGTGCAAGCTCAAGATTTCTAAGGCCGGTTTCGGCCATGATTTGCACCAGGTTCCGGTAGAAGTCCATAATGTTGCGGATTTGTTCCCTGGTAAAAACAGGAACCCGGCTCAGGGCTTTCAGATAGCTCTCCTCGTCAAATCCAAATTCCCGCGCTTGCTCCCGGAAATATTCCACATCCGGTTTATCGTCATCGTAGAAAAACTGCCCCGTGAAGAATGTCGCCAGCTGCTCCCCGGCGATAATGATCGGCACGGCAACATCCCGCAAACCGTTCTTGCACTTATAATCCAGGTATTCTCCGGTAAAGTCGGGCAAATGCGCCTTTATGTAGGCATCGCTTTCCCGGCAACGTTCACAGGTTTCTGGATGCACGCGGTGGAACAGGGTGCATATGTCCTGCCAGCCAGCGGCGACCAGAATGTTTTCATCGGTATCCAGAATGGCCGAAAGTACGCCCGTGATCTTGTAATGCGTCTCCAAAATGTGTTGTATCTGTTCAATATCTACGAGTTGATCAAAGGCAAGTTTGGTCATTTTATGCGCCTCCTCTGAGCGGGGTCATCAAATACAATCATCTTGAACTACGAGCAGTGCTTATTCCTACTGATGGATATTCCGTCGTCTTACAGATACCATATTTGCTGATTTTGAGTTCGACATTGCTCAAGCATTGGTACAATCTGTATTCGGGGCATGCAAATGTCGGCCGTTTCACTCCGGTCCCGCGCTTACCCTCTTTGACATAGCTGTAAGACCGTGATGTCGGGTAGGCAAAATCTACATCATCGCATTCGGCAAATCTGTCCAGTACTTCTTCCCATATTTTCTAGTCGTTCACGCGCCTGTTGCGGGATTGACAGAGATGACGCACGGTCAGGAGTAGATGTGCATTTCGACCAGCATGTTGACTTCCTTAGTGCGGGCGTCGTGTGCCACATGGATGCCGGAGACTTCGCCGACAATTACCTCCCGGAAGTCAACCGGAGCGCCCTGCGACAAACCCCGCACCGTTTCCTTGAAGATCATGACAAAACTCTGGCTGATCGTGCCGCGATTTTTCATTGCTTCATCGCGGGTGGCGAACAGGGTAAAGGCTGTATTGGCGCTGGCCGGCGGCGACTTGCCCCCTTCGTCCAGGGTCTGGAAGGCTATCCCGCCGATGAGGATCGATATCAGCGACTGTGTGTCAAGCTTCAGTCCGCTGGTGTCCATGGTGAGGTCAACCCCGCTGACATTCCAGAAGCGTGTGTTCGCTCTGACATACTTGTCATAAGGTGCAGCAACGAAGACCTTGAAGGTTACCCCCGTGCCGTCCTTGTCGAGTTCATAAGAGACCACCTGTCCCACCTGGATACGGCGAAAGTAGATCGGCGATCCGATATCCAGCGAGCCGAGGTCCGCGCTGTGCAACTGAAAGCGGCTCCCCGCCCCGGCACATCCATGGCGACGACCGGCGCCACTTCCAGGCCGGTGAACGCCAGTTGCGGCTGGTTGGATTTGCCGACGTCAACCCCGATGTAGGAACCGCCCATCAGCGTCCCGAGACCGGTGACACTCCCCCCGGATATACAGCGCTGAGCGAGGTGTCGTTGCGCGTCGTCTGAATCTGGAGGCCGATGATGGGTAAGGTGGTTTGTTAATCAAGTCATAATCGTTTAAGTTATTGCCTTATTTAACCACGTAGACTATGCTTGCCTTCTCTTGCTCTACCGTTCGATGGTAGATAACCGCCGGCTTGCCAAAGGCCATGGCGTAACCGATCAGGTGCTTATCGGGAATGCCGAGGGTCTTACGCAGTTCGGGAACGAGATCATTGAAGGTCAACTTGGCAATGCCACCCCAGACCGTGCCGACACCGAGACTCTGGGCAAAAAGCTCGAAGTAGGACAGGGCAATCAGGCAGTCGGCTTCAGGAGTGGCTCCAACTTTGGGGGCCGAGGCAACAATCAGATGCGGTGCGCCGCGGAAGACTGTATCGACCCGGTGTTCCTCCCACAGACTCACTAACTCGGCAACAAACTTCATTCCAGCTGGAAGCCTGTTTTCTCGTACAACCCGCATCAGGCCTTGCATGGCTTCCTCCCGAAACCTGGCCATTGCCTCTTTATCATTAATAACAGAAAACATAACCCTCCGGGCGTTACGACCCGTCGGGGCATGCCAGGCAACATCCAGCAGGCGCTGAATCAGTTCCGGGGCGAGATTCTCATCCCGATACTGGCGCACCGAGCGACGGCCCTTAATAAGGGTTTCGATTCGATCCGGGTCAGGGAGGTTCTCCTTCAGCGGTTGGCTATTCTCCGGATTTTTGCCCAGGATCGAAATTGCTCCTGTTGGGCATATCGCCAGACAGTGCTGGCACTTGAAGCAACTCACTTCTTGTTTGGCCGCAATAGCTGGGTAAGCTGTGTTCATGTTAATAATGCCGGCCAGACAGTCATTGGCACAGAAGCCGCATTTGGTGCACTTCTGTTTGTCGATACTAAATTTCAACATTCTGATTTCTCCTCAATGAGTGTTTTAACCGCACACTGCCCCATATCTTCTGATCCCGTCCCAGCAGGCTTCCACGGTCCGGGCGATCAAGGAATCGTCCAGCGAGATGAAGCCGAGGATATGTTCCCGCGCCACAGTCAAGAGGGGACCGAAGGCCAATGCAAAGAGGATAACGAATGGAAGATTCTTTATCGTCAACCCATCCACTCCCACCTCTAAAAGTTCGCGATACACATTGCAATTTCGCTTTTGCCCCAGAACGCTATCTCTGCGGAACGCCACGCCGTAGGGAGAATTGTGAAACTGCTCCAGATAACTAAAATCAAGAGGGTTCTCAATGAAGTACCGCAACGACGCCGTTCCGAGGTGGATAAACCGCTCCCTGACAGGCTTCTCCGGCATGTACCCTTCCATGATGTGGGGGTATATCCTGTCTTCGATATCCTTGTAGAGCTCGGCGATCAGCACATCCTTGTTCTCGAAATAGAGGTAGATCGTTCCGGTGCCCACACCTGCCCGATTGGCAATCATTGCCATGGGGGCGCCGTGGAACCCGTGTACGGCGATGAGTGCGAGGGCTGCACGGACGATCTCTTCACGCTTGTCAGGCTTTTCCATCGGATACAATTCCTTTTCCTGATAATATGTTTGAGGCAGGTATGGTGAGTCTTCCCACTGCCAGTTGAAACTCCCTCGGCTCGGCACTGTCCTCTCGGTTTTCGGGAAGTTGATATGCTATGCCTCGGATGAAGGATCGTGCAGCGCCGGATGAGTAACATTTCCTGGTTTCTTTTTGCGCCACTGAACCCTTTTTCTTTGCCCAATCAAGGCCGTTGTACGCAGCACTCTGGTTGCTCCGTCTGCGCTTCCAACAGCCTGCTTAGGCGGGATCCGTCATCTGTTGGCGATGAGAGCGCACGGCCCTTCGGCTCCAAGCAAGTTAGGGGAAGGGGTTAGCCTTAGCGGCAGATCCCCCACGCTATCCTTGGGAACCAGCGCGAATACAGGTCGGTTCCCACTCCAGAGCTCATCGAATCGTTTTTCCTCGATGAACCACCACGGAGCGCTCTTACTTCCGAATTCCAGTTCACCCGGCGAGCCGACCACCAACACCCTGCGCCGAGTGTAGAGAGGCAACTCCTGCTGGTAGCCAAAACTCACCACGACGGCATCGTTCCCGGCCAGGTCGCGAACCTTCAGGGCGAGGTCGCGGATCAGCTTCTTTTTTGCAATTCCGGCCATAAAGACTGGGGGCGCCAGCATCGCGGTGAAGTAGGAAGCCAGCGCGAGTCCGAGGACGAGCCGATGCAAGTGGGGTGACCGGGTGTTCATGAATGCGATGATCCCGTGAATCAGAAAAAGCGCACCGACACATGCGGAGCCGGTCTGGTCCAACCGCGGATGTCGCGCCAGCCAAGGGTAGGCGGTCAGGCCGAGCGCGCAGATTGCATAGCACAACGAGATAGCAAGTACCGTAGTCGGTGCCCCGCGCTTCTCTTCAATCAACTCTCCCAGGTAGACGCCGACCAGGATGGCGCAGACAGGGTAAACCGGAAGGATGTAGGGGATCAGTTTTGACTGCGAAAGGGAAAAGAACGCGAAGATGATCCCCCCCGAGAGCAGAAGGAAAAGCCTGGCTTCGCCGGCACTTTCCTCGCGGCCTCGCCAGCTTCGCAGGATTGCGGCGGGGATGAAAAACGTCCAGGGGAGCATTCCCCCCAAGAGTACCGGGAAGAAAAACCAGGGTGGTTGATAACGATGGTGCACCTTGGTGAAAAATCGTTGGAAATGCTCGTGGATGAAGAAAAAATCAAAAAACCCCGGGTTTCTCAGCGAAACCAACATGAACCATGGGACACAGACCAAGAGAAAAAGCGGGATACCGAGGGGGAGCCGCATCTCGTGCAGCAAATACCACCGCCGGGTGAGCCGCAAAAAGGCAAGGATGATTACAGCCGGCAGGACGATGCCAATCAAGCCCTTGGCCAGGACCGCAAGCGCTGCGCAGAGATAGAAAAGGGTGTAGTACAGGGATTTTCGCGACTGGTCGGGGCGGGAGGCGATGAGAAAGGAACCGAGCGCGGCACAGAGGAAGAAAGAGAGCGTCGTATCGGTTATGTTGACTCTTGCCTGGACCACGAACCCCAGCGAGGTTCCCAAAACGATTGCGGAAAGGCGCCCTTTTTGCCGGTCGAAGAGTCTGCGCCCCAAAAGGTAGGTGAGAAGTACGCCGAGGACTCCCCAAAGCGCGCCAAAGAACCGCGCGGAAAAGGCGGTCTCGCCGAAGAGGAGCGTCGCCAGGGCATTGAACCAGTAATGAAGCGGCGGTTTCTCGAAATAGGGGACGTAGTTGAGGGTCGGAGTGATGAAGTCGCCTCGCTCGATCATCTCTCGGGGAATTTCGAGGTACCGGGCTTCATCGGTTCCCAGAAGCGGGAGGCGTCCCAGACTCTCAAAGAACACCACCCCGAAGATCAGGGTGAGTAGCGATATATCCAGCAGATACCCCTTTCGCTCGAAGAATTTCCTGGTTCCCATACTCATTTGTTTCTCCATGTAACCGTACATGCCTTCAGGATTTCATAACCGACTGTCTCAGAGATAATTTTGCTTCTCATCCACTTGTCATCACCGGCAACTGAGAAAAGTCATTTGTGAGCATATGAGTAACGGCTTCTTCCAATTTAGTGTCAGGGGACACAGAAAGAGGTTTACAAGCTGAAGAAGCAAGTTTACTAATGCGATATATCGGCTCGACATATGCTGGATGTGGCTCCTTTTCCTCTTCTTGTTAACTTTTCATGCATATCACTCCTTATTCCGCTATTTCATGTCCCACCGTTCCAACAGACTCACAACGAACAAAAGAGCTTACGTGGGGGCGGCGGCCATTTTTTTCCAATCCTGACAGCTCTTCTGCGTCGCTTCTTCCTCTGATTGTCGCTGAAAACGCTCCACCGCCTGATCGAGAGTAAAGAACATCCGTTCACGTCCCAACCGCTCCCAGAGGGGCGATCGCTGGATTACCTCAAGAACATGGGGATTCATAGCGACCAGGAAGATCATTGTCCCGGCTTCGCGGACCGCCTCTTCCCCTTCGGTCAGCATCTTGAGTGCGGTGTATTCCATGTCGGGCACGGCGCTCAGGTCGAGGACCAGGACCCGGGGAGTGAAATCGGCGATAAGTGCCCGTATCTTTTGACCCAGGCGCGGGGCATTGGCGAAAAATATCGCTCCCTCAGGGCGAAGCAGCAAAAGTCCGGGAAAGGTTTCATCCTCCGGGTGCTCGGGAGACAGGGGACGGAATACACTGGTCCCCGGTTTTCGCCCCAGCACATGGATAGGATGGGTATTGGCGCGAACAATGAGCGATATCATCGACATCAGCACCGCCACCAGGAGCCCCCTCAGGGTACCGAGCAGCATTACCCCGAAAGCGGCAATTAGGGCCCAGTGAAACTCCATAGTCCTGATAGTGTGGATGGCTCTAAATTCTGCGGGGCTAACCAGACCGACACAGGCAATAATGACGACGGCGGCCAGGGTGGCATTGGGCATCAGTTCGAAGAGGGGCGCCAGAAAGAGCAGCGTAGCCATGACTACCGCGGCTGTCACCAGTCCGGATATCTGGCTGCGGCCACCCGCTCCCTGATTCACCGCCGTCTGCGACGTTCCCCCTCCGCCGGGCATACCGTGAAAGAAGCATCCGGCGAGGTTTGCCAGGCCGGTCGCCACCAGTTCGTGATTACCCTCGGGGGGGAGATCTCCCTTCTGCATAAAGGCACGTCCAGCAGCTGCCGTCTCGATGAAACTCATTAGAGCGATGCCGAGCGCCGCCGCCCAGAGCTGCCTTATCAGATTAAGATCGGGAAGGGCAATAGTTGGCAGTCCGGCCTGGACCGTCCCCACCAGCGAAATACCCAACCGGTCGAGCCCGACAAGGCCCGACAGGGCAATGCCGACCGCCACGGTTATCAACGGGGCCGGCAGTCGCGGTGCGAAGTGTTTGAGGCCGAGCATGAAGCCAAGCATCGCTATGGCGAGCATGAGAGTGGGAAGGGACGTCTCCGGCAGGTGTCCGAGTATCGAGACGATATCCTGGAAGAAACCGGCCTTGGCGATATGCACGTCCAGGAGCTTGGGGACCTGGTTCAGCACGATGACCAGACCGACTCCCGCCTTAAATCCGATGAGCACCGGGTCGGAGATCAGGTTGGCCACCGCACCGAGCCTAAGGAGTCCCCCCAGCAGCAGGAATGCCCCCACCAAAAGCGACAGGGTAGCGGACGCCGACAGCAGCGAGGCGACGTTGCCGCCGGGGACAACCGCACAGAGAGCGCCGGACGCCAGGATGGCAATGGTGGAACTGGTCGTTACGCTCAGGAGACGAGAGGTCCCCAGAGCAGCATACACCACCAGCATCACCAATGAGGTGTAAAGTCCCACCACCAGCGGTAGGCCAGCGATGGCGGCATAGGCCATGGCCTGCGGGATGACCACCGCTGCCGTCGTGAGGCCGGCGAACAGGTCGAAACGAAGCCACTCCTTCCTGTAGGAAGGAAGCCACCCCATCATGGGAAGTATCTTGCTGAGTCTTTTTACTGACATTGTACCTCTTTTTCTCTGCCCCGTACCGAAGTCATCGGAGGATTTTCAATTCCCGCCGCTCGCTGAAGAGATATCGGACCATGTAGTATTCGAACGGATAGTCGCTGTCGTAATAGCGGAAACTTTCCCTATGGCGCAGATCCACATTTTCCAGAGCGGTGGTCCCTATCTCGATCTCTGTGCGGGCCCCGGTCCCGCCAAACGGATCGATAGCGCTCATGATCGCCCAGCGCACTCCGCTGTCGACCACAAATCCGCCTGCGCTCCGGATCGTATTCGGGCCAAGTATGGGTAGGACCAGATACGGTCCGGTATCGACCCCCCACGCTTCCAGGGTATGATCGAAGTTCTCGCTCTCCCGCCTCCACCCAAAGGCGGTCGCCGGATCCAAGAGGCCGCCGATCCCTATGGTCGAGTTGGTCAGAAACCGGCCGAGGGTCACCAGGGACTTCTTTCCTTTTGCTTGCAGGATGCAGTTGTAGAAGGTTCGAACCTCGCTGAAGTTGGCGAAAAAGTTGCTCACGCCGGTTCGGGCAAAACGGGGAACTACAGTTTCGTATCCGGCAACGACCGGAAGGAATACGAAACGGTCGGCTTCGTAGTTGAACTTGTATATGCTCCTATTGAAGGTTTCCCATGGATCGCGCGTGCGTGAAACGTTTTCGTCGTCGCTGAATTCGCTCACCGAATGCAGTGGCGGCGCCTCGTCCAGGAGGAGCGCGCTCCTCCCGGCACAGCCGGTGAGGGTCAAGATAAGAACGCTGGTGATGATCAACTTGATCGCATTGTTACACATGCCGGACCTCCCGCCTTACTTACCACGTTGGCGAACGCAGCCGATCGATCAGAAAGGCCATATTGTCCCGATATTCGAGATTACCGAGATGCCCACCCCTGGGATAGACCTTGAGACGGGGGCCAAAAACCCGGCGCAGGTAGTCGAGCTCGCCCGGAGCCAGGATGAAATCATCTTCGTTGGTGATCACACCTATCTTGGCGGAGGAGGCGAGGTAACTTTCGATGCTTCTAAGACTCAATGTTTCAAGGAGTTCCTCTTTGGTGAGGCCGGGGTACCTGTTTTGGAAATAGGGAGCGAAATACTCGTTGAAGTAGTCCATGAAAGAGAGATGGAGAGTGGTCCAGAAGTAGTCGTGAAGGGAATCGCTGTTTTTCAACTCCCTGTTTTTCGGTACGACAAAGCCGCCATGGGTCATAACGTCGGAAGCGAAAATCATACCGGCGGAGCTGATGCGGAAGGAGACCGCAATCATCCCTCCCGCTTCGTCCCGCTTCAGAATTTGGGCCTGGTACGCCGCGAAGAGAAAGTCATCGTCGATGGCAACGAAATCCCCTTTGCGATAGAATTCGGTGCTTTTCGCCATGACGCGGTTATAGAACGTTCCGATTTTTCTGGGGCCTCCAGGGATGGGGTCCAGCAACCCGTCTATTCTCGACACGGAGTTGTAGAGGCTCACTGCCGGGTTGAGCATCAGCACCCTGCGGAAATCGAAGACCTTTCGCTCCTCGTCCAGCCTGGCTACGAAGGCGGCTTCGGTCCCACCGAGGCTGTATCCGGCAAGTGAAAAATATGAGACCTCGATGCGCCCCCTAGATTGGCTCCAGATCTGCTCCATGACCCGATAGAGATCGACGGCGTCCTCGAGCAGATTCCCCGGTACATGGGTGGCAGAGGCGTTGATGATGAAGTTGGGGAAGGTAGGAGAGGGAAGCGCGATGACGTGAAACCCCGCATGGTACAAGTTTGTTATGAGGGCGACTATTTTCGCCGACTTACTGCTGCCACCGGTCCCCGCAATGAGAAAAACAAGGGGGGCCTTCCGGTCCTGAAACGCCACTGTGTAGCGCAGCCCCCGGTCATAAAAGAAGATCTCCGGTTTCTTCTGGTCCGTTTCCAGGACCATGGTCTTGATTGGAACCTCACCACGAGTATCCGGCCTGAGGTTCTGCGGAGTGCCCAGAATCGTCGCCGCGTAGGAGTCGTCAATCGGATAACGGTAACCTGTGCTGCCTGCCCAGGCAAAAACTGGTAGGATTAGAAGGAAGACAATTAGGGCGCTTGCAATTTTCATAGTTGTTCCCTTTCTCTCAATCCACCAGCAGCTGTCACAGTTTTTCAGCCAGCTCATCACGGCATTCATCTTTCTTTTTGATCTCATTTTCACACTCTCAATTTCATGACATTTGGCGAAATCGTGCAAAAAATCCGCATTACGGGAGGGGACCGCAACGCGGTTAATGACACCACGGAATATCCCGTGGATGTCGCAAGGAGTCCCCGATGAAGTCGTCGGCAGTAGCAGCCCGGTTGGAATGCGCGGTTTTCTCTGGCTCAGCCTTGGTAATCTTATTTCTTGAATGCAATATACTCCTTATTGATTGGTTCCACCGGTAAGCGGCAGGTATATTCTGAACGATGTCCATCTCCCTGACTCGGAATCACAATTGATGAAACCCTTGTGATTCTTGACGATGCCGTAGGCCATGGAAAGTCCAAGACCGGTTCCTACCCCCGACTCCTTGGTGGTGAAGAACGGCTCGAAGATTTTCTTCCGCGTCTCTTCATCCATACCGATGCCATTGTCGGTTACCGTGAGGAGGGCATATTTCCCCGGTTTCCCGAAACTCTGTACTTCGACGAATTTCCGGTCAATCACTGCAATTCCGGTGCTGATGTTTAACACGCCCCCATGTGGCATGGCATCCCAGGCATTGGTGACCAGGTTCATCAGGACCTGTTCGAGCTGTCCTTCATCCCCCATAACCGTCAGCACCTCATCGGCAAGGTTAATAATGCACTCCACATTCCGCAGTAACCCCGAAATCATCATTTCCACCCTTGTGACCGCGTCGTTCAGGTTCAGTTCCCGTAATTCGATGGGCTGTTTTCTGCTGAAGGCGAGCAGCGATCCGGTCAGACGGGACGCGCTATCGGATGCGATAAGGATCTGTTGCACGTGGTGGGCGAGCGCGCCGTCGTCAGGGAGCTTCTTTTTCAGGATACTGGCGTGTCCAATGATAGTGGTCAGGATATTATTGAAATCGTGGCCCATTCCACCGGCAAGCTGGCCGATAGACTCCAACTTCTGGGCATGGTGGAGCTGGTCTTCCAGCTTTTTCTGCTCGGTAATGTTCTGGATCTGGGTGATGAAGTAAAGAGGGAAGCCCTTCTCATCGCGCTGCAGGAAAACACTTGTCAAGGCCCAGACGTTCCGGCCGTCTCTGTGGAGGTACCGTTTTTCCAGGTGACCTGCAAATGTCCTCCCGGACAACAGTTCCTCGGCCAGTCGCCGGCTCGCTGCCAGGTCGTCAGGATGGGTCAGATCCATGAAGGTCATGGTGGCCAGTTCTTCTGCAGAGTAGCCAAGCATTTCGCTGAAGGAGTTATTGACCTTGATGAAGCGGCGGTCGGGCTTTGTCAGGCACCTGCCGTTAACCGCGTTTTCGAAGGCGTTCCGGAAGAGTTGTTCGCTTTCGCGCAACGCCTCTTCCTCTTTACGTCGCTTCTCGCTTTCCTCAGCCTCCCGCAGGGCACTCCGCACCGCCGACCCCAGGCGCGATAAGCGGTATTTCAGCACATAATCGGTCGCGCCGCTCTTCAGGCTCTCAATGGCAACTTCCTCCCCCATGGTATCGGTGACAAAGATGAAGGGGAGACCGGGGCACCTTTCCCGGCTTATCACCAGGGCGGTCATCCCGCTCATGGCAGGAAGGTTCAAATCGGCCAGGACTAGATCGAATCCCCCTTGCTCAAGCAGGACAATGAAATCCTCCCTTGTTTCGACGCGCTTGATGTCGCACACAAGCCCTTCCTCGGCAAGGAACGTCTGGACCAAAGACGCGCTGAAGACGTCGTCATCCAGATGAATAATCCGCAATGTTTTGATCTGCAATTCTTGCTTTTCACTGTAAAGAAAGCGAACCATGGCATTTTCTCCGGAAAAAGGACTGTTTGTTAAGCAAGCATATTCTGCCCTGACAACAGCGAAGACCTGATAACCGCCAAGAATTTTGGTAACTCCATCGGCTTGGAAAATAGTTCCGATATACCTGCATTGGCAGCATACCCCGCGATTTTCGAGAGTTCTCCTCCGGTTGCCAGAATAATACGCATATCTGAACGCTGCTCTTTTGCCTTGGTTGCCAACTCCACACCATTAATTTCCGGCATGTTGAAGTCGGTAATCATCATTTTGAATTTATTGTGCTTCAATGTTTCCAATGCATTGATTCCGCCTAAGGCTGTGCTGACATCAAATCCTTCAGATTTAAGGAGCTTGCTGAGAAAGTGTAAATAATCGATGTCATCATCAACGAGAAGAATGTCCTTCGTTTTCATTCTAAACTCCTTTTTTAACCTGTCTGTCGTATTGCAGTTCCGCTGATATCTTTACCGGTTTGCCGCGAGCATACCCCTGATCCGGTCGAGCTCGGCCCCGGCCAACCGGTACTCCAATGAAGCCTGTAGTTCTCCCATTTCCGCCTTTTTCAGTGCCGCAACCGTTTCGGCATGTTTTGCTGCCGTCACAGTCCCTGCCTTCAAACCGTTTTCGCTGAGCCGCGCATTCTCCTTCGATAAGGAAAGCGCCTCATGAGCGACATCCACCATCTGTTTCGCGCGTTCCAGCTTCCGGTACACTTTGTCGATTTCGATCCCGATCCGCTTGTCTACCCGGGCCAGGTTCTCTTTCGCCTGTGACTGTTGGGCTACCCTCTGGCCGATTTCGCCTTTTCGTTTCCCCCAATCGAAGATGTTCCACGTCAGCTCAGCGCCGAAGATGCCGACGTTCTTCTCGACAAACGGCGCTCCATCCTGATAGCCGTGCTTGGCAAAGATCGTCACGTCAGGGATGTACTCATAGCGGGACGCGCGGACCGCGTGACGTGATTTTTCCAGCGTTTCGCGAGCGGCGAGCAATTCACCGTTTCTCGCCCTGGCTACCTCATAGGACTGGTCTTTTGTCAGTTCCGTCAACTCCGGTAGCCCCGCCTCGGTTACTTCAAGGATAGCGTCGCTCGGCAGCCCCAATAGATCGTTGAGCTCCGAGGTTACGTCCGAGATGCTATTCTCCGCGACGAGTAGCGCCTGTCTAGCCTGGAGATGATTGGCTTTAGCCGCAGTCAACGCGACTTCGAGCAGATTCCCCGCTTTCACCGCCTCCACGCTCTCGCGCAGGTTCTCCTGCGCCGCAGTCAGCGAGGCCTGGGCTGCATCACTCTCCTTATATGCAACCAGCAACGTGTAATAGAGCTGATGTGCTGCAAGGACCGTTTCGTTTTCCGACCTTATCAGCTCCGCTTCCGCAATGCCGCGGTCTGCCCGGGCAATCTGATTGGCCTCATGAATCTTGAGAAGCTGCGTTGTCGGCTGGGCGAGAGTCGTTTCGCTGTAGAGGATAGTTGAGCGGCTCTGCTTTAACTTCACATCGTTGTTGGGAAAAGGCCCGCCGTTGACATTTCCCAGGCTGCCAGCCGGTATGGTGATAAGCTGCTTGTCAGACAATGCTATATATTTGGTGTTGTTGGAAAGAAGTGGAAAATATTGCGACCGTGCCGAGACGATCTTCTGATCGTTCTCTGTTACCTTCGCCCGGCCGATTTTGAGCATCGAGTTCTGCTTCAGAGCCAGTTCGACCGCCTGAGACAGCGTAAGGGAATACTTCACCGGCTCAGCAGAGGCCTTCCCTCCCGCCGCGAGAAAGACACATAGTGCGATCGTTGCGGTGACAACGGCAGTCGGCTTGCTGGACCCCTTCTTGGGAGAACGGGACTTGACGGCCACGTAGATGACGGGAACGACCAGGAGAGTAAAAAACATCGAGAAGATGAGGCCGAAGGCGATAACGCTCGCCAGCGGGCTCCAGAGGCTCGACCCGGAGATGATCATGGGTGTCACCCCCACGGCAGCGGCCATGGTGGTGAGGAAGATCGGCCGAAGCCGCCTGGCCCCAGCGTCCCTCGCAGCTTGCTCCAGGGTTTCTCCTTCGGCGACCCGTTCGTTACAGTAATCCACCAGGATGATGCCGTTTCTGACGACGATGCCGCACAGGCTGATCAATCCCATGAACGCGGTGAAACCGAAGGGGTTGTGGGTGATGATGAGCCCGAAGATCGCCCCGAAAAGGGTGAGCGGGATCGAGGTCATCACCACCAGCGGGTCGGAAATGTTCCTGAATTGCACCAGCAGGACCAGGAAGATCGCCACCAGACTGATGGCAAGGGCAACGAGCATCTGCGGGAAGGTCTCATCCTGATTATCTTTTTCGCCGCCGTAGGAGATCCGGTACCCAGCCGGTAATTCCAGAGCCTTGATCCGTGGCATTGCCTGCTCCAGGATTTTTGAGGCGTAGTGCCCCGGCTTCGCAAAGGCCCGGATCGTCAGGGTGCGAACCCCATTTCTACGAACAATCCTGCTGGTCTGCCATTCGGGCGAGAACTGAGCTATGGCGCGGAGCGGAACCCTGGCACTGGTCAGATCGGAGTTGAGATAGGTATTGCCGATATCCGTGAAATTCGAGCGGGAGGACTGGTCCAGTCGCAACTTGATGGTGACCGGGCGGTCCCCTTCCCAGAACGTGCTGACCGCGGCGCCGTCGAATGCGCCGGAGAGAGTTTGAGATACCGACGCATCCGTTATTCCGAGACGGTTGGCCAGTTCGTCGTTCACTTTCACGTCCACCCGGTACGAATCATTGAAGTAGTCCCGGAATACGTAGTCGGCATACGATATGTTCTCCAGAATTTCCTGCACCTTTTCCCCCTGCCGCTTCAATTCGGCAATATCGTCGCCGGAGATGCGAACCTCGATAGGCGCCTCCATCTGGGCTCCCTGCTGGAGCTCCTTCACGATTACCGTCGCCTCCGGCGCTACTTTTGCCAGCGCCGGGCGCAGTTCCTTCACCAGCCGCGAGGTGTCCTCCACCGAGGCGGTGTTGACGATGAACTGGCCATAGGCGCCGTCTGGTTGCTGCGGGTTGACGTTATAATAGAATCTCGGTGCGCTCTGACCGACGAAGCTGGCATAGTGAGCGACACCTTTGCTGGATCCGAGGGTTTTTTCGATTCGTCCCATGACTGCATCGGTGGCCTCAATTCGCGTTCCCTGGGGCATCCAGACGTCGATCACGAACTGGTAGCGCTCGGCCGAAGGGAAGAACTGTTGCGGCACGAGCGCAAAGAGCATGACCCCGAAGGCAAACGCACACCCTCCGAGGGTGAAGGCGAGCCACTTCCTGTTCATGAAAATGTTGATCCAGACCCCGTACTTGTCTTGGAGCCGGTCAAGCAGGCTTTTTTTCTCCTTGCCGTGCTCCTCCGCGGCGTCATGATCGTGCAAGCCCTTCTTGATGAAGGTTCTACAGAGCAGGGGGGTCAGCATGACCGCCACAATGAAGGAAACTGCCAATGCAATCGCTACCGTAATCGGCAGCGCCATGATGAACTCACCGACTGAACCGGTCAAAATCAGGAGCGGCAGGAACGAGGCAATGATCGTTATGGTCGCGGTGAGGACCGGGACGAAGACTTCGTTGGCGCATCTCCAGGCCGCCTCAGCCTTCGGCACCTTGTGGTCCAGAAGTTCGACGTAGTTGTCGGCGATCACGATGGCGTCGTCCACCACGATCCCCAGGACCATGATGAGCCCCGCGATGGATACCTGGTGCAGGGCTATCCCCATTGCATTCATCACCCCGAGGGTGCCACACAGGGTTACCGGTATGGCCAGGGCGGCGATGAGAGCGACCCGCAGGGGCAGAAGTACGATGGTGACGATAACCACGGAAATGATGGCCAACAGGAATTCGTGGCTCAGCTTGGTAATCCGCTCCTTGACGACCCCCGGCTGGTTGGCGACCAGGTCCAGTTGCACGTCGGGGGGAAGGAGCACCTTCAGACGCTGGAAGACGGTATCCAGCTGTTCGCCGAGCTCGACGATATTTTTCCCCTTCTGCATCTCGACGGAGAGGAGCAGACACGGGTCGCCGTCATAGCGCACCAAGAAGGTCGGGTCCTGATAGCGACGTTCCACCGAGGCAAAATCCTTTATGTAGGCGGGGTGGCCATCCCTGGAGACGTCCACGAGCACGTTCCGTATCTCGTTTTCGGTATTGAAGATTCCGGTTGTCCTCATGGGGACCTTCGAATGGTCGGCGTCGAAATTACCCCCGCTCTGGATGGCATTCCGCTGTCGCAAGGCATTCGCAATCTGGCCCGGGTTTGCAACATACTGTGCCATCCTTTCCAGGCTGCTGGTTATCCAAACTTCCTCGTTCTGGTTTCCATAGGTTACCAGCTTCCCCACTTCGCGGACCGTGCGCATCTCGTCGTGGATCTTGTCCGCAAAGTCCCGCAGTTCACGATACCCATACTGTTTGCCGCGGATGGCGACCAGCATGGCGACCGTATCGCCGAAATCAGAGTCGACCACCGGCCCCATGACGCCGGCGGGGAGTTCGGTGCTCTTCACCACATTCAACTCGTGGCGCAGTTTCGCCCAGAACTGGTCGGAATTTTTGACGTGATCCTCCAGTTCCACATTGATGATGGCCACGCCGGGACGGCTCGTGGAATAGGTCTTTTCCTTCCGCACCTCGGGAAACTTGAAGATGTGCTTCTCAAGGGTTTTGGTGACCTGCTTTTCCACCTGCTCAGAGGTTGCGCCCGGATAGAGCGCGGCCACTAGCCCGGTTCTGATGGTGATCGTCGGATCTTCCGTCCGCTGCATTTTCAGAAAGGCATGAATGCCGATCATGACGACCATTGCCGTCAATATGAGGGTAACGGCGGGATAGCGAAGCGAAAACTTTATTGGTTTCATACAATTTATCCTCTCGCTGTTGCGTCTATTTCAGAACTGTCTGTTCTGTCGCCGATACGGTCAGGCCATTTCTTAGCTTTGCCTGCCCTGCCAGAACGATCAGTTCGTTGCCGGAAAGACCGCTCTTTATCTCGACGTTCTTATTGACTACCGCTCCGATTTCCACACGTTTGGTGTACACCCGTTTCTGGTCCGGGTAATAGACGAATACCTGGGTCGCTCCCTGCGGATCACGTATAACCGCATCTCCTGGGAGCGTCGCCATCGGCACGACCCGGTCCCCGCGAATGGTCGCTTCCGCTACCATCCCGATACGCAGGGTTCGTTCAAGATTCGGCACGGTAATTCTGGTCATGTAGGTTCGGGTGCTGGGGTCGGCGGAGACGTTGATGACGCGAACAGCCCCTTCGAATGACTTTCCGGGAAGGGCGGGAATGGTAATTTCCGCTTTCTGTCCGATCCTGACAAGGTGCACGTCGGTTTCCGGAACGCCCACGTTCACTTCAACCGGGTCCATCTGGACGATATCGAAGACCGGGCGTCCCGGAGAGGCGGTATCGCCGGATTCTATCGATCTTTTCGCGATGTAGCCATCCATGGGTGCACACAGGGTCGCATCGGACAA
This sequence comes from Desulfuromonadales bacterium, assembly GCA_013377095.1. Taxonomy (GTDB): domain Bacteria; phylum Desulfobacterota; class Desulfuromonadia; order Geobacterales; family Pseudopelobacteraceae; genus Pseudopelobacter. Next base: position 19,156 of record JACAAY010000085.1, read on the forward strand.
TGCTTTCCTGGCGACCTCAAGGTGGGCGGCAGCCTGGTTGTAACTCGCCTTCGCAAGGGCCTTGTCTTCCCTCTGTCCTCCGGCCTTGGCCTGTTCATATTCCTGTTTCGCATGCTCATAGGCCGCTTTGTATTTCTGGAAGTCGTTCGGCGCCAGGCTCTTGGAGTCGTAAAGCATCTTCATCCGGCGATATTCGTCTTCGGTCCGCTCGAAACCGATGCGGGCCTGTTCCAAAAGCTCCGGCCTGGCGGAATGCATTGCTTTTTCCAGAGCCGCTTGTGCGCCGGCCGCCTGCGCCGCGGCGCCTTTGACTGTAAGGTTAAAGTCTGTGGGGTCTATCCGGGCCAGGACCTGCCCCTTTTTTACGTACTCACCTTCCCGCGGCCCTACGAACACGACCTTGCCGGAGACGAGAAAGCAGACACTCGCGGGGGAGTTCGGCGTTGAAACGGTTCCACTTACGGAGATCGTCTCTCGCTCCTGGACCTTTCGTACCCTACCTACTATCACCGGGACGGCATCGCTGCTTGCTTCCTTCTTGTGCTGCTCACCTGTGCAGGCAGACAGAGAAACACCCAATATGAACACGGAAGCAGTCACTAGAATGGATTTAAAATTGCCTTGCATTTGTTGACTCCTTTAATTAAACTCGTCTTTCTGGGTATTTGGCCGGTCTGCGGTGGTCCCCATATCGCGCAACGTTTATCCTTTTCAAAAGCGGCGGGCAAGTTCCAACAGCCTGTGACGAGCCTTTTCGTGATCCCTCTCTGATACCCGTTCCGGGTCGTCACCCTCGAGTAACACCGTTTCATGATGTGCCACCCCGAGAAAACTGAGTACTGAACGCAGATATGCGACACTCAGGTCGTGCTCCTGCCCGACCTTGAAAGGCGGACCGGCATGCAAGTGCATAGATTTCCTGTTCCGGTTGGAAAGTGTTCCTTCCGCCCCGCCTGGCGTTAGACGATAGGTTCGATCGGGGATACAGATCGCATCTATGTACATCTTGAACTCGGCCGGAAACCAAAGGTTAAGGCTGTGCGTAACGAAGACATATTTATCGCACCGGCCGAACTGGTCGGCGAGACGCCACAGTCGGCTCATCTTGCGTCGCTCTTCTTCCGAAAAGAGGAGAACGTAGTCCTCACCTTGCTCGATCCGCCCCAGTGCGTTGAGCACGTCCTGATCGAAGCGTTGGATGCTGTCGCGGTACAGGTCGAGAACCTGCACCTCGTCATGCGGATTCCTGCGCAGGTATTCCTCCAGGAATTCATTGCCGAGCGAAAGAGTACGGGATCTATCCTGGGGTCTGACATTGCAGGTGACATAGAGCAGATTGGCCATGATGTTCTCCTTTGCTTTGATACTGTCCTCTTAATAGCGATAAGTGTGCCAATCTTTTGAAATGCATTATTTCAGGTAGTTACATAACAAACCCTTGCTTGTCCGTCATATTTCATGTTTAATGCAGTGAAATGTCGAGAAAGGCGTGGATACTGCTAAATATCATGGATATTAATGGGGGGCCTAAAAACACATGGAGACAAAAACGGAAGGGAGAGGAGCAGCCAGCGGGTTGAGCGACAAGGGTATGGCAGGCCGCGATGAATTCATCAGGGAGATAACCCTCAGGATCTGCGGCAGCCTGGAAATTAAAGAATCATTGCGCCGTGCATTCGAGTATCTGAAGGAACAATTCCCCCTCGAAGCCTTGTTCCTCTTCATCATAGACGAGCGGCTGGGTGCTATCCGGCGCATTGAACATGCCTCTGAAAATGTCGCCCTTCCTCCCCAACTCGTTCCGCTGCCGGAAGGGATGCTGCAGAAGATTGCCGCCCGGAATTTTTCAGAACCATTTATCGTGGATATTGAAAAGGATGAGATTCTTGGCGCACTCGCACCAGCGATGAAAATCGAAGGAAACACGCACTTGATCGTTCCTTTGCGCATCAGGGGGGAACTGATCGGAGGGTTGACGTTACAGGCATCGGGAGAGGGACGATACGGCGAAGAACTTCTTGAGCTAGCTGGCTGCCTTGCCGAGCCTTTTGCGATCGCCCTTGCCAACGCCCTCGCCCACGAGGAGGTACTCCGCTATCAGGCCATACTGTTGGACGACAAACGTTTCCTGAACCGGGAATTGCACGGCGACGCCGCAGACGGGATCATCGGCGGCAATACGGGGTTGCGCAATGTAATGGAGATGGTGCGCCAAGTGGCGCCGCTCA
>JACAAY010000086.1 GCA_013377095.1 Desulfuromonadales bacterium
GTTTTGCTCCTTACATTATTGCTTTGTTTTCCGTAATGCTTCTTCAGGTTGTTTTTGCATGGTATCCTGATCGGGCATGGTATGTTTTTACAGAGCGTGTTCTTAAATATTCCGCTATGGGTCTTTTAATTGCTAGGTTTGTAAAAGCTCCTCAGCAATTGGGCTGGTTGATGTTTGTTTGGTTGCTGGCATGCTGGAAGGGCACTCTTGAGGGAGTAGTAGGAGGCATAACTGGTTCGCTAATATGGGAAAATCAAGGGATCATGAGGTTAAATGGTGTTGGGTTGTGGTCTCACCCTAACTCATTTTCGGAGTTTGCCCTCGGGCCGATTCCCTTTTGTTTTTATCTATTTCCCCTGGCGAAAAAAAGGTGGTTACAGCTGGGGATTATCTCACTGTTCTGTTTCGCCACCTATGTGGTGATTTATACCGGTTCACGCACCGGCTATCTTGGCTACATTGCCATGCTGATTCTGTTTTTTTTTCAGTCTTCGCAAAAGGTTCGTAAGGGGCTCCTTATTGCACTAATGATCCTTATTCCAATAACGGTTGTTTACCTGCCCCAGGATTATCAGGAGCGTTTTTTATCTTCTTTTAGTGGAAAGGAAAAGGAGGGAGCTTCTAAGGAGTCAAGGATGAAGCTATATCGTGAAGGATGGTATGTCATTACGCATCATCCTTTTGGCGTTGGAGTCGGTAACTTCCGTGAAGTGGCAAATATATATTTTAAAGATCCGATGGATCAGCATTGTCTTTACACCGAAGTGCTGACTGAGATTGGAATTCAGGGCTTTATCGTTTTCATGTTAGTCTTAGGGAAAATATTTTCGATATTGAAAAATACAAAAAATCAATTGAATGAAATGTTGTTTATATATGAAACATCAGAGACTCATAACGAATATCTTATTTGTGATGTGCGATTTACATATGCTGTAGTTCAGTCGATTTTAGTTTACTTTCAGTTACGGCTTTTTCTTGATATATTTGGAATGGATTTATACGGAATTACATGGTGGTTCGTAATTGGCATAGCTTCTTCGACTTTCTTTGTCATGAAAAAATTAAAAGAGAAAATGGCATGAGTAAAACAGGGTGTTATGCCACTGTTTACTATGGTTGGATTTAGGGGCAGCTTATTGATATGGATATTTCAGTTATAATTCCAACATACAATTCTAGTAAGTACATTAAAGAATGTCTGAGCTCTGTGTGCAATGTTGTGTACCCAGACAATAGGTACGAAATTATAGTTATTGATGGTGGTTCATCTGATAATACTATAAGTATTGTATCTACTTTTAACAAAGTTAAACTAGTACACTCAAGTAATATTAGTATATCAAATAGTAGGAATGTTGGGGTTTCAGAGTCTGTTGGTGAATATATAATTTTTATTGATTCAGATTGTTTAGTAGACAGACTACTGTTGTTAAAAGCAATGGAGTATCTTAAACAGTATTCTTGTTATGGTTCCTTTTATAGAGCACATGAGAGCCATGGATGGGTTGCCAGGGCTTGGTTGATTGTTGAACGTAAACAGGATGGTCTTGTAAAGTGGATTACTAGTGGAACATTGGCTGTATCCAGAGCCGTCTTTGAGGATGTGAGCGGGTTTGATGAATCCTTGCAGGTTGAGGAAGATGAAGATTTTTGTCATCGAGTGAGACGCAACGGTGGGACGTTATATAATGATTCATCAGTAGCGTCTGTTCATTTGGGGCAAGCTGATTCAATTAAGAGCTTTTTTGTTAAAGAAGCCTGGAGGGGCAAGTCACTAGTGAAACCTATTGCCTCTTTTCACCAAAAAAAGGTATCTCTTTTCGACTTAGCAATATTCATTTATTTTATTTCAATTGTTGCAGTAATTATATCCATTGTTATTAAGTCGATTAGCTTGTTGTTTTTATCAGGTATTATTGTTTTGATATTACCTTTATTGCTGACCATCAGGGTTGTTATGAAGGCAGGCAGTTGCGAGATGTTTGTTAGTATTTTATTGCTGTATGTTACTTTTTTGTTTGCAAGGTCTTGGTCTATAGTAAAGTATAATCAATTCAAACGTCTGTTTTGAAGAACCGGTTGAAGAGGTTCTTATAACCACCCCATAACTGTTCTCGGATAAAACTATGTGTGGTATCAACGGGATTATTTCCTTGCATCGTGATGCTGGTGGCATTGTTCATGCTATGAATCGCCATCTGCACCATCGCGGCCCTGATGGCGACGGTGTTTACATTGCAGACCCGCTGGCTTTAGGCCATGTTCGTTTAAGCATTCTTGACCTGACCAACGCCGGTGCGCAACCGATGCAGTTTGGTTGCTGGGTTATTGTATTTAACGGTGAAATTTACAACTTCCAGGCGTTGCGAGACATCCTTGTCACTCACGGTTATCAATTCTCATCACGCAGTGATACAGAAGTGCTTCTTAAGGCTTGGGATTGCTGGGGAGAAGATTGTCTTGCCAAACTGGAAGGCATGTTTGCCTTTGCAATTTATGATACTCAGGAACGCCGGTTGCACCTCTGTCGCGACAGCTATGGTGTCAAGCCCCTTTTTTATAGTTTGACCAACAACGAGTTTCTGTTCTCCTCGGAACTATCAACCTTGGTACATGCTCAAGCTACCCTTCCCGAGCCAGACAGAGACGCCATCTCAACTTATCTGGCGCTTCATTACATACCAGCTCCACAAACCGGGTTGATGAATCTTTTTAAACTTCCCTCCGGACACCGTATGACCGTGAGTTTTGCGGAAAGCCGGATTCAGGCATTAGAGCCCATTCAGTGGGATAAACCCTTTGAACCTTATGATAACGCTATTGGCATTACCGTGGATGCTCTGGATCAGGCTTTGGCGCATAGTGTTAAACAGCAAATGGTTAGTGATGTTCCGCTAGGGGCTTTTCTGAGCGGTGGTGTTGATTCCAGCCTGATCTGCCACTATGCCAGTCAAGTGCATAAAGAACCGCTGCACACCTTCTCCATCGGCTTCACCGATGCGGGGCCGGAATATGATGAAACTGCTTATGCAGCGAGAGCTGCCAAGCTTCTGGGTTCTCAGCATCATGCTGTATGCGTTGAACTGGGCAGTCTGTCAGAGCATATCGACGACATCCTAAGTCGAATTGGCGAGTTGAATGCCGATAGTTCGGTTTTTCTGAACCATATCGTCTGTGCTGCGGCACGTGAGCATGTTACGGTATGTCTGAGCGGGGCGGGTGGCGACGAACTGTTCGGAGGCTACTACCGTCATCAAGCATTGTTGGCTTTGGAACAGCTCAACTATTTTCCGAAATCCGTTGTCCGGCTCTTCATAAAAATGCTCAGCCCATTTCCGCAAAATAGGGACAATCGTTTAGGTAACCTTGTGCGTCGAATGATTCGCTTTCTGGAGCAACGTGAAGGGGATGGTGGTTTGATTGGTATGATACGGCAGGATCGTGTCTATCCGCAACAGAGCCTATTTCTCAGTAAGTCTCCACCACGTACACTGCTCAAAGTACTTGAATATGATTTCCGGCACTTTCTCGGCGACAATATTCTATGTTTCAGCGACAAAATGAGTATGCTGCACGGTTTGGAAGTGCGTGTACCGTTTCTCGATCCTGGGGTCGTCAGGCTTGCTGAGCAGATGCAGAATCGTCAACGCGTCACACTGGGTGAGAAAAAGGTGCTTCTTAAACAGTTAGCAGCTCGCTATTTTCCCCATGACCTGATCTATCGAAAGAAGCAAGGCTTTGCCGCTCCCGTGGAGGTGTGGCTAAGGAAACTACGAAAAGCGGAGTTGAAACGGCGTTGCATGGATGGTTTGGTAACTCAATTGCTGCCGGAAGGGGTGATTGATGATCTTGTCGAAAACTTTGTCATCCGGAACAGAGATTTGTCTCTTCAGCTCTATTCCCTTATTGTGATGAATCAATGGTTTGCTAATCTTTAAGGGTTTTGAAGGATCAGCCTTTACCCCTTAAGGCTCACTTTAGATTAGAGAAATATTCTGGTAAAGTCAAAAAAACGGGGCGACCTTCTGGTCGTCCCGATTGCAACAAACAAACCTATCGGCAGAATATTATTTTTGTTTCTTCCTCCGCCAGATTGCCAACCAACCAAGGCCTGCTCCCAGGAGCACGAAAGTAGTTGGTTCTGGTACGGGCTTTGTTGTCATCGTGGATGAAGTAACAACTCCATCTACCACCCCTCCAGTACTTCCCCCCGTGAGATTCAAAACAAGTAATGATGGATCAATATAGAATTCGTCAACATAAAGCCAACTAGTGCCAGGAGATGTCCTGAAATGAGGGATCCCGTCCATAAAACTGAAATTGGTTGCTAGCAAATCTGTTCGAAGAAAATTACAATCCATGTATCCTGCAGTTGTGTTGTTAAAAACCGTCAATCCGCCGATTGAGAACTGATAGCTGAAGTCCAGCATATAGGCCGGCAAATGTGCGCCAGGTATGGGTGGGTACATAGCCGGATCATATGTGTAACTAGCCGTTAGCATGAAATGGTCCCCTAGTGAAAATGGTAATTCACTATTCAAGCCTGAACCATCTGCTCTTGAGTAAGTATTTACTTGTGAGATATACCCTTCTATCTGGTGAACAGCTGTAATTGGGATGGCAGTTGCGGAACCCAACATACATGACATAAAAATCACAATTGCCGTGAATATAGTGTTGAGCCTGCTCATTTCATCCTCCTTCTGAATCTTGCTGGTGATGGTATTGATATTTCTCTTGCATTAGTGACGCTCAGTTATTGAAGCATATTTAAAACGATTAAAATGTAAATATCTTATGAAACGCAATAATCATGCCTGTGTTGTTTTGCTGTGATATTAATAGGATGTGAATATAAATATGAACATCGGATTGATGTGTAAGGAAATACGACAAATATTAATTGATTGATATTATGTATACAACATTTCTTTTCAGCAGCACAAGACGATTTTCTTTGGGCGTAATTTGATGAAATCATTTGTTTGGAGTAGATAAATTATGCGTTTCAACCTGCTGAAATTAGATGGGAAACTTGCCGTCAGATTTCTGATCAGAAAATATCTACGGCGTACGGATTTCAACGATGCTCAGGTTATACATATGGCCTGAGGGCGCGGTATCATTCATGGTTACCGTCGTCCCTGTCAAAGGTGTGCTGCTGGTCTGACGTTGCACCCAGTAGGTGTCACCTGTTGAGGCAGACAGGAACTGGTGAACCATGGCTTGGCCGGGACCCACTGTCCGGCTGATCGCCCCTGCCCAGTCGTTGCCCGTTCCGAAGACCCAGGAATTGGCCCGCGTAGTGACCAGGGAGGCTGTGGGCGCACCTGTAGCGGAGCTGTGGCTGCCGGTAGCTCCGATTGCCGCCGTGCCGCTGGCTGCTCCTGTAAACGACATGACGGTGATGGAACGGGACGACACGCTCTTGCTCATGGTGGCGGTGACGGACCCGCTCAGGGGCTTCGTGGCGTATGCCCACCAGATTTCGGCCGTGCCCTGTTGACCGTTGGTGATGACGGCCCTGGTCCAGGTCAGCGCTCCGCCGATGTTGGTCACGCCAGTTACTCTGGTATTCGCTCCGGTTCCAGGGGAGCTACCCGAGATAAAGGCCACCAGCAGTTCGTTGGCGGAGTTCGTAGTCAGGGTTGGAGTTGTGATAGTAGTGCCGGTTGAAGAGGAATCGTTCGACACTGTCGTATTGATGGTCAGAATTTGCGCCAGCACGATTGTCAGATTCAGGTTTTTTGTAGCAGTAACTGCAGTTCTGTCCGAGACCTGGAAGGCGACGGTGATGGTGCCTGCGGATATCGGCGTGCCGGAGATCTTTCCGGTAACCTGATCGAGTGTCAGACCGATTGGCAGGCTACCCGAGGCCATGGACCAGGCATAGGGCGTCAGGCCTCCGGTTGCCGTCAGGGTCTGACTGTATGCAGCGCCAACGGTCCCGGAAGGCAGGATTGAGGTGGTGATGCTCAGAGTTAGCGGGATGGCCACTGTGAGAATCGCAGTCTGCGGTGGAGTGCTGCCGTAGCTTGCTGTGATGGAGACCATCGTGGTCGTGGAGACCTGGTTGGATGAGATCGGGAATGTCACGCTGCTGCTGCCCACTGGCACCGTGACTGTGAGCGGAACGGTCACCGTTGATTGATCAGCGCTTGTCAGGGACACCACGGCTCCACCGCCCGGCGCCGGGCCGCTTAGAATGACGGTCCCCTGGGAGGAACTACCCCCCACGACACTGGCTGGGAGTAACGACAGCGACGCCAGCACAGGGGGAGCGGAAGCGGTGCGGATCTCGACGATGCTCAGATTGTATTTGTGGTTTATGGGCGTCGTATCGTTGATGGTTACCGTTGTCCCCGCCACAGGGGTGGTGTTGGTCTGACGTTGCACCCAGTAGGTGTCACCAGTTAAGGGCGACAGGAATTGGTGCACCATGGTCTGGCCGGGACCCAATGTCCGGCTGATCGATTCGGCCCAGTCGTTGCCCGTCCCGAAGACCCACGAATTGGCCCGTGTCGTGACTAGGGATGCTGAGGGCGGCGCTGCCGCTGCGTTGCCGCTGCCGATAGCTCCGATCGCATCCGCGCCACCGGCGGTTCCGGTTAACGACATGACGGTAATGGAACGGGATGACACACTCTGGCTCATGGTGGCGGTAACGGTTCCGCTCAGAGGTGTCGTGGCGTACGCCCACCAGATTTCGGCCGTGCCCTGTTGGCCGTTGTTGATAACAGCCCTGGTCCAGGTCAGCGCGCCGCCGGTGTTGGCGACGCCCGTGACAGTGGTATTTACACCGGTGCCAAGGGAACTGCCAGAGATGAACGCCAGCAGTAGTTCGTTGGTGGCGTTCGTTGTCAGGGCTGGAGATGTGATAGCAGTACCGGTTGAAGAGGAATCGTTGGCCACCGTCGCATCGATGGCCAGTGTAAGTTCAGTAGGGATGATGTTAAGAATCTGGTTCGTGTTAGCAATGACTTGGCTGGCGTCCTGAACGCTGACGGTAAAGGCGCTGGCGCCTGTCGTCGTCGGAGTGCCGGAAATCGTTCCTGTGTCAGAATTGAGGGTCAGGCCGGCAGGCAGGCTGCCCGAGGCTATGGACCAGGTATAGGGCGTGTGGCCGCCGATTGCCGTCAGGGTCTGATTGTATACAGTGCCTAAGGTCCCGGAAGGCAGGGTTGTGGTGGCAATGCTCAGAGAGATTGGAGGAGTCACCGTAAGAAGCGCATTCTGCGATAGGGCGCTGCCGTAGCTTGCCGAGATGGAGACCGCGGAGGCATTGGAGACAGGGTTGGTAGAGATCGGGAACGTCGAGCTGCTGCTGCCTAAAGGCACCGTGACTACGAGAGGAACGGTCGCTGTCAGCAGATCGGCGCTCATCAGCGATACCACGGCTCCTCCGATCAGCGCCGGACCGCTCAGGGTGACGGTCCCTTGGGAAGGGCTCCCTCCCACGACACTTGCAGGTAGTAGCGACAGCGATGCCAGCTCAGGGGGAGATGAGGATATGCCCGTATCAAGCGTCGTATAATACAAAGCCGGGGTAGTGCCTTGAGTCCACGCGACGGGTATATAACCGGCATTCGCCGGCACCATGGGAACGGTATTGGGGCCTTCCGCTTCACCTGATGCACTATTGCTTATTTGCATCGTCGCCAACCATGAAGTCCCATCCCATACGCTGGATAAGATAGCCAGATGTCCTGCGACTCTTCCGACATAAAAAATCCACACTTTTGTCGAGCCTTCCACGGTGGTTAGGATGGGTCCTCCTGTGTCACCGCTTATATCCATCGTCGTGCCGTCAACGGTAACCGGCGTGCTCCATGTCCCGGCATAGCTTCGGTGCGAGTGCCTCATCGCGTAATGGCCACTTCCCAGATCATCCCACCATACCGCATGAATTCCGCCATCTCCCGCAGTTACAACGCTGAATTGGCGCGTGAGAGCGTTTGATGATGCAGTCCGCAGATTATTATTCGCAATCGGAGCAAAGATGGTTCCGTTCCAGCGATATATTTCTATTTGAGTATAGCTGTTGTAGGTGTCCCAGATAACACATGCAGGGGCAGCGTTAACAATCGCGCTTCCGATACGATGCCAAACCGGGTCATTAGGCGACTTTACGACAGCAGGTGAAGTCCAGGAGGTGCTGCCGTTTGTTGACCTCCGCCAGGTAATGTTGAATGGCGCAGCACCGAAATTGGAACGCACGAAAGCCCACAAGTCCGAGCCATAGGCCAACACATGGGCGGTTCCCCCTTGTCCCGAATAGTCATTCCATAGGGTAACCGGTGACCAAGAACCGTTAAATCGTTCATACGTAGCGGAGCCGGAATCTCCAGTTCGAGATCCAACATGCATAACACCGCTATCATCGACACTGAGATTTGCATGATAATTTAAGTTTCGCGCGCCCAAGCCGGTCCATGTGTTCCCAAAATTGGTCGTTCTCCAGGCACTGTCCCCAGCATTAGTCCCCGCGATCAGATCGATAGTTGCGTTGGTCGAATCTCTTTTGTCAAAGGCCATTTTCCAACGGGGATACCCCAGCTCGCCTCCGGACAATATTCCGGAAGTTGATTTTATGGTCACGATGGATGACGGTGCCGCTGCCGAACTTACCTTTTCCATTCCCGTACACATAAAAACCAGCGCAAGAACAAGTATTACATATATATGCATGTTGTGAAATTCAGCTTTACAGTTCATTTTTTCCTCCTTGAATCGTGGGGCTACCTTCCTGTTGTTGTTATTGGTGGCAGATAGCCAGGTTAGTCAGGTTCACGACGCCCAACGCTACTCCGGTGCGGGCTCATTTTGTGATGATTGTACCGTCCACGCGGGCCAATTGCCGCAACATTCTTTCGTTGTTGTGATGTTTCCTTTCAGTCCACCAAGTTCACCGCAAGTATTGTTGAGTCTCACTCTTCAGTGCCTATTTGGCAGATGTAGCAGGCTCGTTCGATACAGAATACTAACGAGTAGATGCCCGCAATAAATAAGCCAAAGGAAACCTTCGGAAACAGGAAATGCAATGGTTCGTTATTATTGGATAAAATTGGATAGTATGTATGCTCTGCGAAGAGAAAGCCGTCAATGGCGTCCGTCACATAAAGCAGATCTGCCATATCTGGTGGACTACGTTGTTGTAATTTAATGCTGCCCTAGCATTGCTGTTATGCTGGGGATGTGATTGTTGAAAATACTGGATATTCATACATTAAATTATGTGACAGCTGTCACACACATAATCTGGTAAATAAATGATAGTAAAACAAAAATATGGTATGTGCTGTTTCCGAAGAGGTAAAACCAAGGGCAACCTGGTGGCACAAAGCTACGGGTCCTGATAAGAATCAGGATGGCTGAGTTGGCGAGAAACAGATCCTCAAGTTGCTTTTATGCTTGCGGACTGTTTCTTTTTTATTTGTGGAAAAAAGAGGAAAGGGGTAATAAATGATGAGAACCGCATACAGGAGGTATCATATGGATTTTTCTGGTAAACATTTAACTTATTTTCATGCAATATTAGCTGTATTTATCAGTGTATCTGTTGTCTCAATTGCTCACGGTCAACCAGTTGTGTCTGGTTTGAGTGGGACCATTTCGCATTCCAGTTCCGTAACTATTTCCGGATCGGGCTTTGGAAGTAAAACTTCTGCTTCACCTTTAGCCTTTGGTGATATGGAGAATAATTCACTTAATGCTAGAATTGGAAGCTGGACGCAAACAGGATATCCAAGTGGCGTGCTGTCCGTATCAAGCCTGCATCCTCGAAATGCAAACAGCACCTATAGTGCCGTATGTAATTTCAATATGCAGAATGAGTTTTGCGCTTTTCAGCAGCAAAATTCCTCAACCACATGGTACGCTCAGTATTGGGTATACCTCGACTCTGCCTTTAACTGGGGAGATGCGAATATAAAATTATTCCGTTTATGGGCTAATTCATCAGGCACCGAGAATCTTAGGGTTCAGTCTTATAACAGGGTAGATGTAAACGTAGAGGGAGCGGATGAAGGGCATGGTGGGTATGGAAAAGGATGGAATCCAGTAGTTCCCGGTACAGCATGTTCTGATTTAGTATTTGGTCATTCCTGTAATACGAGTGACTGGCTTCCAGGTTCTTTGGAATGGCGTAATTTTCAGTCAGATGTTGGTAAAGGCATATGGCATCTTTTTCAGTTTGAATACCAAGACGGGTCCCCTAACACAGCAAATGGGGTGTTGCGCTGGTGGGTGGATGGGAAACAGGTATTCAACCGCACGGATGTAACTACACGAACAGACAGCAGGACTAAATTTCTCCAAGTACTTGGTTTCTACCGAGATGCATTAGCTGATGGTAGTGGACTTGTTTATCTAGATGATCTTTATGTTGATACTACATGGCAACGAATAGAGATAGGCAATAATTCTAACTATAATAACTGTACACTGAGGGAAATACAGCCTCCTACTGTATGGAGCGACAGTTCTATTACCTTTAAAGTTAATCAGGGATCTTTTGCTAACGGATCAACAGGATATATTTTTGTTACTGATGCGAGCGGTACAAGAAATACCGGTTCTACAGTAACCTTTGGCTCAAGCGGTGGTGGTACGCCAGACGCAACCCCCCCGACATCCTCGGTATCGCCTGCTGCAGGGGCTTATGCCTCATCTCAGACGATAAATCTGTCATGCACTGACAACACTGCTTGTGCAAATACGTATTATTGTTGGGGATCATCATGTACTCCAACGAGTCTGTACAGTGTACCCATAACCATCCAGGCGAATACGTTGAGGTACTATTCAACGGACACTTTGAGTAATAGCGAATCGGTCAAGTCGTCAGCGTATACGATAACGTCCACACCTTTGAATGGTTCCTGTGGAAGCAGTAATAGTCTGTCATTAACATCCGCGCCGACCACCAATCTCTGTACTCAAGGGACAGCATCAACGGTATCAGGTAGTGGCCCGTGGACGTGGAGTTGTGGTGGTTCCAATGGCGGGTCAACTGCTTCCTGCACTGCTTACCTATTGATAACACCCGTGAATGGGTCCTGCGGCGGCAGTAATGGTCTGTCATTGTCGTCTGCGCCGACCACCAATCTCTGTACTCAAGGGACAGCATCATCGGTATCGGGCAGTGGCCCGTGGTCGTGGACTTGTAATGGTTCCAATGGTGGGTCAGCTTCTTCCTGTTCTGCTTCCTTAGCTTCCTCAGGTACGGTTACAGTTGCTAGAAACGAGTGCACCAACCCGCCCAGCGGGACGGTTTTCTGCGAAGATTTTGAAGGTACGAACCCGAAGGCTAATTTCAACGATTACGACGGGAATCCTGATACTGAGAACTTGATAGCCACCGACAGTGGACCTGCTGGAGTTTCTTCCAATAAGGCAGTCAAATTGTGGGTAGCTGCTAATCAAGATGGTTCCTCTGACTTGGTTAAGGTTCTACCAACAACATACGACAAACTTTACGCCAGATGGTATTTTAAATTTGAACCTGGTTTCAATTTTAACAATTATAATCATGGTGGCGGTTTGACTGCCGGTGACAGAAGTTATATCGGTCTTTCAGGTAATCGTCCAGCCGGAAATGATTTCGCCAGCTTCCTCATGCAACCATGGTCAAGTAACGATACTGAGCCGTTCTCCTACACCTACTATCGGGGTATGTACCAGAATTGCGCTGACCCGAATGGAAGTTGCTGGGGTGATTCATTCCCGTGCGTGTATGACAGCGGTTCAACGTCTTGCACTAAACCTGCGGATCGTCCGACAGTCACTATGCCGACCTTGGTCACCGGGCAATGGTACTGCTACGAGCAGATGATAGACATGGGTACAGCAAGCACCAATGGCGTAACTCCCGCACCTACCGGCAGGATAACCCAATGGTTGAATGGAACTCAATTCGGAGACAACACTAACCTCTGGTTCAGGACAACAGCTAATCTGAAATTACAGAACCTTTGGCTGGCTCTGTTTGAAAATAATAACAGTCATTCAGCATCCGGAGAGCTGATCGACAATGTAGTTGTCTCGACTCAACGGATTGGTTGCGGAGGAACTGTTGCACTTTCACCGGTTGGCAATCTTCGACCTACACAAATCATTCCATAACGCTAAATTTATAGACTCAACCTAAACTGAAATGCCCCGTTCACAGGACGGGGCATTTCAGTTTTAGTTCTTGTGTAGATTCAAGTGGCGTCAAATGAGATAGGCAGTAAACCAAAAAATTAATTATTTTATATCAACTTTGCTTTCTCAGAGTTTTCTTGGGCAGAAAATTCTTTAGCTTTTTCATATCGAGTGCCGATGACTCTAGCCGGATGACCGGCAATTATCGAATATGGTGGATACTGTTTTATTCCCACAACCGAACAGGCAGAGACAATTGATCCGCGCTGGAGTGTTACGCCGGGCATGATGAAACAGTTCGCTCCTATCCAGACATCATCTTCAATCACAACCTTTTTGTATTCGTAGTCCATATCATTTACCGGACCTAGCCCCTCGAACTTGTGATTAGCTGACCAGATCTTGACGCCAGGACCAAGCGCGACATTATTACCAATAATCACCCCTCCCTCAGCTTGTATAAAGATGTCTTCACCGAGTCCAACGTTATCCCCGACTGATAGCTTATGAACCCCTCTAATCTTGACTCCGGGGTGAATAGCCACATTTTCACCCAAATGCGAAAAATACTTTCCCAATAATCGCCTTCTGAGCATGAAACCAGTCCGTCCCGGCACAGAACGGAGAAGCCAGCTCAGGTAGTTGAAACGGCCATAATCGTCCTTCAACTCCCAATACAGTTGTTTACAGATACTTTGGGATTTGGCGTCGCCCATCTATATGACTCCTTAATACGTAATGTAGCTTGAGCTGAGGAAGTAGATTTGTATTGAAGGGATGATGTTGGTTCATTTCGGGTGGGAATGCTTCGGATTCATGCTGAACAGATGTTTTGCTGACCTTAGTCTGGCGACGAGAACCGAAGGCAATGAACATATCAGAAAATACATCCATACCCTAAAAGCAAATGGTTTAAGCAATATGCAGCGCCACAACAGTTCACGAGTTTTTTTGTAATTTGATCTGTCGTAGTAAAATTTGTAAGCATATTGGCGTAACTTTTCATAAATATGCTCTCTGGCAATGCGGGAAAGTTTTTTGATCGGCATTTTTGAAGCAGTTTTGCTCTCCTTCAATATTTTGTTGTATACCGACATGTGAGAATTCAGACTCATATCGTGGTTGTTGATAAGATTGTCGCCATGGATTCTGTAGCACACACTCTGATCGGTGGAAAATACAATTGTGCTCACATCCGCGATCCTGAGCCACATGTCGTAATCATCACAGCAGGTGATTTCGCGTCGATCGTCCAAGAGTCCGACACTGTCGAAGATGCTCTTGCGGATTAATGTGCAGGAGAATGTGATAATCCGGTTGCTGATCAGGAAATCCTCGAAAACTGAGCCGCTAGGGAACGCTGACGGAGATTCTTGAGGAATGACATTTCCAATTGCGTCAATTAACGTGGGATAGCTGTATACCATTGCACATTCGGGATTTTTATGTAAAAGCTCAACCTTGACTCGAAGATTTTCTGGCGCCCATATATCGTCATGATCCAGCAGGGCCACGAATTCCCCATTGCTCAATCGAATTCCGGTATTTCTGGCAGCGGCAGGACCGCTGTTCTCGATGCGGAGATATCTAAGATATTCACCATAAGGTTTTAACAACTGCTCTATATCCTCAGTTGATCCATCATCAACAACGATAATTTCAAAGTCCTTATAGCTCTGGTTCAAAACCGACTCTATCGTCTGTGTGAGAAATTTTGAGCCATTATATGTGGGTATGACGACACTTGCGATTGGCATGATCACCCGAAATTTAGATTGATGATTTATTGGTAGTTCCCAAAGATATTATCTGACCCCATACACGCTCAACATCATCAGACTGCGTAGCATTATTGTAATTTGCGTATATATAACTGGAGGCCATCTGACCAAACTTGGTAAGAGAAAGAGAATCTGCACGGTATTGCGCCAGCACTTTTTCTATAGTTTGGACAAATGAAATAATATCCCCTGACTCCACTGGAAAACAAAACTGTGGATCAAAGTACTCTTTTCCCCCCCTGCCATCATAGCCAATTACAATGCAACCACATGCCATGGCTTCAGCTGGTGGTAGAGAAAAGCCCTCCTGTGAACCGAACGACAGGAAGATCAGAGAATCCCTCATGACCTTTGCCACATCTTGCTGCGGCATGTTCTCTATCGGTATCAGTTCAAAATCGTCTATTGAGCCCCGTTGTGTCAGAATATTAACAACCTGAACTATATCAGTATAGTTTTTTCTGGCAATAAAACAGATCTGCTTCTTCTTCTCGTCCTGAAAATTGAACAAACTGGTATTAATGGCATTTCGCACACGATAAGCAGGCACATGGGGAAACGCAAAATTTACATATTTTTCACTATCTTCGGATACCACAATTATTGCACTAAGGGACTTGTCGCAGTAGAGGGACCGGAGATTGCCATTGTTCAGAGGATAACCTGAAAAAGTCAGATAACATCCCTGATTAAATATTATCTTTGCGGCAGGGGAATCGTAAAGTTTACGGAATACCTTTTGTTGGGCTTCCATATCCCAAATGTAGTAACCAAGGATCAACTTGCGGACAGACTGCTTAAATTTTCTAAACGGGCTTTCTTCAGCGTCTGGCTTCTTTGGCGAGTCAAGATAGTGTTTTGTATGGACTTCCGGAAATACCAAAAAATCCTTTTCTCCAAGTTTGACATCTTCTACATAAGCTATTTTTGTGCTGTTTTCAAACCACGAGCATCTGAAACCTTCAGTTTCATGTAAAACATAAGCCTCGTATCCATGTTTGTTCAGAATGTCTACATGTTCATAGATTACCTTCACCCCTCCATAGGGGGTTTTATGATCCGGACATCGGTAGTAAATTTTTGATTTGTTAATTCGCAATATGCAGGGAAACCTTTAACTAAGTATAACTACACGTATTGAAGATGCAATTTTTTCACCATAAGCTATAGCTACCCCTCAACAAGCTGTGGGGTAGCTATATTACCATATTGCTCTTCTCATCGTAGCAAACAATAAATAGTTTACTAAAAATATCCACTCCATCCTCGTGCTCTGAGAACAGCTACATTTGCATCACTCGCAGCGGTTCGGTTGGGCAGAGTCAAAGTACCGTTTGGTGAACCAGCTGCAACCAGCGATGCAATCAGAGCATCTGCATCGGCACCGGCTAGTGGACTGGTTAGACCTTGAGCTGGGCCAAGTTCCAGTGTTGTGAGATTCCCGCTCACTCCGTTGGGAAGGCTTATATGATTCAGAACGTTTGCTGACTGGAAAGCCAGATGTTGGAGGTTTGCAAACCTGTCAAGTCCTGAAATGGAATAGATGTTGCCATTAGGAACTGATGGCAAGCTGTTACCATTCGATAAATACCATGGTACTCTTCCGCTGTCCTGAAATGTAAGCGTATTCAAGGCAGAAGCCGGAGTAACCTCGATAGTGATATTGCGAATTTGGCTGGGATTCCCAAGGTAATAGAAGACTTCTGTTCCAGAAGTAATATGTTGCACACCCAGATCCTGAATATCCACCTTGATATCTGTGGCCCCGGGGGCGGTAACCGTGAAACGGGTTCCTCCGGCGACTTGGATATTGGCTCCAGTTGTTGAAACCGCAGGAACATATCCTGGATTTGAAAGCAAGGTGTTATATGTAAGCAAATTTCCTCGTGCTGCAAGGTTTGCTCGAGCTGTCGCGCTGGCTGCAGAAGGTCCTGCGTTATATGCCAGGCTGAATTCTCCTCCTGATACGCCATTATTGTCCAGGTCTATGAAGAGTTGATCAACCTCCTGTGCGGAAAAATTATTTCCATAAGCATGGACCAGAGTAAGGTTTGTCAAGCCATTCCATCTCATATTGGACCCACCCAGGAAATTGCGTGAAAAATAGGCACGTTGAAGGGATGTCAGCTGATTTGCATTGGGCACGCTTGTCATTCCGGCGCCATAGAGAACAAGATTTGTAAGGCCAGTGAGTTTCTCAATGCCGGTAATGGTTTGAAGTGCGTAGGCCTGTCCGCCGTTGTCCTGAGGGTATATCGCTAGGCTTGTAATAGTTGAAGGAACACTTGCATTAAGTGTACAGGCATGCACTGAAGTATCAGTAAACGTGACTGCCCCCGGGGTGAGTGATGTGCTGCTAGAAGGTGTCCCTCCTGGAAACGTCCACGCTATGGAGGGTGAGCCTAAAACTGAAATAACAGGTGTAAATGTCCCGGTTGCGTTGAGGGTAACAGCACTGCTACTGCTGATTATCAGGCTCACTCCTCGGGTAGCATTGCCATTTCCATTCGTAACGTTGGTAAAGGTCACCGTGTCACTATAGGAACCGGCTGTCAGAGTGTTGGCGCTGCTGTTGATGGAAACTGTTACCGTGGCGCTTGCGCCGGGAGCCAGACTACTGCTGGTCGATGACAGTGTTACCCAGCTTTGGGTTGCGGATGCACTCCAGTTGATGGTGGCGTTTCCTGCGTTTTGGAGAGTGTAGGTTGTACTTGTGGGGCTGAATGGACCGCCCGGCGCTCCTGAAGAAGTCAGTCCGCTCGACGGGGTAACCGTCAGGGTGCCGGGTATTGCGGTGAAGTTGGCGTTTACAGCGGTATTGCCAGTAATGGTAATAGTCAGAGGATTGGTTGCCCCGGTGGCGTCACCGCTCCAGCCGCTGAAGGTATATCCGGTGTTCGGCATTGCCGCCAGCGTCACCTGTGTTCCGGAATAGTAACTCGACTGACTGGGATTGACGGTAACAGATCCACCGACTGTGGGAGTTGCATTAGTGGTAAGGCTGTATTGGGTCCCGCCGGATGGAGTGCCGTAGGCCTGTATCTCGGAGAGTCCGACATTCTGCGTACTGCCACTCACTCCGTTAACGGTCATCCTCAACCAGGTAATTACCCTGGCAGGAAACGTGTACGTCGTAGCCGAACCGTCGTTGTTTAAAGGACCGGCTACAATGCTGGAACCATCACTAAAGGTTATTGTCGCGCTCGTAATGTTGTCGTTACTGTTGGGCCGGTCGTACAGGACAACCTGATTCACGCTGTACGGTGCTGGCCAGGCCAAGTTCAACCACGCACCAACTCCCTGACCGTTTGTGGCCCACTCACGGGTATAGTCACTCGGATACCCGCTGATAACTCCATCCACAGCTTTCACTGCAGTCTGGCCATACGCCGAGGTCTCCGATGAAGCGGTCACCGTCGCCAGCGGGGCTATGTTAGAGGGCAGCGCAGACGTTACCGTAAGGTTCACCGCGCGTGTCGTATTACCGTTAGCATTTGTTGTATTGGTAAAGGTCACCGTTCCGCTGTAGGAACCGGCTGCCAGGCTGTTGGCACTGCTGTTGATGGAAGCCGTTACCGTGGCGCTTGCGCCGGGAGCCAGACTGCCGCTGGTCGATGAGAGTGTTGCCCAGCTCTGGGTCGCTGATGCACTCCAGTTAATAGCAGTGTTTCCGGTATTCTGAAGAGTGTAGACTGCGCTTGAAGGACTGAACGGTCCGCCAGCAACCCCGGAAGCAGTGAGCGCCGTTGCAGGTGTGACCGTTAGGGTGCCGGGAAGAGCGGTAAAGTTAGCTGTCACTGCTGCGTTGCCGGTAATCGTAACGATTAGAGGATTGGTTGTACCGGTCGCCCCGCCGCTCCAGCCGCTGAAGGTATAGCCGGTGTTTGGTGCAGCCGTAAGGGTCACCTGCTGCCCGGAACTGTAAGTCGATTGGCTGGGATTTACAGTTACATAACCGCCTGCAGAGGGGGATGAGGTGGTTGTCAGAGTGTATTGAGGCGTTATTACAAGGCTCACTCCGCGGGTAGCATTGCCATTTCCATTCGTAACATTGGTAAAGGTCACCGTGTCACTATAGGAACCGGCTGTCAGAGTGTTGGCGCTGCTGTTGATGGAAACTGTTACCGTGGCGCTTGCGCCGGGAGCCAGACTACTGCTGGTCGATGACAGTGTTACCCAGCTTTGGGTTGCGGATGCACTCCAGTTGATGGTGGCGTTTCCTGCGTTTTGGAGAGTGTAGGTTGTACTTGTGGGGCTGAATGGACCGCCCGGCGCTCCTGAAGAAGTCAGTCCGCTCGACGGGGTAACCGTCAGGGTGCCGGGTATTGCGGTGAAGTTGGCGTTTACAGCGGTATTGCCAGTAATGGTAATAGTCAGAGGATTGGTTGCCCCGGTGGCGTCACCGCTCCAGCCGCTGAAGGTATATCCGGTGTTCGGCATTGCCGCCAGCGTCACCTGTGTTCCGGAATAGTAACTCGACTGACTGGGATTGACGGTAACAGATCCACCGACTGTGGGAGTTGCATTAGTGGTAAGGCTGTATTGGGTCCCGCCGGATGGAGTGCCGTAGGCCTGTATCTCGGAGAGTCCGACATTCTGCGTACTGCCACTCACTCCGTTAACGGTCATCCTCAACCAGGTAATTACCCTGGCAGGAAACGTGTACGTCGTAGCCGAACCGTCGTTGTTTAAAGGACCGGCTACAATGCTGGAACCATCACTAAAGGTTATTGTCGCGCTCGTAATGTTGTCGTTACTGTTGGGCCGGTCGTACAGGACAACCTGATTCACGCTGTACGGTGCTGGCCAGGCCAAGTTCAACCACGCACCAACTCCCTGACCGTTTGTGGCCCACTCACGGGTATAGTCACTCGGATACCCGCTGATAACTCCATCCACAGCTTTCACTGCAGTCTGGCCATACGCCGAGGTCTCCGATGAAGCGGTCACCGTCGCCAGCGGGGCTATGTTAGAGGGCAGCGCAGACGTTACCGTAAGGTTCACCGCGCGTGTCGTATTACCGTTAGCATTTGTTGTATTGGTAAAGGTCACCGTTCCGCTGTAGGAACCGGCTGCCAGGCTGTTGGCACTGCTGTTGATGGAAGCCGTTACCGTGGCGCTTGCGCCGGGAGCCAGACTGCCGCTGGTCGATGAGAGTGTTGCCCAGCTCTGGGTCGCTGATGCACTCCAGTTAATAGCAGTGTTTCCGGTATTCTGAAGAGTGTAGACTGCGCTTGAAGGACTGAACGGTCCGCCAGCAACCCCGGAAGCAGTGAGCGCCGTTGCAGGTGTGACCGTTAGGGTGCCGGGAAGAATAACGTTTGATACCGTAACATTCGTGGCATCGGGAACAGTTGTGAAATGCCCATCGGAAACAATAAGTTCAAAAGTCAGAATCTCACCCTGAGAGAGTCCGGTCGGCATGGTAAAAACAGGTTGGGCAATGGTAGGATTTGACAACTGAACTGGGACACCGGATCGCTGCACCCACTGGTAAGATAGGGTAGTATTATCAGGGTCTCTGCTCTGAGAGCCATCAAGCTGCACTACCTGGCCTTCAAGTGCTATCTGATCTAATCCGGCATTTACAATCGGTGGATGATTACTGCTTACGTTGTTTTCAGCCCAAAAGAATTCTTCCTTGTGAATTCGGTCACCTAAGATGGTGGTCCCGCCTTGAGATACATGCGCTGCTATAGCGAGGTATTTCAGGTTAGCAGCATAATCGGTCGATTGTAGCGCTATTGGTACATCGATGCTTTCCCTGTCAGCCCATATAAGTCCTGTATCTTGCGTCAGGTTAGGTATAGGCGTGTAGTATGAGGCAGGATCGATTGCAGCAGGTGGCCAGGCTCCGTCACTCCAATGGACAATAGTCTTGTGGATTGAGGGAACATACGCTGGGTTGCTGCTGTTAACGGATGCCACTGCGAGAGTAACAAGTTGATATGTTGTTGAATGGTCAGGATGAGAATCGAACTCTGAAGTCACAAAAATCTGATCGGGCAGAAATGAGGAAAAAATATCTTGCAGATCTGCCAGCATATTAGTCCTGTTGTAGTGAGCGGTAGTGCCGAACCGGTAAGAATGGTAATCCATCCCACCAAGTCCGCGGTTCCCATATGTTGCCGAAATGCCATTCGGAGATACATACTGGCTAGATGCGTCGACATAATCATTGTAAACTGTTCTCAGATAGCCGTCAGGATAGCCTAGGAAAATAAGATTGCTTTCATGGACCCCAAGAATGCTTTCCCCGGTAACGGCCTCGTCTTGTCTGGTATATCCCGCCTGGGCGCCGTTGATGTCCCCGTTTGTCATGTACACGATGGTAACAGGTTCACTCCTCTGTATTGCTTTGTATATAATCCCAGCAGAAATTATCAAATCATCATCAGGATGAGGAGAAACAATCAGTATTCTTGCATGAAGCAGTGTTGCTGAAAACATGATCGTAATAAAGATGCTCATAAAAAGAATTAAAAATTTAAATATTTTCATCAGTGTATCCTCCATGTATATGCAATATTGATTATTGGAAGTTCCGCGTGACACCGTCAAGCCCATACCTTTTTGGCAATCGGGGTTTGTTCCTTCTTGCGGAAAGACGGATATAAAAGGAGTCACAATCCTTAGTCTTCACTAAAATGCAGAAAACATACCAAGCCTGAGAAGTGTTGGATATCACAACCAGATTATAGATAACATGTTAAATTTTTAGGAGTTTTGTTGTTAACGGGAGAGAAGGGGAATAGAGGGGGAGGCTTTACAAGTCTAAAAAAGTAGCTTTTTGTAAGATATTCCGACAGTTCTCATTTCCTATCGAACCCAAACGTCTTAAAAAAGCTCCAAGTCAAATTGCTGATGTAAAGTTAACCGACAGACATCAGTTAGATCCGACAAGTCGATTGACTGACTTATTGAGAAATGGAATGAACTCTCGTGCGGCACTTGCGTTCCCATCCGCACTCGGGTGGCTGTCATTGCCGCCATTTGTCGGGTAGAGCAAATAATTCGATTCACCGTGACGCGTGAGAATGTCGTAATAATCAAAAACAACCACATTTTTCAGCTCATATCCGGCCAACCATCCTTTTTCCGCATCCTTCAGCCAGTTGTTGAATTTCCTGGCCCTCTCGCCAACAGCTTTTACCGAGGTTTCAGATCCAATAACATTCTTAAGTAACTCTTTCGTCCTGCTGGGAATACTCTCAACAAGCGGTGGAGCGGTGACGCAGACAAACAGGGTCTTCGGGTGAGTCCTGAAGTAGCCGAGTAGTTTAATGTAGGCGGCCTTGTAGTTAGCTGTGGTTTTTAGAGGAGAATCCGGGTTGCCTGGCTCCTTGCCCTCTGATTCTATCGCATTATTGGGAAAACATGATTTGAATACGATAATGTCATTCT
>JACAAY010000087.1 GCA_013377095.1 Desulfuromonadales bacterium
TTGATTTCCAGGCCGCCGGAATAGATCGGCAACGACTCGTGCAGCCCGAATTCCATGGAGAAATAGGCTACCCGCATGGCGGAACTGCCATTGGCGTTTTTCTGGAACCAGGTTTTTTCCTCCAAATAGTCGGTCAGCTTCTCGTCCACCATCTTCAGGTGGGCCATGAAACCCTCGTCGTTCTGGAGCGTTTCCAGAGTCGTCTGCTGGAGGATACCCAGCATCTCCACCGGATTGTGACGGGTGGCCTGCCACAGATCGGCATCCATGCGGCGAAACAGACTGATGGCATCCGGTTCCCAGCACCACCACAGG
Organism: Desulfuromonadales bacterium; assembly: GCA_013377095.1. Lineage (GTDB taxonomy): Bacteria > Desulfobacterota > Desulfuromonadia > Geobacterales > Pseudopelobacteraceae > Pseudopelobacter. The sequence goes on from JACAAY010000087.1 coordinate 316, forward strand.
TTGTAGGCAATCCGCTGGAGCGCGGCCAGATCGCCGGTCAGTGACGGCACCACCGTAAAGGTATGCAGCATTTTACTGAAGTCCATGGAAATACTCCTCAACCTTCCTGCGGAGAAGGAAGCGGACGCCCACATGCAGCGCCCCTACTTGATCAACTCGTTCATCTCAAAGATGGGGAGCAGCACCGCCATGACGACAATCCCCACGGCCAGCCCCATGGCCAACACCAGCAGCGGCTCCAGCAGACCCATCAGCCGGGCCAGACGACTGCTGAACTCGCGCTCATAAGCGGCGCCGGCTTTGAGCAACATCGCCTCCAGCGTGCCACCCTTTTCCCCGACACCCACCAGGTGCACCAGCAGTGGCGGGAAAAGAGGACTTCTTTTCAGGCTGACCGACAGGCTGCCCCCCTGGGCGACCTCTTCCATAACACCCCGCAGAAACAGACGGTAGACGCGATTCACCAGAACCTCCGAGGTAATCTCCAGGGCACGGATAATCGGCACTCCGCTGGAAAGCAGCAGCCCGAGAACCCGGGCAAATCGGGAGAGGATCAGGCGTTGCAACATGCCACCTGCCAGCGGAAGCCGCAGTAGCAGGGCATCCCGCTTCAGTCGCAGCGCATCCCGCTGCATGGCCTTGCGGTAGAGCGGAACAGATGCAATGGCCATGCCGGTCGGAATCCACCACCAGCCACGCAGAAGGTGGCTGAGCTTGATCAGGGCGACCGTCAGGATCGGCAGGGCAGCCTTGCTGTCTTCAAAGATTACCACAATCTTGGGTATTACCATTGTCAGCAGAAAGATCATCACTCCGCCCCCCACCAGCACCATCAGGATCGGGTAGATCAAGGCCGAAGTAACGCGGTTACGAACCTCCTCCTGCTCCTCAAGAAAATCAGCCAGTCGCTCAAGCACCACATCCAGCGCGCCACCGGCTTCACCAGCCGCAACCATGCTGACATAACTTTCGCCAAAAACGTTGGGGGCCGTCGCAAAAGCCCGTGAAAGGGAGGATCCCTCGCTGATCCGCTCCCGGACCCGCGCCAGGACCTGTTTCAGTTTGCCGCTTTCCTCCTGCTCGTGGAGCGAACCCATGGCTTCGAACAGCGGCACGGAAGATGACATCAGGGTTGCCAAGCGGCGGGTAAAGAGCGACAGGTCAGCCGTTGAAACCGAGCGCTGAAATGAGAAGGAGGGGGAGGAACCAGCCGCCACCCCCTCTTCAAGCACCTCACGTGGCAACAAGCCCCTGCCTTTCAGCTGACTTACCGCCTGGCGCTCTGACTCAGCCTCGATAATTCCGGAAAGCGAGGTGCCGTTGGCGCTGTATGCCTTATAGTGGAACGTCGGCATAGTCTTCCTGGGTCACGCGCAACACCTCTTCGATCGTGGTGACTCCCTCAGCCACCCTGAGAAGTCCATCGTCACGCAGGGTCTTCATCCCCCGCGTTACCGCGTACTCCTTGATCTCACCGGCATGGGCCCGGCGGATGATCATGGAGCAGATCTCCTGGTCGACCGGCATGATCTCATAGATGGCAGTACGGCCAAGGCTCCCCAGACCAAAACATCTGTCGCAACCTCTCCCCCGGAAAAGCGTTTCCGGCAGGGCTAAACCTGCGTAGCGTTCCTGGGGGCGATACTCTTCGCGGCAATGGGGGCAGATAACCCGCACCAGACGCTGAGCCATGACTGCCGTGAGCGATGAGGCGATCATGAACGGCTCGATGCCCATATCCACCAGACGCGTAATGGCCGAAGCGGCATCATTGGTATGCAGGGTGGAAAGCACCAGATGACCGGTCAGACTGGCCTGGATGGCAATTTCGGCTGTTTCAGAATCGCGAATCTCCCCCACCATGATGATATCGGGGTCCTGGCGCAGAATGGAACGCAAACCGCCGGCAAAGGTCAGTTCGATCTTGGGATTGACCTGGATCTGGCCGATACCCTTGATCTGGTACTCGATGGGGTCCTCGATGGTGATGATATTTTTTTCGCTGGAGTTGACCCGGTTCAGGGCCGCATAGAGCGTGGTGGACTTGCCGCTACCGGTGGGCCCGGTCACCAGGATAATCCCGCTGGTGCGTGTCAGCATGCGCTCCATGGTGGCCACACCTGCGGCGCCCAGACCAATATCGGCCAGGGAGAGCACCCCCTTCTTCTTGTCCAGCAGACGCAGCACGGATCGTTCGCCATAGAAGGTTGGGATGATCGAGACCCGGATATCCACGTCACGACCTGCCACGATCACCCGGATGCGGCCGTCCTGGGGCAGGCGTTTTTCGGCAATATTGAGCCCGGCCATGATCTTGACTCGAGACACCAGAGCTTCCTGGATGATTTTGGGTGGGGAGAGCTTTTCGTAGAGAATACCGTCGATGCGGAAGCGAATCACCAGATCGCGCTCATAGGGTTCGATATGGATATCGCTGACCCGCTCCTTGACCGCCTCGGACAGGATCGAGTTCAATAGACGGATCACCGGAGCCTCGTCCGAGAGATCCAGCAGATCCTGGGGATCGTTGAATTCGGTTGCAATTGTGGAGAGATCCTCCCCCTCCAGTTCCTGCAACACCTCCCGGGCCGTTCCGGACATGCCGGCATAGGCGTGATTGATGGCGTCGCTCACCACGGCGGCAGGCGCCAGCATCGCCTCCACCGGCTTGTCGAAGGTCAGTCGCAACTCATCCAAGGCCAGAAGCGACGTGGGATCGCCAATGGCAACCCACACAACACCGTCCCGTTCATCCAGCGGCAGAATGAGATTGGCACGGGCAAAGGCAAGCGGCAGCTTTGTCAGAAGACCGCCATCCACATCACCGGCCGCGATCTCAGTCAGGAAACCTATCCCCAGACGCTCGGCAATGACTTTCACCTGTTCAGGAGGCGTGACCGGCTTCATTTATGCTCCATCTCCCCAGTGCCGCCCACCGGTTTTGCATCCTTGCCTTCAATCACCTTCTGCACATCCACCGGCTCGACCTTCTTGGCCGCCTCGCCAAACGTCGTGCGCTGGGTGGAAGAAACCGCCGCAAGATCAGCTGCGTCCCTGACGATGCTGGGTGTCAGCAGGATCAACAGGTTGGTCTTCTTATGAGACTTGGTTTTGGTTTTAAAGAGCCATCCCAGACCGGGGATATCTCCCAGAAACGGCACCTTGCTGATCACATCCTCATCGCTGTCCTGAATCAGCCCGCCAATCACGACCGTCTCTTTGTCCTTGATGACGATGTTGGTCTTGGCCGAGCGGGTGGTGGTGACCAGGTCAACCGCCTGTCCCTTGTCATTTTTAACCGCCGAGATTTCCTGCTCAATTTTAAGACGGATGTAATCCCCCTCGCTGATCTGGGGGGTGATCTTGAGCTTGATGCCCACATCCTTGCGCTCGATGGAGGTCGTGGTGGTAACCGTATTCTGGGTGGTGGCACCCTGGAAAGGAACGTTCTCACCCACATTGATTTCAGCCTCCTTGTTGTCGGAGGTCAGAATATTGGGGGTTGACAGGATATTGAGCAGGTCGTGTTTCTCCAGAGCCTTCAACACCGCGGTTATGTTGACCGGACCGGGCGTAATGTCGGGTTTAGAAATGGCGCTGGTCAATGAACCGATGGCTGTGCCGACGCTGGCAAGGCTCCCCATGGGGTCGTACAATCCCGCCACCGTCAGGTACTTGTTGAGAGCTGCTCCTCCCAAAACCCCGCTCTGAAGGCCCAGTTCCCGCGACTTGTCCAGGGAAACCTCGGCGATCAGCACCTGAACGAAAACCTGTTTGCTGCGTCGATCCAGTTTCTTGATCACCTGGACCAGGTTGGCGTAATCGGAGGAAGAGGCCATGATCACCAGGGAGTTGGAGGCCTTGTCCGGTGTGATGGTAACCTTGCCGCTTTCAAAGGTCGGGGTCTGGGGTGCGGCAACGCCGGCCTGACCGGTGGCAGCTGTTTGCGAGGAGATGCCCTTGACCACCCCTTCCAGTACCTTGGCCATCTCGGTGGCGTCGGTGTTCTCCAGGTAATAGACATTAACCTTGCTGCTGGCCTCGGGCGGGGTCACATCCAGCTTGGCAACCATCTCGCGAACCGCCTGCTTGATCTTGTCGTTGCCGCACACCAGCAGCGCGTTCAGGCGCTGATCGGCCAGCACGTTCCCCAGCCCGCTGCTGCCTGCCTGGGCGCCCGGTTGGCTGGCAACCTTGCTTTCACCACCGGTCAGCCACTGGCGAAGGACAGTGGCGGCGCTCTCGGCGGAGGCGTTTTTCAGGTAGATGATTTCGACCCCCTCACGGGTACGCTCGGTATCGATGGTTTCCAGAATACCCTGCAGCTTGCGGATATTGAGGGACGAATCCACCATCAGAATCAGGTTGCCGGGACCAAAAATAGACAGGTAGCCATCCTTGGAAACCATAGGCTGCAGAAAGGTCATGGCCTCCTGGGCGGTGATGTTTTCCAGCTTGGTCACCATGGCCACGTAGTTTTCGTTGACCGGCGCACGCTCACCCTGTGGCAAGAGCGTAAAACCGGATTGTTTGGCACTGGCCGAAGGGATGATCTTGGCCACCCGGCCGCTCTGGACTACCGTGAAACCCTTCAGCTCCAGCACTGAAACAAAGACGTTGTAGGCCTCTTCGATGGAAAGTTTGGAGGGTGAGTAGACTGAAATTTTACCCTTGACCCGGTCATCCAGAATGAAATTTTTTCCGGTCAGGTCGCTGATGAACTTTACCATGGTGGCAATATCCACCTCATTGAAGTTCAGCACGACCCCCTTGCCGGCCGCCTGCGCCGGCACGGAAAGCAAGTGAGCCGCCAGCAACAGGGTGCAGAGGGTGCGAATCAGATATCGTATCAAGTGCGCCTCCGTGTTATCGAATATCGTAATTGAAGGTTACCGGCTGACCGTCGCGGATCATATCCAGCTTGAGCCGGTTCTGCCCCTTAAGGGCGATGAACGACTGGAGCGCCTTGTCCGGAGAATCCACCGGGAAATCGTTCAGCCGCAACAGCACATCGCCGTTCCGTAATCCCACCATGGCAAAAACGCCGCTGGGCTTGACTTCCGAGACACGGAATCCCTCAACCTTGCCGTCTTTCTGGCTGGGGAGCAGGCGGGCATCGGTCATGGCCTGACCGATATTGTCCAGGGCCGCGTTCAGCGCCCGCTGGTCAATGATGCCTCCACCGGGACCGATGGACGTCACGCCGGAACCGACTTGCGGGGGAGGCTGGTTGGCTGGCGCAGCCGCGGGCGGGGTCAGGGGGGTCAGCAGTTCCACCTTTTTACCATTCACCACGATAAAGGCCTGCTCCTTCCTGACTTCGACCAGCCGCCCGGCATCGAAGACCATGTCACCCAGCCGAAACACGCGCTCTTCCTGTTTGGTGGTATGGCGCACCAGGGCAAAGGTTTCCCGAAACGAGCCGGTTGCGGTTCCCAGCAGCAAGAGTTCGGTGGGAGCTGTAACCGCTACGATCTGGGATGTGGCTGGTGCCACGGTGATGGGGGTCAGAGCACCCTGGGTAGCCTTGCCGAACAGACCGTTGGTCAGGATCGGAGCATAGAAGGCCAGCTCTTCAGTGCGGGACGTCAGCACTCCGGAGGATTTCGACTCCCGGGAGGTTTTAGGCAGCAGGGTCTTGTCAAGATGCTGGGTGAGCCGGTCGGCGACAATGCCGGCCAGGAGGGCAATGATGGTTATTCCCAGGAGAACATTTATAATGGTGATGGCGCGTGACATGGAAGCTCACTTCCCCCTCTGGGACAGAACAGACTGAAAGAGAAGGAGCATTACAGCTTGATCTCGCCGGAAAACACCTCGACCGCAGGACCGGTCATGTAGATGTTGCCGTCCTCGGCCCACTCCATCTCCAGGTCTCCGCCCGAGAGATGGTTGAGAATTTTCTTTTCCGTCAGGTGGTTCAGCACGCAGGCCGCCATGACGGCGCTGGATCCGGTGCCGCAAGCCAGTGTCTCACCCGCGCCCCGCTCCCAGGTGCGCTGGCGCACTTCGACGCGGGAGATGACCTGGACAAACTCCACGTTGGTGCGGCGGGGAAACAGCTCACTGTTCTCGATCAGCGGGCCGTAGGTGGAGACCGGAAACCCGGCGACATCATCCACGAAAATAACACAGTGGGGGTTACCCATGGAGGCGCAGGTTATCAAAAAGGTTTGATCCAGCACCGTCAACGGTTCGGCAACCACTTGCGGCATTGCCGCGCCGGTCATGGGAATCTCGCTGCTGCTTAGACGGGGCGGCCCCATGTTGACCCGCACCTTTTCAATCTTGCCGTCACTGCCGGGTGTCAACTGCAGGGTCAGAATGCCGGCTCCGGTTTCCGCAGTGATCTCTCTCTGGGAAACAATGCCGTGATCATAGGCGTATTTTGCCACGCAACGAATGCCGTTGCCGCACATCTCCGATTCCGAACCATCGGAATTGAACATCCTCATGCGAACATCGGCCGTTGACGACGGCATGATCAGGATCAGCCCGTCCGACCCGATGCCAAAGTTGCGGTTGGAAACCCGTATGGCCATTTGGACGGGATCCGTAACGGTCTCTTCAAAGCAGTTCACATAGACGTAGTCGTTGCCGGCGCCCTGCATTTTAGTGAATTTCATTGACTTTCTTCCCCTTTGCGTTCCTGTGGCGTAGTTTGATACCATACCAAATCCGAAACGGCGCAACAAGTAAATTTATCCGAGCGTAAACAGCACAAACTCAACATTGGCGGGCATTTCTGAATGCTTGTTGCCAGATTCCCGTAGCGTACGTATACTTACCTGTCACACAATACAGGGCCGAAACATTAAAGGCAGCACAGCCCTCCGACTCCTCGACAACCACCTGACTTACGGGTATGATACACATCACCATGAACTGGCTCTCCCACATCGGCAAAAAAGCCTCGCGTCTCGCCTCTCTGGAACTTTTCCGTTACATCGGCCCCGGTTTTTTTGTCACGGTCGGTTTTATCGACCCGGGCAACTGGGTGACCAATGTTGCCGCCGGTTCGCAGTTCGGTTACCGGCTGCTGTGGGTGGTGACTCTTTCCACGGTGATCCTGATCGTTGTACAGCATAACGCCGCCCATCTGGGGATTGTGACCGGCCTGTGCCTGTCCGAGGCGGCGTCCAAATTCTTCCGTCCCTGGTTGCGGCTGGTGATGCTGGGGAGCGCCATGGCTGCCTGCGTCTCGACCGCTCTGGCGGAACTGCTGGGCGCAGCAATCGGACTCAACATGCTGACCGGTCTTCCCCTGCCAGCCGGAGCGCTCATGGCTGCCCTGTTCTCGGCCTGGATGCTCTTTTCCAAGAATTACCAGCGCCTGGAAAAATGGATCATGGGCTTTGTCTCCCTGATCGGTTTGGCGTTTGTCTTCGAACTCTGGCTGGCGAACGTTTCCTGGGGCCAGACCCTCAAGGGATGGGTAACTCCCGACTTTCCGATCGGAGCGCTGCCGGTCATCATGGGTGTCCTGGGCGCTGTCGTCATGCCGCACAACATTTTTCTCCATTCCGAGGTCATCCAGAGCCGACAGTGGAACGCCCACGGTGAGGATGTTATCAAAAAACAGCTCCGCTACGAGTTCATGGACACACTGGTCGGCATGGGCACGGGCTGGGCCATCAACAGCGCCATGATCATCATGGCAGCGGCGGTGTTCTTCAGAAAAGGGATCATCGTTAACGAGCTGCCCCAGGTGACCCTGACCCTGGAACCGATCTTCGGCCACCTGTCCGCCTCCGTCTTTGCCCTGGGGCTGCTGTTTGCCGGTCTCTCCTCGTCGGTCACGGCGGCCATGGCCGGCGGCAGCGTCTTTGCCGGCATCTACCAGGAACCGTTCGACATGGCAGACCCCCACTCCCGCACCGGTCTCGCCATAACACTCTGCGGAGCACTGGCACTGATTCTTTCCCTGAGCGACCCCTTCAAAGGCATCCTCTGGAGCCAGATCGCCCTTTCCCTGCAGCTTCCCTTCACCATCGTGCCGTTGATCCTGCTGACCTCCTCGAAGCAGGTCATGGGAACCTACGCCAACACCCGTTACGGAGCAATCGTACTCTGGATTGTGGGTCTTGTGGTGATCGGTCTCAACATTGCCCTGTTGGTAGACACCTTCAGAGGCTGATCACCCCTTACTTTCCGGAAATCAGCCTTGCCTGAAAATGACAATTCATGATATTTTTCGCCGAATCAAACCGTAAGGATTCAGATTGATGAAGTTTACCATACTCGGGAGCGGAACCTCCACCGGAGTACCGATGGTGGGGTGTCGTTGCGCGGTCTGCTCCTCGCATGACCCCCGCGACATACGTACGCGGGCATCCCTGCTTATTCGCCATGGGGGTCGGACCTTCCTGGTGGACACCTCCACCGATCTCCGCCAACAGGCCCTGCGCGAGCAGGTCATGCACATCGATGCTGTCCTTTTCACCCATCCCCACGCGGATCATGTCAATGGCATCGACGACCTGCGCGGCTTTCATTTTCTGCACAAGGAAGTTGTCCCCTGTTTTGCATCGGGAGCCACCTTTGCTACCCTGATGAGCGGTTTTTCCTATATATTCAGGGAGCATCAGGGCTCGGGCTATACTCCGCTGCTCAAGCCCCACTACATCTCCGGCCCCTTTGATCTGTTCGGACTGACCGTGACTCCGGTGCCGCTGACCCACGGCAACATTTCAGCCCTCGGTTACCGGATCGGAAATTTTGCCTATCTGACCGATTGCAACGAAATTCCCGAATCGTCTCTTCCGCTGCTGCAGGGGCTGGAGGTCCTGATCATCGATGGACTGCGCTGGAACCCGCACCCCTTTCATTTCAATATCGAAACGGTGATTTCCGCGGTACGACAGCTGCAGCCGGTCCGCACCATCCTGACCCATCTTTCCCACGACGTTTTATACGCTGATGGCAACAGGCTGCCCTCAGGATTTGAATTCGCCTATGACGGTTTGGAGGTGGAGATGGAGAATTCCAGTCCCGAATCAGCGCCATCTTCCCCATAAACAGCAAGGGATCGAAGCTATGCACAAGGACATCAGGCTTCATGGCCAGGCCCGTGAAGGAATCGAATATTATGTCATGGTTGTGGGAACCGAGGCCTATCAACGCTATTTCTTCAACATTGTCCAGGAAGACGACCAGCTGCGCATCTTTTCTCCGGGCAACGAATTCATCATCGACACCCAGGGCATCAGCCACCTGGGTAACGGCGGCTATTTCTGCGAGTACATGTTTGGCGTTGATCTACCCACAACCGATCTCACCAAACCGGAAATCATCAATCGCCTGGTCATGTACGGCGGTCAGTTGGACGAAACCGGCGGCGCTGTCCGTTTCAGCGACCAAAGCTCGGGAAGCGAGAGCTACGACAGGATCTTTTTTGATGGCAATGCGGTCTGCAACTATTTCTTTTTTGTCCACTCACCACTCCTCTCCCGCACGCTGAGGCATCAGCAGGAAGAGCTGGTCAGACAGATCGGCAAGTCCATCAAACGTTCAACCGCCATCGGTGAAGAACGTGACGACATCCTGATTGAGGAAATATTCCCGCTGTTCAAGGATGCAGGGACCCAGCTTTTTATCATCAAACTGATCAACTGCCGTCACAATGAGTACCGCAACCTGTTCCGGCAACTCTATTTTCAGAACAAGAAAATATCCGACGAAGACTTCAATCGCCTGGTCACCCTGGCCGCCGGTCACCAGATCGACCGCTACCAGCAGGAGCGCATCCGCATCGATGTCATGTACCGACACCCTGCCAATAAACGCATTGTGGACGAGTACCGCAACATCCTGCTCTCCTGCAATGACCGGGGTATTATCAGCAATCTGGACAATGCGCGCCTGACCCGGCTCAAAACACTTTCCGTACGCAACAAACTGCCGGGAGCGCTCTTCTATACCCTGGACGAAATGCTCAAGAAGGGACGCAATCTGACGACCATGGACGAGCTCGACTATCTGTCCGAAACCCGTCAGATTCTGGAGGGCATCTTCCTGCGTGAAAAACAGATCGAGAGCCGCATCGACCGCGAGGACATGCTCAAACTGATTCGTGCTAAAAAATGCGCCATGGAGAACCGTGATCATTCCTTTGACCAGCTCATGCTGGATGCCAGCAAGGAGTGTGATGAAAAGATCCGCGATGGCGCCGACCCGGAGCTTCTGGACGGTTTTTCCTATGTTATTACCTATCTGGACCGCTTCGACAGCGTTGCCAACCTGATCAGTAATCTGGCCTTCATGGAAAACGTGCGCATCAACGACGAAATCCTGCGCGGGCTGCTGGAACACAAGGCCGCCTTTGACAACCTCCAGGACAACTGTTTCAGACAACTGTTCATCCGTGACCTGTTCGAGAACGCCTATCTGGGGCGTTTTGGCCGGCGCAAGGTCCAGGCGCTCATGGATGGACTGGAAGAGATCGAGGCCTGCAACTCCTCCATTGAAGCGCTCAGTCGGCGGCTGCTGGAAATCGACAACGAAGAGCGGATTTCCCTGGTACTGCTGGAGCATGTCCGTGACCGCATCCGCAACTTCTATTCACGCTTCAGCACAAAGGCTGATCAGCAGGCCCTGCGGCGTGAGGTGACCGAAGAGCTGAAAACCCGCCGGCGCATCGAGACGGACATTCCCGACCACCTTTTCAACGAGACGATCTTCACCATCAAAAAAGAGGCCATGTACCTGCACACGCTACTCCCCGCCATCATATCCGAATGCAACGTGGGTTTACGGGAAGACTTTCTGGAAAACTCCGGTCTGGACCGTTTTTATGTGGAGGAACTGGAGCGCGAGTATTACGAAAAGAACGGACTCGATCTGGAAGGGCTCTACCAGATCAGGAAAGGGTTGAGCTGATACATGAACGAGTTTTTCCCCATCACCATCGGCACCGTTGCCATGCGTCCCTACGTGTTTGCCTTTTTTGCCGCCTTTCTGCTGGCATGCGTGCCGCATGTGGGCTGGAAACGGACCCTGACGTTCACGGTTGCGGGCTACCTGATCGCCTTTGGCTCGGAGTGGCTCTCCATCAATACCGGGTTCCCCTATGGCTGGTACTACTACATCGAGACCACAAAAAGCTCGGAGTTGTGGGTTGCCGGAGTGCCCTTCTTCGATTCACTCTCCTACGTTTTCCTGGCCTATTGCAGCTACAGCACGGCGCTGTTGATTCTCTCGCCGCTCAAGGCCTGGCGCTGGAACCTGGTGACGCTGGAGACCCGCCGTATCCGCAGATCCCTGCCGGCCCTGATTCTGGGTGCCTTTCTGCAGACCTTTCTGGATATTGTCATCGATCCGGTGGCGCTCCAGGGTCGGCGCTGGTTTCTGGGGCAGATCTACGGCTACGGAAGCAACGGCATCCACTTTGGCGTTCCGCTCTCCAATTACGCCGGCTGGCTGTTGACCAGCTTCTGCCTGGTGGGTGCCTTCCAGCTGATCGATGCCCGAAAAGTGGCCGACACACCCGCAGGCGTCCGCAACATCCCCTTTCACTCGTTGCTGGGTCCGCTGCTTTATCTGTCGGTACTGGTTTTCAACATCTCGATCACCTTCTGGATCGGAGAGCGTTTCATGGCGCTCTGCAGCACCCTTACCTACACCCTGCCGCTGCTGATGGTCACGCTCCTGGCGGTTCAACGGGTCAACCACCATACCAAGGACGAGTTTGGCGAACATGTCCGGGATTATCCCTGGTCCCCGGCCGCTCACGTCAGGAAGGATGTCTGACTATCTCACCCTGTTTTCATATTCTGTCGCCATCACCTCGAGAACTCGACTATGCCCCTGACTGACCACACCCCGCCATCGGACATTATTCTGTCTGCTCCGAACAATGACAGGGACCTGCTCTACCAGAGCGAGCGGACACGGATCTTCCGCCTGCGCCTGCCCCAGAGCGGAGGAAGCGTTATCGTCAAGGAGCCGCTGGGACCTGCCGCGCGGGAAAAACTGCGTCATGAAACTGACATCCTCGGAAGCCTGACCCATGTGCGCCAGATCTCGCAGCTGTCCGGGACACAAGTCCCGGGCGCTACACTGGTGCTGGATGACAGGGGGGGCGAGTCGCTGGCGCAGATCATTGCCCGGGAGCGATTGGAAACGTCCCACATCCTGAAGATTGCCATTCAACTGGCCTCAACCGTCGCGGAAATCCATCACGCCGGCATCGCACACAAGGATATCAATCCCACCAATATCCTGCTGATCGGTCAGGAGCGGATGCCGCTGCTGATCGACTTCGATCACGCCACCAGCCTGAGTGAAGAGCGGCCACCCTTTGTCCACCATAGCCAGATAACCGGCAATCTGGCCTACCTTGCCCCGGAACAGACCGGGCGGGTGGGGTGGGCACTGGACCAGCGCGCCGATTTGTATGGTTTGGGAGCCACGCTCTATGAAATCGCCACCGGGAACCTCCCTTTCCCGGAAGCCGACCCGCTGGCCCTGATCCACCAGATCCTGACGAAGTCGCCGACACCTCCGTCTGCGCTTGTTCCCAATCTGCCGGACCTTCTGTCAAAAATCATCATGCGACTGCTGGAAAAAGAACCGGACCTGCGCTACCAGAGCGCGGATGGCCTGGTCCATGACCTGACCCGACTCCAGAAGATGCTGTCCAGCAGTGGAGTCCAAACATTCGACCTGGGGAAGCGCGATTTCCCCCTGCGGTTCAGGCCGCCGTCCCGCCTGTTTGGCAGGGATGGGGAGCTTGCAACGCTGCGTTCGACTGTTGACAGGATTTGCAGCGGCCAGGGAGCAGTCCTGCTGGTCAGCGGCGCGTCGGGAGCCGGCAAATCGGCGCTGATCGATGAACTGCGCGCCATGGTCACCACCCGACACGGCTGGTACGCAAGCGGCAAGTTCGACCAGTTTCGCCATGACCGGAAATCCGGGGCTTCAGCCCAGGCCCTGCGTCACCTCGGCCGACTGCTGCTGGCAGAGAATGAAGCCGGCCTGCGACTCTATCGGTCCCGTATCCTGAATGCCATAGGCAGCAATGCCGGGCTGATCTCAGCATCTTTTCCCGAATTCGCGATCATCCTGGGAATTGCTCCGGAAACGGATTCAGGCGACCCGCTGGAGGCACTATCCAGATTGCATCAGGCCAGCCTGAAGTTGTTGCGCACCATCGCCTCCCCGGATCATCCATTGGTGCTGGTTGTCGATGACCTGCAGTGGGCGAATCAGGAGACCATCACCTTCATCGATAACCTGCTGGCGGAGGGGGGGATTCCCGGTTTGATGCTGGTGGGCGCCTATCGTGACAACGAGATTGATGCAAACCATCCTTTGGCGCTCAAACTGCAAGCTTGGGATCGGCTCGCTTCACCGCCACATCAAATGCATCTGCGGAACTTACCCAGCGCCGACCTGACCCTCCTGCTGGAAGATGTCCTGCGCCTGCCGACACAGGCAGCGTTCGAGTTGTCGGAAGTCATCGCACAGCGAACAGACGGCAACCCCTTTGACACGATGGAACTGCTTAACGCGTTGCGCAGCGGGTGCATGCTGACGCTGGAGAAAGAGGGCTGGAGCTGGGACAGTTCCGCGATTCGGCAATTCGTGGGCCACCACGAAATTGCCGACCTTTTGGCAGCCCGCATAGCACAGCTGGCAGAGGAAACCGGTCAGCAGCTGCGGCTGATGGCATGCCTCGGTGGCGAGGCGGATCTCGATCTCTTGTCCGCTGCCGCTGACCTGCCAGCGATGGAGGTATTGAGACGGCTCAACCCGGCGCTTGAGGAGGGCCTGCTGATGCTGGAGCAGGGACAGCTGGGATTGACCGACACCCGGAGCATCGTGGTGCGCTTCCGGCATGACCGGGTTCAGAAGGCGGTCCATGACTGCCTGGAACCGACACTGCGGATCCAGCTTCACCTCATGCTTGGCCGGCGACTGGCGCAGCACACGCTCTATGGGTATCCGGCAGCGGAACAGTATCTGGAAGCGCTGGACTGGCTGGACACTCCGCACGAGCGCCGATCTGTTGCCGATCTGTTCCGGGCAGCCGCAGCTGGTGCGCGCCTCAATGCCAACTTTGCCACGGTGGAGCGTTTCCTGGCCGAGGCCATGGAGATCTACCGTTGCCTGGGAGCAAGGGAGGATGATCCGGCCCTTGCCACGCTTGAAACGGAATGGCACGCCGCGCTCTGCTGCCTCGCACGCTTCGAGCAGGCCGACCAGGTCTACCTCTCCATCCGGAAGCGATGCCGTGATCCGCTGGAACGGGTGAATGCGACCTGTGTCCAGATCAACAGCCTGTCAAACCGCGACCGGCAGCAGGAGGCGGTAACCCTGGGCCTGGAACTGCTCCGGGAGCTCGGCATCCCTTCGCCGCAACAGCTTGACCGGGAGATCGAGCAGGGGCTGGAGTCGCTGTACAGCTGGATTGCAGTCCACACCCCTGAGGGAGAACTGCAACGGCGGGAGGCGGATAATCCGCTGGTGGTTGGCGCGGGAAAGCTGCTGCAGCGGATGATGGGACCGGCGTTTTTCTACGATCCCCTGCTCAGCGCCTGGCTGGTGCTCACCTCCCAGCGTCTGTGGGCTGAACATGGTCCCTGTCCGGCACTCCTGGCCGGTTTGGGGGGCACGCCGGTCGTTATGGCCGCCCTGTGCAACGACTACCGGACCGGTTACCTCATGACGCGACTGGCGCTGCGGGTAGGCGAGGTGCGCGCGTATGAACCGGAAACGTCCTGGGTCAGACACTGTTTTGCCCTTTTTTGCTCCCACTGGCACGAACCGCTTGAGGAAAGCATCGGTCAGGCACAACTGGCGCGCCAGGGATTGCTGAACAGTGGCGACCTGCAGTACACCTGTTTCACCTTCCACACATCATTGGCAGCACTGCTGGACAGCGCAGCATCACTGTCCCTGTTTGAAACTGAACTGGAGGCGGCGCTTGCCTTTGCCCGGCATACCGGCAACGCGTTTTCCCTGCCGTCCTTCCTGGCCTATGAACAGCTGCTGAAGGCCCTGCGCGGCACGACAAACCTGCCGGGCAGTTTTGATGATTCGGACTTTAACGAGGTTGACTATCTCCTGAACACAGTTGCCACCCCCCTGGCAACCGCCACCTTCCACATCTACCGGGCCCTGTCCGCAGCCCTGTTCGGCGATGCGCCAGCCCTGGCGCGGCACGCGGCTGCGGCCATGCCGTTTCTGCCGCACATCCAGGGTTTCTATCCCACCGTCCTGGCCCACCTGCTGCAGGCATTGGCCCTGGCGGAGCGCATCCGCCTCGGAGAGCCACGGGAGCGAGCCACACTGCTGGCAGAACTGGATGCCTGCGTCTCATGGCTCAGGAGCCGGGCAGATGATGCACCCGCCAACTTTCAACATCTGCTGAAGCTGGTTGAAGCGGAACGGGCCTGGGCATTGGGAGATCTCTGGGAAGCAGCTGCAACATTTGACGTGGCACTGCGTGAAGCCGGGCAACGCCAGCGACCCTGGCACCGGGCACTGCTGACCGAACGGGCCGCTCTTTTCCATATGTCTCACGGTCTGGAACATACCGGACGCATCCTGCTGACTGAAACACTGCAGCTGTACCAGGGGTGGGGCGCCTGTGGCAAGGTCCGGCAACTTGAAAACAGGTACCACTTCCCGCAATCCACATCGGATTCTCGACCCCACCAGACACCTGAGCGAAGCAGCGCTGTTTCCAACGACTCCATCGACCTGCTGGCGATCCTGCGCACTTCCCAGGCGCTCAGCTCCGAAACCAGTCTTCAGCGACTGATACAGCGGGTCACGAACCTGCTGGAAGCCATGACCGGCGCAACCAGTGTGCGTCTGATTATCCGCAGCAATGAGATGCAGGAGTGGAGCGTGATGGATCCGGACGAGGAAGGCGTATCAAGCCTGCCACTGGAAGAAGCCGCCGACCAGGGCCTGCTGCCTCTGTCCGTTGTCCGCTATGTGGAACGTACCCTGGAACCGCTGCTGGTGGATGATGCGAATCAGGATTGCCGGTTTGCACGCGATCCCTACCTTGAAGGCCTTGAGCGCTGTTCACTGCTGGCGGTCCCGATTCTCAGCCAGGGTAGTGCCCGTGCACTTCTTCTGCTTGAAAACCGCCTGGCACTGCAAGCCTTCTCCATTGACCGGCTAGATGCTGCCAAGCTGATTGCCGGGCAGTTGGCGGTCTCGCTGGATAATGCTTTGCTCTACGACTCCCTGGAGCAGAAGGTAACTGAACGCACTGCAGAACTGGAAGAGGAGGTTGTTGCCCGTCGGTCGGCCGAGGAGCTCTACCGCACCCTCGTTGAACACTCCCCGGACGGCATTCTGATCGTCAACCCCTCTACGCTACAAATTGTCCGCTTTAACAGCCGCGCCCATCTCCAGCTTGGCTATACGTCCGAGGAGCTTGCCCGGCTCACCATCCTGGATCTTGAGGACGGAGATACCAGCTCTCTGACCGAGACGCATTTTCACAACCTGGCGGATGGTGGCGATGCGCGCTTTGAAACCATCCACCGCACGAATCTGGGTGATGCGCGTACTGTCCTGGTGCATGCCAAAACAATCCAACTGTCCGGTCAGGTCATGGCCCACTGCATTTTCCGGGATATCACCGACAGCAGAAGGATGGCGGAGGAACTCCTCAAGATACGCAAACTGGAATCAATTTCCGTACTTGCCGGCGGCATGGCCCATGATTTCAATAACCTTCTGACCGCCATCCTCGGCAATATCTCCATGGCTCAAATGCTCACCCCCCCGGAGACAAAGCTCCACAAACTGCTCATCAATGCTGAAAAAGCGTCCCAGAGAGCCAGCGCATTGACCAACCAGCTCTTGACCTTTGCAAAGGGGGGAGCTCCGATTAAACGGGCCATTGCTCTGGAGGAGCTGATCAGAACGTGCATCGATTCTTCAGTACGCAGGGCCACTGTTCGCTGCGAGCTTGCCATACCCGCCGGTCTCTGGCCCTGCCAGGTTGATGAGGGGCAGATCACCCAGGTCTTCAACAACCTGATCAGCAATGCGGATCAGGCCATGCCGGATGGCGGTCTGGTTTTAATCAGGGCTGAAAACTTGGTGGCTGCTCAGGACTGTTCCCTGCCACTTGCTGCAGGGGCATATCTAAAAATCGACATCCAGGACCAGGGTGAGGGCATTCCGCGGGAACAGCATGCCAGCATCTTCGACCCGTACTTTACCACCAGGCAGGACAGGGTCGGTCTCGGCCTGACCACCACCTATTCCATTGTCAAACGGCATGGCGGGTTGATTACCGTTGAAAGCGAGCCAGGCGCCGGAACCTGCGTAACCCTATATCTGCCTGCCATGGCCGCCCCGATCCCACGTGAGAGCATCGTGGAATCGCCTTTAGCGCGGAGAGGGGGGAAAATTTTGCTGATGGATGATCAGGAGATGATACTGGACATTGCTGAAACCATGCTCATCAGCCTGGGGTATGAGGTGGTCCGCACCACTGACGGCAGTCAGGCCATTGCGGCTTACCGCAGCGCCATGGAAACCGGACATCCCTTTTATGCGGTTATCATGGATCTGACGGTTCCCGGAGGAATGGGGGGCAGGGAGGCGGTGCTCAGGCTTCGGGAGATCGACCCCCAGGTTAAGGCAATTGTATCCAGCGGCTACTGCAATGACCCGGTCTTGGCCGATTTTGAGCAACATGGTTTCGTTGGCATGCTCTCCAAACCGTATCGCAGGGAAGAGCTGATTCAACTTCTCGCCGGACTGTGAAGGCTGGTTTCAGTTCACGCTTGCGACTCACCGTAGCGCACCCCGGCAACATACACATCCTCAACGCCCCCCAGCCGCAGGACCCGCTCCAGCAGCCCCTGTTCTCCATCACCGATCCGCCCCACGACCTGGAAGTCGGCCCGCTTGCCGACCTCCAGCGAACCCTGGTCCCTGTCAATTCCCAGGGCGGTCGCTCCGCCGAGGGTGACCATCTGGAACAGGTCGGCTGGCGACAGATCATCCGCAAAGGTATCCAGGGTAAAACGGATCTCATCCCACAGGGAGAGGGAATCGTTGCTGGCCAGCGAGTCGGTACCCAGCGCCAGTGGGATACCCATCTTGCGCAAAAGAGCCACCGGCGCCCTCCCCACATCAAGCCGTTCATTGCTACGGGGACAGAGCGCAACCCTGACGCGGCGTTGAGTGAGGATCTCGGCGTCGGCACGGGTGATCTGTACGCAATGTATCAGCAGCGTGCTGGCCGTCAGCAGACCGGCCCGGTCCAGCAGTTCGGTGGAACTGCACCTGCGTGGCGGCGTCAGATAACGCTCCCAACCCACAAAGGGATAGAATGTTTCCGCCAACTGGCCACTGGTGTCAAAGATAAAGTCAGTTTCCTCCGACGATTCGGAGCAGTGAATGGCCAGGGGTAATTGTGCCGAAAGCGCCGCATCCCTGATCAAGGGGAGATTATCCTCGCCAATGGTATAGGTGGCATGGGGAGACAACCCTGCCTTAAAGGCATCGCTTGCGGAAACATGGGCCAGGTCAACAGCCTCAAGCAGTGATGCACGGAAACGGACCGGATCGTGGCCGACCAGTTCCAGGTACATGCGGCCTGCAAGGGGGGAGGATTGATACATCGCTGCCAGCGATCTGGCTGTCACAATCTCGCCCACG
This sequence comes from Desulfuromonadales bacterium, assembly GCA_013377095.1. Classification (GTDB taxonomy): domain Bacteria; phylum Desulfobacterota; class Desulfuromonadia; order Geobacterales; family Pseudopelobacteraceae; genus Pseudopelobacter. The sequence continues at coordinate 18,958 of JACAAY010000087.1, forward strand.
GCAGTGGTTCCCGACTCCAGGCACATGCGGATCCCCTCACGGGCCGAGGCCTGTATCTCTTCAGGCTGCAAGCCCCGCTTGACCTTGATCAACTGAATGATCCAGTCCACAAAGCGGCGTGGATGGTACTCCACATGGTTGCGCAAACGCCAGGAGGGGAAGTGGGTCAATTCCAGGTGGGTATGGGCATTGATAAAACCTGGCAGAATGGCGCAGCCGGGGTGATCGATGACGGGAACGAAATGCTCGCGACGCAGCTCGTCAAGAGTACCCACGGCCGCGATACGTCCTTCACGCACCAGGATCGCGCCACCGGCTCGCGGGGGAGCTTCCGGTGAGAGCATCCAGGAGGCAGAGGCAATGTAGGAAACATTTGGTGCTGTGGAAAGTGCCATTGTTTTCACCGTAGCCGCCTTGGTAGCGGGATTCATGTTTGTGGACAGATTTGCGGAGAGCAGTAACCGGTACCCTTGAATTTTTCCATGCCGCCGGCAGCTTGTCCAGCGAAAAACAGCCCCACTCATTTCGCCTGAACAATGTGGAACCATATGCGTACAGAAAAATTTCGCCCCACATGCTGGATCATGTGACCCGGGTTCACGTATGTTCCCGAAGGGTGTCGGAGTCGACACAGACCTGCAACGGAATATAGTCTGGCAATTTATTAATTTCGGGATTATATTGTAACGCTGATTCGACGCCATCTCTGCTGAAAACAGATCGATTAAATCGAAACTTCGATTAACCAGGGAACAGGAGCACCGCGTTTATGGGAGAAAAACCGAGCGAAACCCACAGCAAGATTCTGGTGACCGGTGCTGCAGGGTTCATCGGCTTCCATCTCACCAAGCTGCTGTTGGAGCAGGGGCGTGAGGTGGTCGGCCTGGACAGCGTCAACGATTACTATGACGTAACGCTGAAAGAAGCCCGTTTGCGTTTACTGGAGGCGTATCCCGGCTTCCGTATGCTGCGCGCCTCTCTGGATGACCGACCGCTGATGGAGGATATTTTTCGTCGTGAGGGTTTCGATCTGGTCGTCAATCTGGCTGCCCAGGCTGGTGTGCGCTATTCATTGCAGAATCCCCAGGCCTACATCGCAAGCAACATCACCGGATTCATGAATATCCTGGAAGGATGCCGCCACAACAACGTCAAACACCTGGTCTACGCATCCTCCAGTTCTGTGTACGGCGCCAACACCAGCGTGCCCTTTTCTGAACACCACACGACTGATCATCCGGTTTCCCTGTACGCGGCCACCAAAAAATCCAATGAATTGATGGCTCATACCTACGCGCACCTCTTCGGCCTGCCCACCACCGGTTTGCGCTTTTTCACCGTCTACGGTCCCTGGGGACGTCCGGACATGGCCTATTTTTCCTTTACCAAGGCCATCCTTGAAGGGCGAAGCATCGATGTATATAACCATGGCCGGATGCAGCGGGATTTCACCTATATCGACGACATTGTGGATGGGATTGTTCGCGTGCTGGAACAGCCCCCCCATGCTGACCCGGACTGGAATGCTGCCACTCCTGACCCGGCCAGCAGCTCGGCGCCCTATCGCATCTACAATATCGGCAACAACCGGCCGGTGGAACTGGGGCGTTTTATCGAAGTGCTCGAAGAGTGCCTGCAAAAAAAGGCTTCAACGAATATGAAGCCGCTCCAGCCTGGGGATGTGTTGGTCACCTGTGCAGATATAAACGATCTCATGCAGGATGCCGGTTTCAAGCCTGCAACATCCATCGAAACCGGTTTACGCCATTTTGTGGAGTGGTATCGCGGATATTATAAATGCTGACGTTCTGCTATGCTTAATCTTTGATAAAAACCATACGGAGTTGTTTCATGAAAAAAGCACTTATCACCGGCATCACCGGCCAGGACGGATCCTATCTGGCAGAGCTTCTACTTGAGAAGGGATACGAAGTCCACGGCATGATCCGCCGTTCATCCTCCTTCAATACCGGCC
>JACAAY010000088.1 GCA_013377095.1 Desulfuromonadales bacterium
CAACCGGGTCTTCGATGGTGATGATCTTGTCTTCGCCGGTGTGGATCTCGGTCAGGGCGGCATACAGGGTGGTGGTTTTGCCGGAACCGGTTGGTCCGGTCACCAGCACCATGCCGTAGGGTTCGCGAATCTTCTTTCTGAGCCGTTTTATCTCCCGCTCGCTGATGCCCAGGTTCTCCAGTGAGAGCCCCTTCAGGTCATTGGCGATACTCTCCTTGTCCAGGATACGGATAACGGCATCCTCGCCCAGGGCGCTGGGCATGATCGAGACGCGGAAGTCAATGGATTTCGTGCCGAAGCGGACCTTGAAACGGCCATCCTGGGGGATGCGGCGTTCGGAAATATCCAGCTCGCTCATGACCTTGAGCCGGGAAATGATCGGGGCCTGGAAATGAAGATCGATCGGTTCATTGGCGCGATAGAGCACGCCGTCGATGCGATATTTTATCTCAACACCGTCGTGGCCGGTTTCGATGTGAATGTCGCTGGCACGACGGCTGAGTGCGTCAAGAATGGTGGTGTTGATCAGCTTGATGATCGGACTGGTGTCATCGGAGATGTTCTCGACGGAGAGGACCTCTTCACCCTTGTCGGTCTCCTTGACCAGTTGCAGCATGAAGTCTTCCGACACCTCCCGCAGCACGCGGCGGGTACCCTCGCCTGCCTTGATCACGGAGGATATGGCGCTTTCCGCGGCAATGGATATGCTCAGCGGACAGGCCAGCAGAAGTTCAAGCTCGTCCAGTCGGACTACATCGGTGGGATCTGAAACCGCCACTGACAGCACGCCGGAAACCATCTCAAGCGGAACGAAACGGAAACGGTAGATGGCATCGGTGGGCAACGTATTGAGCAGTTCCTCGTTCATCCTGAAGCTGCTCAGATCCACATACTCCAGGCCGAACTGCTCGGCCAGCGCCTGGGCAACATCCAGCTCGCTGACAAACCCCTCCCGGATACAGATTTCTCCAAAACGCTGGCGACTTGATGCAAGCTGACCAACCACCAGGGGAAGTTGTTCTGCACTCAGACAGCCACGTTCCATCAGAATCATGCCGATATTTTTGTTTGTATAGGATCTGGACATACTACTCAACCGACCGTTCCCGCGATCTTGAAGATCGGCAGATACATGGTGATGATAATAACACCGACGACAACCCCCATGACGACCATGACAGCCGGTTCAATGGCCGTGGTCAGCACTTGCATGCGCTCTTCCAGCTCATCTTCCAGGTAATCGGAGATATCCGACAGCATGTCCTCCAATGCTCCGGTGGACTCACCAACCCCGAGCATGCGCAGGGCCAGGGGCGGCATGATCGCGATCCGTTCAAATGCGTCGGACAGCGTTCCTCCCTCCTCCACAAACCTGACCGCCTCAAAGAGCCGTTTTTCCATAAACACATTGTTAAGCGTGCCGATGGACATGCGTAACGATTCAATGATCGGAATACCGCTACCCAGGACAGTGGCCAGGGTGCGGGTAAACCCGGCCACCGAATATTTCGAATACATGCTTCCCAGCAATGGAACTCTCAATTTAAAGCGATCAAGGATATATTTGCCCTTTTCCGTTGCGGCCCAGGAACGGAGCAAGGCTATGGCACCGGCAACCAGTGCAATGCCCAGCAGAAAAAAACGCCTCAAAAACGTCGTGAAGGCGATCAGAATCTGGGTAGGAAGCGGCAATTGGGAGCCGGCGTCGGCATAGATCTGGCTGAAGGTGGGAACAACATAGATCAGCAACAGCGTAACCGCAAAGAATGCGACAACAACAATGATAGCGGGATAAAACATTGCTGCAACAATCTTTTTTCGAATGCCGTCAACCCGTTTGAGGTACTGGATATAGCGACGGATGGTATTAACCAGGTCACCGGTGCGTTCTCCGGCCCGGATGGATGCTATATAGAGATGAGGAAAAGCACGACCATGCTTTTCCATGGCCGATGAGAGCGACACGCCCGACTTGACGTCCTCCCGCACCAGATTCAGAATTTCGGAGAGTTTGCCGCTGTCATGTCTTTCGAGAATGGTATTGAGAACCTGCATGATCGGCATTCCAGCCTTGATCAGCACCAGCATTTCCTGGTTGAATGTCAGCAAAGAGCGGTTATCGATGTGCCGGCGACTTCTGCTCTTGTCCATTAAAAACTGAAATGATTTCTTTTTAACCTCAAAAACAAAAAAACCTTGCTCTTCAAGGCTTTTATGAAGGACTTCCGGCTCGGAAGCTTCAAGTTCCCGATACAGGATCTTTCCGTCCGATGTGCCGAGTTTGCAGGTATAGAGGGCCATGTCTTAAAGATATACCACAGGGAAGTCTCAAGTTAAACACAAAAACCATCAACAAAGCGGCTGAAAGATACTGTTTCCAGCCTGTTTCCACCCTGTAACACCTTCCGCCAAGGCAGGACGGGAAGCGCACAGAGTTCCGCCCATGGGGTAATTATCAGGACTTCAGTAACCCAACAATCCAGACCGCAAATGATACAGCACTGCACATGCCCCATATGCGGGCCGGACGGGCAGCAAACTCCCCGCGCGAGGGAAATGCCCGAAAAATAAAGACCAGCGTTGAGATAATCCACCCCCACAGACCGATCAACAGAACTATCGACCAGATATCATGCTCCATGTTATCTCGCCCTCCCCCACAGACGGGAAAGCACTGTTCCCAATCTGAGCTTCCAAACCATGACAACCGCTTCGCGTACTATTTTTTTGGACATCTTGGAAGTTCCTGCATGGCGGTCGATGAAAATGATCGGCACTTCCACAATCCTGAAACCCTTTTCATGGCAGCGGTAATTCATTTCAATCTGAAACGAGTAGCCGTCGGACGTGACACGGTCCAGGTCAATCGCTTCGAGTGCGGCCCGACTGAAACATTTGAAACCGCTGGTACAGTCCCTGATGGCCAACCCGGTGACAAATCGGGTGTAGACACTGGCAAAATAACTCAGTATCAGCCGGCGAATCGGCCAGTTCACAACACTGACCCCGTTAAGGTAACGGGAACCGATAACCAGGTCACACCTCTTGATGGTTTCGAGAAAAACCGTCAATATCCTCGGGTCGTGGGAAAAATCCGCATCCATTTCGATTAGGTAGTCCGCACCCAGCTCAAGGGCAGCTCTGAAGCCTGCTCGATAGGCCGAGCCCAGCCCGAGTTTGCCGTTGCGGTGGATAACCCTGATCCTCTCCTCGGACGCGGCCAATTCGTCGGCAATCCTGCCGGTGCCGTCGGGCGAGTTGTCATCAACGATCAGAATATTTAGATCAGGATGCTGACTCAGGATCTCGCCGGTCAGGCGAACGATATTTTCACGCTCGTTATAGGTGGGAATAATGACTATTGCTTTCAAATGTGTGTGTTCTCCAGCTCGGTAAGGATTGAATAGACATAAACCAACTGGATGCAAAGTACAAACAATTCCCTGATGTCGCCATCAAATTCATCCCAAAACGATACCGGGGTTACGCGTTGCCGCATAACCCCGGTAGTGCTACGTATGGTTGTTTGACCGGCTATGAAACTTAAAACCAGGGTTTTCCGACAGGAAGCTTCATTCCAGACTCGGCAAAGATCGAGACCGTCATGAGATACAGAGCCAGAGCAGCGCACACCAGGAGATCATAGCTTGCGAAAGTTCCTGCAGCGGCATTCCCGGTCAACTCCTTGAGGTCCAGACCGATAAAGCCCAGCACCAGCGTGAAGAAGGTCAAGGCAAGAGCGGTGTGATGCCTCATGGAGGCGATAAAGAGGATGACTGAAAAAATGGTCCAGGCAACCAGATACATACCCAGGTCAACTTCAGTGAATTTCAAAAGCGGATAGGATTTGACGAGTTCGGCATTCTTGCCGAACAACAGCATCAGACAGAGCGAAATCCAGAAGGCTCCGTAACCCGTAAACGCGCAAAACCCGAAGTTGTTGTTTTTCTTGAATTCCATCAAACCGGCGATCAACTGGGCTGTACCACCGAAGCAGAGCCCAAGCCAGATCACGGGTGCCAGACCGCAATAGCCCAAATTATGCATCTGCAGAACAAACGTTGTCAGACCAAATCCAGCCAAACCTACTACCGCGGGGTTTCCCAACTTTGCTTCACTTTCACTCATTCCATTTCTCCTTTGTGTTTGAAATCAACTGTTCATTACAACATGTTGTTCAATTAATTTAATATCTTATCAACACTTTTGTGTATGTCGAAAAAATTTGACGCACTATACAAAAAATGAATCATGGAGTAAAGATAAATAATCCCAGTGAAACGACAGAATTCATTTTAATCTTAAAATCGCATTGCATTATCTGATATGGCGGCAACGGGGAGAAAATACGATGGAGTCGGATAGGGTCAAATGGAACCAGCGCTATTCAGTTGAACAGGACTCACCGGCGCAAGCACCGGCTCCTTTTCTGGTTCAGGAAATAGAGCGTATCGCCGGCCTGGTTCCGGGCAAACGGGCGCTGGATATTGCCTGTGGTGAGGGGCGTAACAGCATTTTCCTTGCCCAGCACGGTTTCAGTGTAACTGGGATTGACATTTCCAATGAGGGAATTGCCCTTGCCCGACGGCGAGCAGATCAGTCCGGAGTGGTTGTGGATTTTTTGATCCATGATCTGGATAGTCCGTTTATTGAGGGATCATTCGACCTGATCATCAACTTCAATTTCCTGCTGCGTACATTAATCCCTGAAGCCTTCTCCCTGCTGGTTCCCGGCGGAGTTTTCGTTTTTGAAACCCTGCTGGAAACACCGCCGTTCACAGACAGCCATAACCCCGCCTTTTTTCTGAAGCAGGGCGAACTGAAGCAACTCTTTCAGCCTCTTTATGGCCAGATCCTGCTGTACGAAGAGTATCCTCACAAACAACCGGCCACAGCCCGGCTGCTATTCAGAAAGGGGATCTGAACGGCTTATGCCAAAGCCAGACCGCAACAGCATCCTCAATCGACAATACTCATCGTCCGTCAATTTTCTGTCCCGGTACAATGCTCCGGCATAGATGGACACAAACGCCCCTACCCGCTCATTGTTGCTCAACCGGGCAAGATCGAACAACCCCTGGCGCCCCGCCTGCACCCGCAGACCACACTCCTTTTCCAGATGACGGTAAAAATTTCGCAGCAGTCGTTCTTCACGAGATGGAAATACAAATCTGCGCTTCACAACAATCAATAGCACCAATACCACGAACACAACAACGGAAAGTGGTACGAACAGTCGCTTAAACAGTCGTTCCAAAGTCAGTGTCTGCAAGCGTCTTGAAGCTGAACGGGCCACTTCGACCTGTTGCTCAAAATCATAACCAATCACGGAACGATTCCAGGCATGGTCCAGTGAATCAAACACCAAGCGGAGACGCTGCACGAAACCTATCCGTGGGGGAGTTCCCCATACCGCACCGGCATTGCGGGCAAAAGAACTGGGATCGATGCGCAACCACCCCCTGCCGCTCACAAACGCCTCCACCCAGACGTGGGCCATGCTTTCAGTTACCAGGTAATAGCCACCCACCTCGTTATACTCCCCTCCCAGATATCCGCCCACCAACCGGGTCGGGACACCGGCGGCGCGGGCCAGCAAGGCAAAGGCCGAGGCAAAGAACTCACAATGGCCCCGTTTTTTGATGAACAGAAACTGTTCCAAAGCGTGCTCTCCGGTCGGCAACCCCTGCATTGCATAGCTGTAGCCGCCAGCGCGAAAATACTGTTCCAGCAGTTCCAGCCTGTGTCCATCGCTGTCAGTCTTCGTGCGGATACCGTCGGCAACGCGCATGATTTCAGCCGGAACAGTAGCAGGTAGTTCCAGGTAGAATGCCCGGTTTATTCCACCTCTCACCGGCAGAATGCCACCTACAAACGAGTTTGCCCGGTAGGACAACCGCTTGCTGGCGGCAAAGGGCATTTCCACCGTGCCGTCCTGATTGGCGCGCGCACGATAGGCCGCAATCCCGGCCGGAGCATCCAGCGCAATCAGAAAACGGGAAAGCCCCGGCTCGGGATAGATGAACTGGGTGACACGAGAGGAGCCATACACCAGCCGTTCCGGAGGAATCGCTCTTACCCGCACCCAACGGTTTTCTTCATAGCGGTTGAATACCGTTCCGCGCCAGTAAAGCTGTTGTTGCGGCTGACGGGGCAATTCGGCCCGAAAGGCAAGCACCGGAGAAGAGGAGGAATCCGGACTCAGTCCCGGTTCGACTTTATCGGAAAAGCCGCCCGTCCTGGATGCCGTGGCGATGGAAAGGTTCCAGAGCGGTATCGGGGTGCGGGGGAGCAGAGGAAAGAAAAAGATCAACAGGGGAAGCGAGGCCAGCGGTAGCAGGAGCCCCGCCACCACAACCTGGCGCAGTTCACGGCGCGACAGCAGCATGCGACTGTCCTGCTCGTAAAAGGCCAGCAAAACCAGTGACAGGGCCACCTGCACCAGCAGCAGGGCCAGATATACCAGAAACAGGGGGCTCACGTCAAACAGCGAAGATGCGGCCAGACAGAAGAGCGACAAAACCATGATCTGCAGATGATGACGGCCGTTTTTTTCGCCCAGCAGACGTGCGGCCAGCATGATGGCCAAGGCGTTTACCACCGGTTGGACCACATTGGAACGGCTGAACTGGGCTGCATAGTAGAGGAATACCGGAACAATCGAGGCATTCAGAAGCCAGTTTTTGATGGGCCAGGGGCTGCGGAGGCTCTGCCAGACGCCAGCGGCCAGACCAGCCACAAGCAGCAGACGCGGCGCTATGGACAACCAGGGAAAGAGCGGAACCGCTCCACACAGGGCGATGGTGTAGGAGAGCAGTGCTATCAGCGAGCTAATCGCGGCCATACAACGCCAGCTCCGTCAGTAGGTGGAGGCCGTGACGGTGGCCAACCGCTGCCGGAATAGTGCGCCCATCCAGCGTGAGCCCAACCGGGCGACGGGCAACCCACTGCTTCACCAGCCAGGCAGCCGTTGAAAGCCGTTCCTCCAGGGTGTGTCCCGGCTGCGATTCCAGATCGATGACCAGAGGCTGCATGGTTTGCCTTCCAAACTGCTTGACCAGCAGTTCGTCAGTGCGGGCGGAGAGTTTCCAATGGATCATTCTGAGCGGCTCGCGACCGGAATAGCCGCTGATGCGTTCAAGTTCCCCATCCAATCCCCGGGCAAGATGCGCGTTGCTTCCCTGCCGCTGCTCCCCATGATCATCAGCGGCGGCAACACCCGTTAATAAACGCGGAAAAACCACAAACGATGTATCCACGTCAAAGGTCCAATAACGGGTGAAAAAATTGACCGGAAAGGGAGAACTGATGGTTATTCGAGCATTATCCACCTTTCCCCGTTCGAAGAAGGTGAGCCCCATGGTGGCAGAAGCAGACCCCCGTTGCGGAGCCAGCGGAATGGTGACAGCCTGACCTCCCGTACACTCCAGGCGAATCAGAAAGGACGGAATATGTCGTTTTGCATTATGAATCCGAAGGGTGAAGGGGGCAACAACGCCGGCAAAAACTTCCTGGGGTGGCAGCAGTTCAGGGGTCAATCGTTTGAGGTTGATCATGCCGGCCATACCGGTCACGGACATGAAGGCCAAAAGTCCGGATACCACCAGAAAAAGGAGGTTGTTTCCGGTATTGACGGCGGAGAAACCCAACAGGAGCGTGATGGCGATGTACAACGCACCGGCTTTGGAGATTTTCAGACCAAAGGAAGCGCTATGTCGGCGATCAGTTCGCGTAGCACGTCTCCCCTGTCAACAGTATCGTAATCCATGCGCATGACCAGTCGATGGGCGCAGACCGCCACGGCGACCCCCCTGACATCCTCGGGCGCCACAAAATCGCGCCCTTCCAGAAAAGCAGCCGCCCTGGCCGCCTGTGCAAGGTTAATGGCGGCCCGGGTGGAAAGCCCGGTCCGGATCATGCCGTGACTGCGCGAGAGCGACACGATTCCGTAAATATAGTCAACCAGCTTGTTGGAGAGATAGATCTCCTCCCCCACCACCCGCCGCGCCTCCAGGATGTCGCTGGAGGTTGCCTGCGATCCGATGTCGCCGATCTTCTCGCGAATGCCCCCCTCGGCAATAATACGTTTTTCCAGCTGACCCGATGGATAGCCGATGCCGGTACAGATCAAAAAACGATCCAATTGGGATTCGGGTAACAGAAAGGTACCGCTCTGGTCGGAAGGATTCTGGGTGGCAAGGACCATAAACGGGTCGGGCAGTACGTGGGTTATCCCCTCCACCGTAACACGCCGTTCCTCCATGGCCTCCAGCATGGCGCTCTGGGTGCGCGGCATGGCCCGGTTGATTTCGTCCAGCAGGACGATGTTGTTGAAAATCGGGCCCGGCATGAAGTTGAAGCCCCCCTCCTTGCGGTTGAACACCGAAAGCCCGGTGATATCCGAGGGCAACAGATCGCTGGTGCACTGCACGCGTCCAAAGGAGAGACCGGTGGCAACAGCCAGGGCCAGGGCGATGGTGGTTTTTCCCAGACCGGGAAGATCCTCAATCAGGATATGCCCACCGGACAGGAGCGCGATGACCGCCAAACGCACCACCTCTTCCTTGCCGTGCAGATAGCTGCCGCAGAGGGTGTCGAGCATGGTGTTCATGGTGTTGTTTTGTACGGAAGCAGTCACGGCTAACCTCATATTTAAACTTGATTTTTCATGTCAATACAGGCAAGGTTTCACAGTTTGCATTATTGTTCATATCCGGAAGGCCGCCAGCAATGATTTTCAAACGCATTGTATTAACCAAAATCCTCAACAACGGCATGAAAGCCGAGTTTGCCATCGTCAAAGACGAGGGGTCCTATCATGCCGCTCTGTACCTGAATGGTCGCCATATCCACGGACCTCCGGCTCCTGAATTGCACAATCCACCCACAGGTGAATCGACCCACTTTGATGGGCAACCGGCCCAGTGTCGGCCTGACAGCTGTTGAGACAGAGAGAATTATCCGCAAAGTCGCCCTTGAAAGCGTAGTTCAGCACCGTAAAAACACAACCTGAGTAATGTTGTTTTTTATTGATCTTACCACAGACAAAAACAGTGCCGGCAGTTTTTTCCACACAGTGTGACACACTACATCCAATGCGAGGCCACCATGACAAACACCTCAAAGCTTCATACCATGACGACCACAGGCGATCTTCCCTACAACAACAAAGCCATCACCCCGTGGTTCTCACCTCTCACCCCCGATGCCGTACCCATTGACACACCCGGATTCTGGGCAATCCTTCAGGGGCAGACACTGCTGCTAGCCACATCTGGCGGCAGCCCTGAACTCCCCCATGGCCAACTTCCCGCAGGCTGCCTGCCCGAGGCAGAGCCGGTTGGAATCGGTCTCTGGCAAGGGGAGCCCTTACGTGCGGCAAGGATCGCCGTTGATAATGCCCCGCCTCCCGGATTTGAGGTTCTTCCCTTTTTCGGTCCCGACCTGCGTCTGGATGAACGGCTTGCTACGCTGGCCGGTCGCGCCAGTCAGATTCTTCATTGGGAACGCCGCAACCGTTTTTGTTCGGTCTGCGGTGGTGAGACTTCCAGAATCCGCAATACCTGGGGAAAACGCTGCACGTTATGCAAAGAGATACACTTTCCCCACATCCATCCCTGCGTGATAGTACTGGTCAAACGTGGAGACGAAGTGCTGCTGATACGCAAGGCAGGGGCGGTGCCGGGACGCTTCAGCCCCATTGCCGGCTTTGTCGATTTCGGAGAATCCCTTGAGGAGTGCGTACAGAGGGAGGTACGGGAAGAGGCTGGCCTGAATATCACCAATATCCGCTATCTGGGCAGCCAGAACTGGCCCTTCCCCAGCCAGCAGATGATCGGCTTTCTGGCGGACTATGTCGATGGTGAACCGACACCCGACGGTGTGGAAGTCATAGAAACGCACTGGTTGAAGGGTGACGCCATTCCCGCCACCTCCGGCGGTTCCCGAAGCATCGCCCGCTGGATGATTGAGACCTACGCCATTCAGGTGTAACTGACATCCTTAAGTATATTCACATGGTATGCTTTTAGTCGGATCTGGCCACCCTATCTATTGAAAGGGAGCACAACATGTGCGCACAAGCAAAGACAACGGTACGGATGTTTGGCTGTCTGCATACATATCAAAAGGATCACGGCCTGGAGCCAACCGTCACTGTGACAACTGCACCGTCAGGTTGCACGGCCCTTGAAACTTGAGCTGCCCTTGGATCAGGTTGAAGCGGTCTTCGTGAACCATCTGGTGTACTCACTGGACCACCACATCCAACCGGGTGACAGGGTAGCCTTTATACCCACGGGAGTTCCCGGTCCCTATCGCCTGTTGATCGGGATAGCTTCGGGAAAATCACCAAAATAACAACCGGCGCCTCCCCAATGGATCCAAAACCATAACTGTCGAATCTCTTTACATATATCGTGACAACACGAAAAATCCTGCGTTTTTATCCATTGCGACGGGCGTTTATACAGAGGGCACATATTTTGCAGATAAATTTTACGAAAAATAAGTGTACAAAAAATCCTCTGCAACCAGGGTTCCCTTCATGGAAAACAGAAATTTTATCAGGGTCCACCTTCCTGAATGCGCTTCCATCAAGCATGACAACCAGATGTTTTTTGCAAACATCAAAGATGCGAGCTTGCAGGGGCTCTTCATCAACACAAATCAGAAGCTACCACTGCACACCCCCCTCCAGATCACGGTCTATGTATCGCCCAGCGCATCAATATATCTGACTGCCGACGTGGTGCGCAGTGAAGAGAGCGGACTTGGTGTAAAAATCAAGGGGATGGACGTCAACTCCTTTGTTCACCTGAGAAATGCGATCACAGCACAATGCAAGGACCATGATCTTATCATGCGTGAGACATACAAGATCACCGACTGTATCCACTGATACCCACTCAAGATCCTTAGGCGCACAAAGCGCCTTTATTTTATAACAATTTTCAAAAAAGGCGCCTGAAACCAGACGCCTTTTTTGCTTCATTGCATGCTCTATCAACAGGATCAACACCTTGTGCAACCACATGTCGGATTACCTTACAGTGCATTTTCAATAATATTGAGGAGTTCATACGAATGCATAAACAACAATTTGTGAATGCGGCTTTTTACCGATATGTCCCCTTCGCCGTTTTCATGGCGTTAATTGGAGTCGATGAAATTATCCGCTTTTTCGCAGGCCAGGGTCTTTTCCAGATTGATATGACGATACTGTATTATCTCTACCCCGTAAAAGCATTAACTGTCGGCTATCTGCTCTACCACTACAGGCGCGAATACCAGGAACTGGAGTTCAAGGATCTGTCAAACATTCCAACAACCCTGGCTGTCAGCGCAGTCGGCTTGCTGGTTTTTTTTCTCTGGATCCACATGGACTGGGCTTTCAGTGCCACCAGTGCACCACAGGGGTACAATCCTACGCTACTGCCGGGTAAAAACATGCAGATCATTATGACGGTTTTCAGAGTTTGCGGAGCGGTACTAGTGGTCCCGTTGATGGAAGAGTTATTCTGGCGCTCATTCCTGATCCGCTACATCATCGACAAGGATTTCGACAGGGTTGCGATTGGGGCGTTCACGTGGGTTTCGTTTCTGATAACTGCTGTACTGTTCGGACTGGAGCACACCTATATCCTGGCGGGTCTGATGGCCGGAACCGTTTACAACCTGATTCTCTACAAGACCCGCAGCTTGTCTCAATGCGTTCTTGCTCATGCAGTTTCCAACTTGGCGCTGGCGGTATATGTACTGTATACGGGAAAATGGTTTTTTTGGTAAATTGGACTGTCTTTAAATGTTTAACCAATATTACCTCATATTGCAAAATATCAACAACTTCTATTCGACGCACAATGCCCTGCCGTAGCAAATGTCGACTCACTTTACAACCACAAACAACTTAATTTCTAGCATCAATAAATATGTTTAGTTTTAACGGGTTACACTTTGGCACCCAAATTGCTTCTTCATCTGAAAAATGATTACCCATAACCCTGGGTATCAAAATATATCTGAGGAGAAAAACAATGAAAAAACTTCCAACAATTTTGGCCTGTTTAGTGTTGGTTATTTGTTTTGCAGGAGCTGCAGGAGCGACACCAGTGACGTTTGATTTGGCAGGGGTTGGCGCTTCATCAGTAGTAGTCAGTGAATCAGTATGGGGTGCAAACCTGTCCGGAGCTATATCCAGCACACTAGGGAACCAAATTTTTACATTGGGTAATAATGAGAGTAAAACCGTAGACTTTTTTACATTAACGACTAGCGGAACTGGTCTTGGTACATACTCAATCGCCGCAAAGCTTGCATTTGATTTGCCAAGTATTGGTGCAGCAACCGGCATTGGCAATGGAGTTTTTGGTTCACTATTCGGAGTTTTTTCTGGTGGGACCTTAACTTGGGATAAATCAACTTTACCAGATTATTTTACGTTTGACGGCAATACAATTAAAGTTGATTTTCAAGATGGAATCTCTGTGGGGCTCGGCAACACTGAAATCGTTCATGCCTATATTACTAACCTTGGAGGTGGCGTAGCCCCCGTTCCTGAGCCCGGATCCATGGTTCTGCTTGGAGTTGGTTTGCTCGGTTTAGCCATTTTTAGTAAACGCAAAATGAACAAAGAGTCGTGAGAGCTTTATCAAAACCAGCATTATTTACAAAAGGCGTTGCACCTGCAACGCCTTTTCTTGTTTATGATTTTTATTGAGCCTTGCAACCAGCTTAGACATAGTAATTATGGCACCAAGTCTGGTGCTTTTTCAACCGATGTTAACGGCGTCAAACCATGCTTTTTCAGCAGATCATAGAGCGTCGGCCGACTCACCCCCAGTTCCTCAGCGGCCTTGGCGATGTTTCCATTTTGCCGCTCAATCACACATGCAATTAACTCCCGCTCAACCTTATCCCTTGCATCCCTAAGACTGATGATTGGTTTGATGGTTTCCGATTTTTCCGGCAACTCCACCTCACATCCCAGGTCAACCGGTTCTATGGCAGCGGCGTCACTCATGATGATAGCCCGCTGCACTCGGTTGCGCAGTTCGCGCACATTGCCCGGCCACTCATAGCTCTTGAGAAAACTGACTGACGCTGCGCTGAAGCGGCGGATTCTCTTCTTGTGCTCATCATTAAACATCCGCAGAAAATAATTGGCCAACAGCAGGATATCATCCCCCCGCTCACGGAGCGGAGGCAGGTTAATAGAGATAACACTGATCCGGTAATAAAGATCCTCCCTGAATCGCCCTTCTTTGATTGCCTTGACAATATCCACATTGGTCGCACAAACAGTACGGGTATCAACCGGAATATCAACTCTGCCGCCTACCCTCTGAATCACTCCCTCTTGAAGAAAACGGAGCAATTTCACCTGAAGATTGACCGGCAACTCGCCGATCTCATCGAGAAAGAGTGTGCCCTTGTTGGCGTACTGAAGCTTACCCTGAACTGTGGCATGGGCGCCGGTAAAAGCCCCCTTCTCGTGGCCAAACAACTCGGACTCCAGAAGGTTTTCCGGTATTGCACCACAGTTAATCGGGATAAACGGCCCCTTATTACGGAGACTGGCATCATGAAGCGCCTGGGCAACCAACTCCTTGCCCGTTCCATTTTCTCCAGTTATTATTATCGATACATTGGAAGGAGCTACTTTTTTGATGGTGGAAAAAATGGTCTGCATCTCCGGACACTGACCAATCATGCCGCCGGTTGAAATCGATTTCATCTCAATGGCTCGCTGCAACGAGCGATTCTGTTCCTCGATACCGGCCAGATGGATGGCGCGACAGATTATGACTTTCAACTCATTCAGCAGCGGTGGTTTTGGATAGAAATCATAGGCACCCATCTGCATGGCTTTGAGCGCGTTTTCCCGTTCGCTATTCCCGGTCAACATAATAATTTTGACATGTGGATTCAGGTCGAGCATCGCAGCCAGCCCCCTGAACCCCTCGTCCGAAGCATGTTCATGGGGGGGAAGGCCCAGGTCGAGGATTACTACCGTGGGATGATGTTTCTTGAAAACACCAATTCCTTCATTTACATCACCAGCCAGAAGCACCGCGTATTCGTCGCTCAACCCCCATTTAAGTTGCTGCCGAATATCGGAGTCGTCATCAATTATCAAAATTTTTTCCATCAGTATAAACTCCTTAAACCGTATCCGGCCTTACTACAGCACCACTCTCACCGTGAGCGCCAAACCAGATCGTAAACGTTGAACCCTTGCCATCCTCACTGCTTACTTCAATACGTCCACCATAGGACTCTACCGTCTGGCGGCATTGGTACAACCCGATACCCAACCCCTTCTTCTTTGTTGTCTTGAATGGTTTGAACAGTTCAGATCGTATAAAATTGGCCGTCATGCCACAGCCTCGATCTCTGACACAAATATACGGTATCCCGGCAGAACCGACCTCAACAGACACGGGTGCATTGGGTGCAGAAGCCTCAATGGCGTTCATGATCAGATTCATGATGACATTCTGCATTTCATTCTCATCTACAAGTACTGTTTCCGGAGTTCCTGAAACAGTAATTGGAGCCCCACTTACCATCTTGGCCGTTTTATCCGCCAAACCAAGCAGATTGACTGGTTGGAGATTGTAATGATCTCGTTCACCAAGATTCTTCAACCGCCCAATTAAGCGCTGCATTTTGACAACCGTATTTCCCAGCGAGAGAAGCATATCCTGCTGGAAGTCAGGGTTTTGTATGTATCGGCCGGCATTCTCAACAATCAGCGACAGGTTGGAAACCAGATTTTTCAAATCATGGGCAACAAAAGCAGCGACATTGCCGATGGCTTCGATTTCACGCGCCTGTGACAACTGTTCAGAAATTCTTTGATGTAAAATTGCCTGGGAAGCTTGGCGCGCAATGGTTTTCATCAAATCATAGTCTTCATAAATATAGATTTCATCTTTCGTAATAACACTCCCCAATACAATAAAACCTTCAACCTGTTCTCCAGAAAATATCGGTATAACAAAGGATATGTTGTTTTCTGCGAAAAAACGCACATTTTGTTCCATAATTTCAGGATTTTCGTCTTTGGTGCTGACGACCCAGGCACGCTCTTTCATAAATTTTACAAGTGTATTGTCTGGTGAGATTACTTCATCAATGATCTTGAATTCGTGTCCCGCCGTCATGCAGTAACCACCCCGGTTTTTCTCAAAGATGAACAGGGCAGCACCGCTGATCCCAAAGATATCACAGTACGCCGCAAGTATCCGCTGCAAGAGCTCCTCTCCGGAGCGGGAAGTGGCAAGCTGTTCGGTAAAACGAAGCCACTGGGTACGGTAATCATGTTTGTGCTGATAAAAATTCTTGTGCAGAGCAACTTTTACTTCCCGCCTGAATCTTTCGGAGAGCAACAGTATTAAGAGCACAATTCCTACCAGGAAGGCAAAGGAGATTGTCACAGTGCGCTGGAAAGAGACATTAAAATACTGCATTCCCTCTCCCAACAGCCCCAACATAACGAGATAAATACCCACGGCTATCAATACAACCGACTTGAACGCTGCCTGACGTGAAACCTGGATATGCACGTTGCCACGGCGGAATACCAACGAATATGCAATTAATGCTATCGCAACAAGATACAGAAACGAGCGCAGTGTCAGGTAATTCATGTTAAGGCTTCGGTATAACAACGCCTGACTGAAATAAAAGACCAGCACAGCCAAGATTGTTCCGAGACCGATGACTTCAAATTTTATTTTGTTGAGAGACTCAGGGGATGCGTTGGCAAGAGTGGCCTCAAAATGCACTAGGGCAAAAATCAGTGAGGCCATAATTCCCAGATAATAGAAATAGCCGATATTGCCAAGGAAAAGAAGGCGTTCAGCGGGAAAGTCAGGTGCGTAGAAAAATGAACTCAGGGGAAATACAAACGGCAACAGGCAAAAGAGAAGCGTAAAACCTACCACTCCCTGGAGACGGTGACCGATTTTCCAGGGACCGGTCTGCCGGGCAAATGTCAGACTGCACAGAATCCAGATGGAGGGAAGCAGCGATTCCGCAAGCAATGCAAACCATTTCCAGTATATGGCATCACTACCAGCGGTCAGCGCCAGCAGGTCGAACAGTTCCAGCAATGCGGTTAGCAACAGGGCTAGACTGAGAAACAGGCCACTGCGGGATCTTTCACGGTATAGCGTGTATCCTGCGGTAATCAGCAAGGCAATTATAGCAACAATGGTTATGATCATAGTACTCGGGGACTGTTCACATCAGCCCTTCACTGGAGAAAGATTTGCCATGTACCACGCAAGGGACGCATCAAGCCCCGCATCAATGGTGTGGGTTGGCGCATATCCCAACAACCCGGCAGCCTTGCCAATATCAGCCTGGGAATGGAGAACATCTCCTGCCCTAAAATCACGATAAACCGGCTTGCAGCCAAGCAAGTGAGAAAAATGGGGCAACAATCGACTTTGCAATTTATCAAACAGTTCGATAAGCGTGGTACGCGCATTGACCGCAGTGTTGTACACCTGATTCACCGCATCCGGGTTCTGTGCTGTGGCAGCCAGCAGGTTCATCTGGATCACATTATCAATAAAACAGAAATCTCGGCTGGTTTCACCGTTGCCGTTGATATACACCGCTTCTCCAATGATTAGTGCCCTGATCCAGCGGGGTATAACAGCAGCATAGGCACCCTCCGGGTCCTGACGCGGCCCAAACACGTTGAAGTAACGCAATCCTATCGTTTCCATGCCATAGGTTCTGGCAAAAACATCGGCATACAGTTCATTCACGTACTTTGTGACCGCATAGGGGGAGAGTGGTTTTCCGATTAGCTCTTCTTTTTTGGGAAGCCCCGGATGGTCACCATAGGTGGAACTGCTGGCCGCATAGACAAACCGCTGAACATTTGCATCTCGCGCAGCCACAAGCATGTTCAGAAAGCCGGTAACATTGCTGGCATTGCTGCTGACCGGATCTTCGATCGAGCGAGGCACCGACCCAAGCGCCGCTTCATGCAGAACAACGTCCACTCCACGGCAGACCACGTGGCAGGTGTCAATTTCGCGGATATCCCCCTCGATGAATCTAAAACGCTGCCATTGTTGTTCAGGAACAGACTCTCTCACCTCATTGAGGTTATCCTTTTTGCCGGTGGAAAAGTTGTCAAGGCCAACAACCCGCTGATCAAGCCGCAGGAGAAATTCCAGCAGGTTGGAACCGATGAAACCGGCGGCCCCGGTGATCAGCCAAGTTTTCGGCTCTGCATGCAGCCCTTCCATTATCATTTCAAACCTATTCATTTTGTACATCCTTATTTCAGTCTGATCCCAGGTCCCTGTTCCCTTGAAGTGCCACAATCAGCCTACAACCTCCAGACCCGAATTCCCGCTACCACCATCGCTCGTAGGTCAAACATCCCCTTTACATCGATCAGAACCGGATTGTCATCCATAACAAGGGAAAGATTTTCCGCAGTCAGGGAGAGAAACTGGCGGTGAGCAACCGCGGCGACAACGGCAGCAGCAGGCTTTAGACCCTCCAGCGGAACAAGCTGGACAGCATACTCATGAACAGCCTCAGCGGGGTCAGCTTGGGGATCACACACCTGAACATTGATTCCGTAATCCTCAAGTTCCCGTATAACATCGATCACCTTGGAATTTCGGAGATCGGGACAATCTTCCTTGAATGTCAACCCAAGTATGGTCACCCTGCTTCCCAGGATGTTGTGTCCCGCATGGATCATTTCCCTGATGGTACGCTGTGCAACAAATTTGCCCATTCCATCATTGATGCGGCGGCCTGCCAGTATCACCTGGGGAATATAACCTATTTTCTCTGCCTTATGGGTAAGATAATAGGGGTCTACACCGATACAGTGTCCTCCCACAAGACCCGGTTTAAACTTAAGAAAATTCCATTTGGTGCCGGCCGCCTCCAGAACATCATTTGTATCAATGCCCATACGGTCGAAAATCAAGGCAAGCTCGTTCATCAGGGCAATATTAAGATCGCGTTGCGTATTTTCAATGACCTTGGCTGCCTCGGCAACCTTGATTGATGGTGCACGATGAACTCCGGCTGTCACTACCGATTCATACACCCGCGCAACAGCTTCAAGGGTCTGAGCATCCTGGCCGGAAACAACTTTCTTGATTTTTGTAAAGGTATGCTCTTTGTCCCCTGGGTTGATGCGTTCCGGACTATAGCCTACCGTAAAATCACGACCGCAGATCAGTCCGGAAACACGCTCCAGCACAGGCACACATTCATCTTCCGTAACACCGGGATAGACGGTAGATTCATAAACAACTATATCACCCTTTTTCAGCGCCTTGCCGAGGGTCTCCGACGCCATGTACATCAGGGTAAGATCAGGTTGATGTGCCTCATCCACAGGCGTTGGAACGGCAACAATATGAAAGTTTGCCGTTGAAAGTTCTTCAATTACATCAGTAAACAGAATGTTAGCTGATAGCAACTCATGTCGACTCACCTCACCGGTCCGGTCGTGTCCATCACGAAGTTCACGTATTCGCTGGGTGTTGATGTCGAAACCAATGGTCCGACGGACATTGCCAAATGCAATCGCAACCGGCAACCCGACGTATCCGAGGCCAATCACTGAGATAATATGTTCACAATTCACAAAAACTCCTTTATCGGGAACAAGGCAAGACTGAGTTAAAACATTACAAATATTCAACCAGTTGCCTTCTTCAATGTGTGCGTTCATGGGTACAGGGACAACAGATCAACCAGAATAATACTATTCTGATTTGCATTATTAGCTGCAATCATACAGTTTTTTTAAACTTATGCAATAATTGACACGCGCGCATGCCCTCCATTAATGTTGATAAATGCAAAAAATATGATACTGTAAACAGGACATTACGCATGACAATCCGCTTGACCATTTGAAAGGCTATCGGTTATTCGAATCAGAAAACATTTTCGGGGACAATAGAGATGGATACAGCTTCTCAAAAAAAACGAAGTGACCGAATTCTAAATAGCATTCCCTTCTTTTCCGGACTTTCCGAGGATGATTTACTGGAACTGGAGTCCCACATCAAAAGAAAACGCATTACAAAGAATGAAGTCGTTCTTTTTGAGGAAGAAACAACGAAATACATGTATATCGTCTACTCGGGCAAAGTAAGGGTAGTGAAAATCAACTTAGATGGTCGTGAACAGATAATTACAATCCACAAGAAAAAAGAATATTTTGGCGAAATGGCGCTACTCGATGGCAAGACCTCGCCTGCAACGGTCATAGCCATGGAAGATTCTGAAATCGGACTTCTTGGGAGAGATGATTTTGATCGTTTCATCGAAACTAACGACAACATGCGCCGCAACATCATCACGGCACTTTGTACCCAACTTCGCGAGGCCTGGATGATGATCAGAATAATGAGCTTCGATAATGCCGAGAAAAGGATTATGGCGGTGCTAAGCCGAATGCAGGAACTGTATGGCGTGGTGGATAACCGTGGAGGGATTATAAACATAAAACTGACACATCAGCAGATTGCCAACTATGCGTCAGTTACGCGTGAAACAGTAACGAGGGTTTTGAATCGTTTGGAAAAAGAAAATATTATTGAAGTTCTCGATGGGAAATGCATCCTACTTAAAAATATATTTTACGAAAGAATAAAAAATATATCTTAGCTCTATTTTTTTGTGAATATTCTAACTCTAGTCACCCACCAAATTAAAAAAAGCGACGTTTCAAAACGTCGCTTTTTTTGGTTTAACAATGATCAGTATTTTTAATGTAAAGTTAGTCAATAATCATACGATCTACCACAAGGGCGCCCTGTCCAATTGTTACTTTACCTTGAAGGTTAGTGTAAGAGCTAACAACTGAAAATTGATCGTCATACCCCCCAGCAACAACAATTTTCTTAGAAAGATCAGTATTTATGTTCTCATTTATTGAGATAACCTTAGTCAAGAGTGTATCGCCATCCAAACCATCGTCATATGCCTGCTGCAGTGAAGTATAATAGGTATCTTTTGCATCGTTAAAGGCTATTATTGTATCGATTGCATTGGATGCTGAAGTAACTGAAATATTAACGGTTTTGGGTGATCCAAAGACAGCAGACACATTCCCGGCAGCATCCTTGACCCACGGATAGAGTGTATGACTACCGGAGGTCGCAGCAGTATACGTTGTAGGTTTTGAATTTGACCATCCTATTGCATTTGTTGCAGGGGGAGTACTAGTTTCAGTAATAAGATATCCAATCACGCCAACATTATCATTAGCTGTAAATCTTGTTATGGATATTGTTTTTGATGAAGATGTTGGAGGGATTGAAAATCGTGAAACACTTGGGGCCTTGGTATCTGTCAGGCTAATGCTAACAGAAGCTAAGAGACTACTGGACACGTTACCGGCTGCATCTTTAGCCCAAGCATAGGCAATCTTTGTACCAGTGGCGGAGAAGGTGAACGAGGTCGGTGCGGAGGTTGTCCAGCCGCTGGCGCTTGCTGCGGGTTTGGTGGAGCTTTCAGTTACCAGGTAGCCGGTGACGGCGCGGTTATCTGTGGCGGTCAGGCTGGAGATGGCAACTGACAGGGTGGTTGCGGTGGACGGCATGCTGAAGGCGCTCATCGTCGGGGCGGTTAGGTCGGGAAGCGTGATGGTTACGGTTGTAGTCAGGCTGCTGGATACGTTACCGGCGGCGTCCTTGGCCCAGGCATAGGCGGTTTTGGATCCTTCGGCGGAGAAGGTGAACGAGGTCGGTGCGGAGGTTGTCCAGCCGCTGGCGCTTGCT